>JAUNGK010000237.1 GCA_030524555.1 Bacillota bacterium | reverse complement strand
GAACACGAGGAGCGCTATAGAAAGCTGCTTGCCAATATTGAGGGGGATCTGGTATTTTCTAAGGATGGTGATGTGGTATGGCAGTGTGCTAACTGCGGACATATCTGTGTAGGAAAGAAAGCACCGGAGGTATGCCCTGTATGTGCACATCCTCAATCCTATTTTCAGGTTAAGGCTGAGAATTATTAAGATAAAAGACTTGTACAATAATGGTCAATTTATTTATAATAGTAAGAGGATACTCATATAAAGGGTATCCTCTTAAAAATTGGAAGGAGAAACTAGAGTGGAAGAATCAATGAAGGATTATGAAAAGGAACTGGAGGCTTCCTTTCGGACAATTAATGAAGGAGATGTGATTTCCGGAACAGTCATTGACGTAAATGAAGAAGAGGTGACTCTTGACCTTAAATATTATACGCAGGGTATTATTAAAGCAGCAGATATGAGCGATGATCCGGGCTTCGCTGTTTTGGAAGAGGTTCATACGGGAGATGTGCTGGAGGCTACCGTTGTACGCATGGATGACGGACAGGGAAATATCCTGCTTTCACGCAAGGAAGCTAATGCAGTGCTGGCATGGGACGTGCTAAGTCAATATATGGAAGAAAAAACCGACATTAGTGTCAAGGTAAGTGAAGCGGTAAATGCTGGTGTTGTAGCTTATGTGGAGGGAATACGCGGTTTTATTCCTGCATCCCAGCTTGCTCTTTCCTATGTGGAGGATGTGGAGAGCTATGTAGGACAGAAATTGACCGTAAGAGTCATAACTGTGGATCGGGAAAAGGAAAAGCTTGTTCTGTCAGCTAAGGAGATTTTGAAGGAACAGGAAAAGGAAAAGCATGACCACAAGGTGGCTATGCTTGTTCCGGGCACAGTGCTGGAGGGAACAGTAGAAAGCCTGCAGCCTTATGGGGCGTTTGTAGATTTGAAGGATGGATTGACCGGATTGGTTCATATTTCACAGATTTGTCAGAAGAGGATTAAGAAGCCTTCTGAGGTTCTTAAGGTGGGGGATAAGGTTAAGGTAAAGGTTCTTAGTACCAATGACGGAAAAATATCCTTAAGTATCAAAGCCGCTGAACAGGAGCAGGAGGTGGAGGAGAACCAAAGCCTTGACATGAAGCAGTTTTCCTCTGATGAAAGTGTGGGTACAAGCCTGGGAGATCTGTTTAAGAAGCTTGGATTATAGAAAACTTAAAAGAGCAGAAATGAGGATATGATGTTTCAATACTGTTTGTTTGATCTGGACGGAACTCTTACCGATCCAAAAGAGGGAATTACCAAATCCGTGCAGCATGCCCTGCGCTATTTTCACATTGATGAGCCGGATCTGAAAAAGCTGGAACCCTTTATCGGCCCGCCTCTTAAGGACAGCTTTATGGAATTTTACGGACTTACACAGGCACAGGCAAAGAAAGCAATTGAAGTGTACAGGGAGAGATTTACGCCTATTGGTATATTAGAAAATAAGATTTTCCCCGGTACTGTTTCTATGCTGCGCCGGGCAAAGGAAAGCGGAATACATCTTGCAGTGGCATCCAGTAAGCCGGAATGCTTTGTACGCCGGATATTGGAACACTTTCACATCAGCCCGTACTTTGAGGTGATTGTGGGAAGCGAACTGGACGGAACCAGAGGTACTAAGGAGGAGGTAGTGGAGGAAGCACTGCGGCAGCTTGGTATTCTTGCCATGGAGGCGTCACAAAGACATGAACTCTGTGCAATGGTAGGAGATAGAAAGTTTGACATTCAGGGCGCCAAAGCCTACGGATTGACAGGGATCGGGGTTCGGTTTGGTTACGCTGCAAAAGGGGAGCTTGAAGAAGAAGGGGCGGATTATATTGCAGAGACTATGGAAGAGCTTGAAGAGCTGCTTTTGCACGGCGCATAAATAGGTAATAGCGAAGCAAAAAGATAGGAGAATGTTCAGACAATATATTCCGCTCAAATCCTGTTGCGCCAAGCGTTTCAATGAGCCTCAGAGATTAAAAACGTGTTCAGCAGAGGCTTCCACGTTTTTATGAGTCTCATTTCCACGGCGCATAAGGCTTCTCGCAGAATATATGGTCTGAACATTCAACTGATCTAATTAGTTTCACAATTATATTATTATATAGTGGTCAAAGAGGGCGTGGAAGGATGAATTTCTGGAAAACAATGAATACCAGATGGGATGCAGAAAGCATCAGGTCATGGAGTTCCATAAAAAAAGCGGTTTATATATTGTTTCCTTTGCTGGTTTATTTTTTGATTCATGATATGGCAAAGGTCATTTTAGGGGTAGGGCTCAATTTCTTTATGGGGAGAAATCCGGAGTGGGCGGTGGAGTTTCTTAAAGGCAACGGATACACCATAAGCGGAATGATTAACGGCGCGGCCATCTTATTTGGCGTGGCTGTGATCTGGCGGGGAGTTTCGGCTGAGATTGCAGGTGATAAGCCCCGGATGGAGAGTGCCGGGACATGCAAGAATGAAGAAATAATCAGTAAATATATGTTTCTTGCAGCGCTGGCTCTTCTTTCTGCTATAGGATTGAATGCATTGTTTAACCTGGTGGGATTGACGGAAAGCTCGCAGGCCTTTGCGCAGACCGCAAAAGCCCAGTATGGCGTGGATTTTTGGATCGGGTTGGTTTTGTATGGTGTTTTGTCTCCTTTTGCGGAGGAAGCGGTATTCCGCGGGTTGATTTTCAACCGGATGAAGCGGTGCTTCCATTATGGAATTGCGTTGGTGGTATCCTCTCTCTTTTTCGGATGCTATCACGGAAACCTGGTTCAGGCAGTGTACGGCTCCCTTCTGGGGCTTTTGATCGCCTATACCTACGAGAAATATAAAAGCTTTGCGGCACCGGTACTGTTTCATGCAGCTGCTAATGTAAGCGTTTTTGCAATGACCTATCATAACGGATTAAGTAATATAAGCATGGGGGCAAAGATACTGTTGACGGCGGTGTCTCTGCTTGGAGCAGCAGGATGTCTGTTGTATATAATGAAAAAGTACTGACAGAACCGAAAAAAGGACCCATGAAATTGTGCACGCAATTAAGACAAATTAAAAATAAGGCTCATAAAGAAGAGCTTAATGAAAAAAATTTTTAAAAAAGAAAGTGCGGAAAAGAAATGCGCTTTCTTT
>JAUNGK010000236.1 GCA_030524555.1 Bacillota bacterium | reverse complement strand
TTTCTGCTTCATACTTATTTTCCCAATAATCTACCTTCATAAGAACCGGCTGGAGCCATCCCTTTTGCATTATGGCTGCCACTCCAACATTCAACCGCGATAACTCCATTGTCTGCTTTTCATTCAACGCTAATGCACTTCCCATTTCCTTACTTGCATCCTTACTTGGTATATTCAATACCATTTTTGTAGATGTATTTTCTATAACAGATTCATCTACAGCCATGGGAGACTGATCTATAATAATAAATCCTTCTCCATACGTTCTCATTTCTTTTATAGAGTTGCTAATCATTTCCACAGATTGCCCTACCATATTGGAGCTGTCCTGAGATTGTTCTTTAGGAACTCTTTTTAATAAATTATGCGCTTCTTCCAATACAGTCACATGTGAAAGAGATTCATCATGAATTTTTCCACCCTGCGATTTTCTTACCGACTTTCTATATTCTCCAAGTTGCATAATTAACATACCCATAATTAATGCACGCGTTTCATCGGAACCCACATCACTTAAATCAATTATGGCATTAGAATCAAACATCATTTTATAAGATATTCCAAATTCTCTCTCAAAAATCAGGCCATTAATTCCTGTTGTCATAGCCTGTACTCTGGTTACCAATGCTCCCTTATAGTCTCCTTTTGAATCTGCTGAAAATTCTGAACGATTTATAATTTTAGGCAACTCTTCCAAAACATCTGTAAATGTCGGATATTTCTTTTTTGATAATTCCTTAATCCATACAGAATGGTTTAAATCCCATCCACATTTCACATATGCATTTACTACCGCTTCTTTCAAGATCGCCGGCATTGCGGCGTATAATGGCCATGAAGCATTAAAAATCTGTAAAAGTTGATCAACATGCGACAAAACATGAATATTATCAGGAAATTGAAATGGATTTATTCGTAAAAGCCTGTATAATTGGGGATCTGTTGTGTAAATTTTTATTCCCCTAAGTCCGCCAAATACCTGCTTATATTCTCCCTTCGCAGGCTCAATAACCATCATCTTAATATTCTGTTCCAACAAAGAATTTAGTAATTTATACGTTGCGTATGATTTTCCCGAACCTGATGAGCCTGTAATAAAGCAATGTGATGATAAAAGGTTTATATCTATGGGAACCTCATTTTTTTCCACGTTTCCCATATGATAAATATGTCCAAAGCTTATCGGTTTTTCAGGAATTTTGTTTTCATATACTACACTTCTGCCAAACTCAGCCATATCCACTACTGCCACGCCCGACACCGACTTTCTTGGTAATCCTAAAATAACCGGCAATTCAGCTCCGCTAATTAAATTAGTCGGTGTAACCGATTGAAACGGAATATTGTTATCAATCTTAATTTCTGCAACAGGATGTTTCATATATTCCACAGACAGTAAAATTTTTTGAATTTCTTTTTCTCTTTCACTGTTCCAAATGCTCAAGTGTGAACTTTCCACATTAGAATCTTCTCCTGACATAAGTGCTTTAAAAGAATTGGCTGCCAGAGCTGTTACTGCAATATCTTCCGCCGCAAAGTAACATCCACATTCCCACATTCCAAAACTTTCGCCTGCTGCCATTCTTTTCAACTGTTTTTCAATTTTCTCCAAAAGAATTTGAACACCTTTATTTTCATGTGTAATCGTAATTGCATTACTTCCTCCCACAGTCTCTCCCCGTGTCTTAGTATCAGAATACCCTTGCGTTGATGATGTACTCTGACTGACAGTCCGGGCAAATGATGTCCCTGTAGTATATGATGAAAATCCACCATTTGATGTTCCTGAATTCATTCCCCAGTTATCCAGGTTCACATTAACCCCAAAATTATTTCCCCAATTACTTCCATTTCCCCAGCTTTCAGAGGTCCCATTTGTGTTACTGATACTTTCACCAATCGTTTCCGAAAAATTGTCTGATATACTCTTGCTCACGTTATAGGATTCATTTTGCCCATAGTTAAAACTGATTTTTGAATGAGGAGATAAGGTAGAATATAATTCTTCATAGCCATGCCGCCTCTGCTCAAGGCTTTCCTTGTTCACCGGAGTTGCCAGAAGAATAACAACATACTCTTTATTTGACATCGTATCAACAAATTTTTCTAATCCCTGAACATAGTTTTCTGCAGTGATGTCCTGCGCACGATATGACGGTACAATAGAAACTGTTGCAAGGCTTTTGTTTTTAACGCAATTTTCCACCATTGCAATAATCTTTTCCTTTTCTTCTTTTCCCTGCCTGATTAACTTAATTCCCGGAAAATTTCCACGCAAAGCAGCCTCCAGCATATCCGCCGCCAAGGTGGTCGCACAGTCACATCTAACCGCCAAAAAAAACCGTGCTTTTATACTGTTTCCGACAATGTATATTGCAACAGAACTTCCAATATTATATAGTGCGCTGTAAACACTATTTAACTTATCTATGCTCTCCTCATCAGAATCATAGACTATTTTTGATATTTCAAACATTCTGATCTTAGAAATATCTAAATCCTTACCAGATATTTCTTTCACATGCGAATACTGAAAATTATCCAGATAATTTTGATTTAAAAAAACATCTGCTGCATGAAACCCCTGTGCTAATTTCAATTCATATTCCACATGCTTTCTGGCTTCCATCCATTTTGCTTCTAAATTTTTGTATGAAAACGTATTATTTTGTTCATTTGAAACATCATACATATTAATTCCCACCACATTCGCTAATTGTATTTACATACTATCACTTTAGTTATTGTTTTGCAATATCTATTGATATTTTTACATGCAACTTACTACCCATAAAATATATCTATAGATTATTAAGGAGGAACTTTTGTGCGCAAAGAATTGGATGTTAATGTAGTTGGAAAACGAATCAGGGAAATTAGAGAATCACGCCAATTAACCCGGGAACAGTTAGCTGAACAGGCCGATATTTCCGTTCAATTTCTTGCTGATATTGAAGTAGGTAGGAAAAGCATGAGTATCAATACGCTTTTTAAATTATCAAGTGCACTTCATGTTTCTAATGACTATTTGATTTTGGGAATAACTAATACACAGATTTGTAACAGTAAGAATTTATCTATATTATTGGATTCTCTTTCAGTAAAAGAATTAGAAATTGCCGAAAAAATTATATCCTTGTATATTCAAGGTCTTTCT
>JAUNGK010000235.1 GCA_030524555.1 Bacillota bacterium | reverse complement strand
ATGATTTGTAGGATTAAATTCCGTAGAGGAGTGGAATTTAAATTTACAATTGAGTGCCATATCCGAGGCGGTGTCAAAGCCTCAACTGTTACTTGCAATATGCTAAGAAAAAGTGTAAAATTGCAACATACTGTTTAAGCAGATTATGACATTATTCATCAGATAGGAGCAGATAATATGGCACTTTCCAAGAAGCCGGTGACCGGCATGAAAGATATTCTTCCGGAGGAAATGCAAATCCGCGATTATGTAATAGGAGTGATCAAGGAGACTTACGGAAAATTCGGTTTTACCTCCATAGAAACTCCCTGTGTTGAGAACATTGAAAATCTCAGCAACAAGCAGGGTGGAGAAAATGAGAAACTGATTTTTAAAATTCTGAAAAGAGGTGAAAAGCTAAATCTGGAAAATGCTGAAAGCGAAAAGGATTTAGTAGACGGCGGACTTCGGTATGATTTGACGGTACCGCTCGTCAGGTATTATTCTAATCACGCCAATGAGCTTCCCACGCCCTTTAAGGCCCTTCAGATGGGAAATGTATGGCGTGCAGACAGACCTCAGAGGGGACGTTACCGTCAGTTTATGCAGTGTGATATTGATATTTTGGGTGAACCCTCCAATTTGGCGGAGATAGAGCTGATTCTTGCTACTACAACCACCCTGGGACGTCTTGGATTTAAGGACTTTCAGATCAGAATTAACGAGAGAAGAATATTGAAAGCCATGGCTGCCTACAGCGGCTTTGCGGAAGATTCCTATGACAGCGTATTCATTACACTGGATAAGATGGACAAGATCGGCCTTGATGGTGTGGAAGCGGAGCTTTTAGAGAATGGTTTCGGCAGGGAGTGCGTGGAAAAATATCTTTCTCTTTTTAAGGGGATGGAGGAAGCAGATGACAGTCTTTCTTATCTGGCACAAACTCTTGGGGATTATCTTGAAGAAGAGGTAAGAGTAAGTCTTCAGGAGATTATGGACAGCGTTGGTGCAACGAAAGCATCAGATTTTGAACTGGTATTTGATCCTACCCTGGTTAGAGGAATGTCTTACTATACAGGCACCATTTTTGAGATTGCAATGCCCCAGTTTGGCGGAAGCTGCGGGGGCGGTGGCAGATATGATAAGATGGTGGGCAAGTTTACGGGAAATGACGTACCCGCCTGCGGATTTTCCATTGGCTTTGAACGAATTATTCTGCTGCTTATGGAAAGTGGATTTCAGGTTCCGGCCCAGCCTGCCAAGGTGGCATATCTTTTGGAAAAGGGACTTCCGGGAGAAGAGCTTTGCAGTGTGATTGCTAAGGCGCAGAAGGAGCGAAGCGAAGGAAAACAAATTCTGGTGGTTCGAATGAACAAAAATAAGAAATTCCAGAAGGAGCAGCTAGCGAAAGAGGGATACACGGAGTTTAAGGAATTCTACAAAAATCCATTGAAATAAGGGATGAAATAATTAAAGTATATCATGGTTAAAGTATATTATGGGGAGGATGCTTCTTTTTGGGAAGAAAGCATCCTTTTTGCACACATGTATCAAATTGAAGAAAAAAGAAGAAAAGCCTGTGAGCAGATGAAAGGCAGTCATGACAGGGCAAGGAGCTTAGGAGCAGGGCTGCTGCTTCACTATGCGCTATGTGAATACCTGCAGCTTCCTGCGAAAGAGACACCGCCCTTTCGTACCTGTCAGGGACAGTGGGGAAAGCCTTATTTGGCGGAATATCCTGATGTGTATTTTAATCTGTCTCATTCCGGGCAGTATGCATGCTGCGCATTAGCTAGGCAGGAGGTAGGCGTAGATATCCAGGAGCATCGAAACGGCAGGAGCGGCATTGCCCGGCGTTTCTTTACTAATGAGGACAACAGCCTGCTAAGGAGCCTTAGAGAGGATCAGGCGCAGGAAATGTTTTTTAGAATTTGGAGTATCAGAGAGAGCTATATTAAGCTTACGGGGAGGGGCTTAAGTCAGGGAATGGCTTCCTTTCAGATAGACTGGCAGCATAAAGCACTTACAGAGCAGGGGCGGGAGTCGGCATACTTTGCGGAAACCAGTAAGCTTCCGGGGTACAGCTTTTGTGTATGCAGCAGACAGGAAGAAATGGAGCCCGCCTGGATTAAGATGGAGCTTTCTGATATGTAGGATACAGGAGAGGACAAAGCTTTGGGGGAGATGAAACATGGCAGGTAGAAAGGGCAGGAGGTATAGAAGGAGCAGGAGGGGAAATCTTGGAATCCTTTTTGTTCTGTTGGCACTTTGCATGTTTATGTGCTTTCGAGATCTTCCTTCTTTTCAAGAAGCGGTCACCAGAGAAGTACCTTGCGATGCAGATGGGCTGGAAATACACTTCATTGATGTGGGGCAGGGGGACGCCACTTTGATTAAATGCGGAGAGCATGCCATGCTGATTGATGCAGGGGATTATACAAAGGGTACTGCAGTACAGTTTTATCTAAAAAAGCAGGGAGTAACGAAGCTGGATTATGTGATAGGCACCCATCTGGATGCCGATCATATCGGGGGATTGGACGTGGTAATCACTAAATTTGACTGTGATGTGGTTATGTACCCTGAATATGAAAAGGATACCAAATCTTACTTTGATTTGATTGATGCCATGAAGGACAGAAATTATCAAAACACGCCGCCGGAGGTGGGAAAGGTATATGCACTGGGTGAGGCATCCTTTACTGTTTTGGCGCCAATTGGTGAGTTCTATGAGCAGGAAAATAACTATTCCATTGCCATCAGGCTTGTTTATGGAGATAACAGCTTTCTGTTTTTGGGAGATGCGGAGAGCGAGTCGGAAAGGGAAATGCTGCAAAGCGGAAGGAATCTTAAGGCAGACGTGCTTAAGGCAGCACATCATGGGAGCAGCAGTTCCTTATCGGAGGAATTTATGCAGGCAGTAGAGCCTGTATATGCAGTGATAAGTTGTGGGAAGGATAATGACTATGGGCATCCTCATGAAGCGGTTTTAAATATTCTGCGACGAGGAGGATGCATGGTATTTCGAACCGATGAGCAGGGAACCGTTATTGCCTGCAGTGACGGAAGGGAAATCACATGGAGCTGTGAGCCAACAGAAAGTGGAAAAAAGTAGCGGTAACAGTCCAATCTTCTGCGCCGTCCCGGGTAGGCAGCTGCTTCTTTGATAGTAGCTATGACAGCTTT
>JAUNGK010000024.1 GCA_030524555.1 Bacillota bacterium | reverse complement strand
AGCTTATAGGTATTTGGGCGGCCTGTTTCCTTAAATCCCGAAAGCTGTCATAGCTTTATCAAAGAAGCAGTACCGTATCAGGGGCGGCGCAGGAAGGCTGAATTGTTACTAAATAATTTATAAAATAATAAAAAACGGTTGACAGCAAAAATAAAATCTGATAATGTAATATCACTTTCAAAAATTCTGAAAATCAAATTTCAAATCTTAGGTTTCATTTTTCAGGAGGTTCCATTGATACAAATTAAAGATCATGCAGAGTGTGGCGGTAGGATTCTATTGTTTTTCGGGCAGAAGGCATGTGCCAGAAGAAGGCTGTCCCTTTATCGGGAGGGGGAGCAGCGGCTTATAATATTGGCTAAGGAGCTGATGCTTGCACATAGTTTACAGCTTGTAGTAAGCCGGCGGGAAGGTGTTTATTTCATCGGTGATGAGGAGATAAGCGACGAGCATCCCTTTTATTTTAATACAGCGCAGAAGGATAAAATTTTACTGATTTTAACAAAGGAGCTGCGGGAGATTTCGGGAGCAGGCAGACTGGTTCTTTCCAGGGAGGAAGCCTGTGTTATCGGAAGCGCTTATCAAAACCGTATTTTTTATGATTACTGCAGCATGGTCAGTCCCCGGCATGTCCGTATCGGATATGATGGGGAGGAGGTCAAAATTTATCCCGCACAAAACGAGGGTGTTTATGTGAATGAACAACTGTTAGCTGAAGAAAAAGACCTGAAAGCAGGGGATAGGGTGGACATTTACGGATTTCATATCCTGGTTCTAAAGGGCTTTTTGCTGTGCAGCTGCTTTTCCGGGATAAGCCGTCTTTCAGGCGGAGGCATAGACTTAAAATTGTTTTGCAATGATTTGGCAGGTAATAGGCAGAAAATTTCCGAAAATGTACCTGCCGCCGCCCCCAATTGCCTGATAGAGAGAAAATGGGAAAAGGAACAAAAGCTGCATGACGATCAGGCAGAGATTTTAGTGCCTGCCCCTCGGACAAGGGAAAGCACCGGGCCTTTGGCACTTAGTCTGGGGCCTTCCGTCACTATGGTAATTCCCATGCTTGCTATGGCATGGCTGGGAACATCATTAGGGCAGGGAAGCGGCTTTTATCTCATGTCGGTGGCTATGGGAATCTGCAGTGCGGCGCTGGCACTTTTCTGGGGAATAGTAAATTATGGATATCGCAGATATGAGGGCGGAAAAAGTGAGAAGCAAAGAGCTTTGGAGTACCGGGAGTACCTGCAGGGGATGAAGGATTATTTAAATGCATGCATGGAGGATAACCGCAGGATACTTCAGCAAAAATATCCTCCGGCAGATACCTTTTTGGAAAAAGAAAATCAGACGCCGAAGGTTCTGTGGAACAGATATTTCAGGCAGGAGGACTTTTTGTTTCTGCGCCTTGGAACGGGAGAAACAGAATTTCAGATGAAGGTAGTGCTGGCACAAAAATCAAACAAGATTGTTCCCGATCTGCTTTTTCAGGAGGGAGAAAGACTGGTAAAGGAATTTCAAAGCATAAAGCAGGTGCCTGTGGGAATAGATTTTTTGAAGGTCAGACAGCTTGGAATTTTGGCTGATCCGGAAAGGGAGGATAGCTATGAAATATTGTATCAGCTGCTTGTTCAGCTGGCTGCATGTCAATGCTATACGGAGATGAAGGTGGTATGCTTCTTTGACCGGGAAAAACCTTTGCAAAAGAGATTGGCAGATGGGCTTGGCTGGATGCCCCACAGCTGGTCGCCGGATGGAAAGACAAGGTATCTTGCCGGTGATGAACGGGAAAGTGCACAGATACTTCCTGCACTTATGTCGGAGCTGGAAAGAGGACGGGACAGGCAGGGGGATGGTGCTCCGTGGCACCTGGTTTTGGTGTTAAATGATAAGCTGGTCTTAGGTGAGCTTCTTTATCAATATCTGACGGACAGTGAGAGCAGCTGCCGCATCAGTACAGTCTTTATGAGAGAAACCAGGGCGCAGCTGCCTAAGAGCTGCCGCAGTTATCTGGACTGCATTAGTGAAAAGGAAATGGTGGTTTGCCTAGAAGACAGGTTGTATAGACAAAGTATGGATATAGAACGGCTTACAGGAAAACAGGCAGAGAGTTATTTCAGAAGTATTTCCGGGTTTCGGGTTGCCCAGACGGGTATGGAGGAGCAGATACCGGAAAAGATGGATTTCCTTACGCTGTATGGCTGCCACAGGGCGGAAGACCTTAATATTGTGCGCAGATGGAGGGATAATCAGCCCGGGGAGAGGATGAAGGTACCTATAGGCTGTGGCGTGGGAGGAAACATAGTCTGTCTGGATATTCATGAAAAGTTTCACGGCCCTCACGGGCTGATTGCAGGAACTACAGGCTCCGGGAAAAGCGAACTTCTGTTAACATTTCTTCTTTCTATGATGGTGAGCTTTTCACCGGAGGATGTTAACTTCTTTATGATCGATTATAAGGGCGGGGGAACGGGAAATGCCTTGCAGCACCTCCCGCACTGTGCAGGGATCATATCTAATTTGTCAGGAAATCAGATCAAAAGAGCCATGTCGGCGATTACAAGTGAAAACAGAAGAAGACAGGAGCTCCTTAGCAGCTATGGAGTGAATCATATCGATGCTTATACCAGACTTTACAGGGAAAATAAAGCAGAGGAGCCTCTGCCGCATTTGATTTTGGTGGTGGATGAATTTGCACAGCTTAAGAAAGAGGAGCCGGAATTTATGCAGGAGATCATTTCTTTATCACAGGTGGGCAGAAGCTTGGGCATACACCTGATTTTGGCTACGCAGAAGCCGGCGGGAACGGTGGATGACAGAATATGGAGCAATGCCAGATTTCATCTTTGCCTTAAGGTACAGGACCGGCAGGACAGCATGGACATGCTTCATAATGGTGATGCGGCGCTTTTAACGGCTCCGGGGCAATGCTATCTGCAGATTGGCGGAAATGAATATTATGCACTGTTTCAGACAGGCTACTGCGGAGGAAGCTATGCACCGAAGGAGGATCGGGGAGGGAGTACGGCGTTGGTAGAAGGCACCGGAAGGCGTCTTTATCTTCCCAAGGAGAGCATACAGCGGCAAAGCCAGCTGGAGGTTATTGCAGATCAGATCAAGGAGACGGCCAAAAGGGAGCAAAGCATCTTTGCCAAAGCACTTTGGATGCCGGAGCTTCCCGACAGAGTGCTGCTTAAGGAATTGAAAAGAACCAAAATACCTGAAGAAATGCATATTGCTAAGGAAGGAGAGCTTCTCTTGGGGCTGTGCGACGATCCGGAAAACCAGAGCCAGTTTCCGCTTGGCTATGATCCGGTGAGAACGGGGCATATGGCTGTATGCGGAGGACCTCTTTCGGGAAAAAGCAATTTGCTTAAGTTGGTTATACAGCAGCTTCTGATTATGTATACACCGGATCAGGCCAGAGTCTTAGGGGTGGACATGAGTCAGAAGAGCATGGACGGCTTTGCGGGCTTACCGGGAATGCTGGGCGTGCTTAATGAAAAGGAGAATAAGGATATTTTCTTTTATCATTTGGAAAGGCTTTTTAAGGAAAGAAATAATGCGCAGATTGTTTTTCTTATTATAGATAATATTGCTTCCCTTTTGAAGGAACTGGAGGAAAGACAGCTGGAGCTTTTAATGCGGCTGGCAGCCGAGGGGATGGGATGCGGAATTTATCTGATACTTTCTGCGTCCTCGGCATCAGAGATACCGGGGAGGATTTATGAGAAGATTAAAATGACGCTGGCCCTGGAAATGAGTGACCGTTTTGCCTATGGAGATATCCTAAGGCAGTATTCTCTTCCTGTGTTCCCTAAGGAAAATACCAAAGGAAGGGGATTGTGCAGGGTGGATGGAAGAATACTGGAGTTTCAGTCTGCGGTTTGTATGGACAGGGAAGAGTTTACTTGGCAGTTAAAGTCCGGCTCAGAAGCAAAAGGAGGGATAAGCGGAGACTTGGCAGTCTTTCCAAGTATACCGCAAAGGCCCCTGTATGAGACTATGAAGCGGGAATATAAGTGGAAGGAAAATCATATTCCTCTTGGATATTCGCTTTCCGACGGAGTAATTAAGGATTTGGATTTGGAAAGGCATTGCTGTTTTCTGCTTTCCGACGGGGGAGGAAGAAGAAAAGGAAGATTTTTGGAAAATATGGCGGAAGGTCTGCTTTTTCTGGGAAAAAGCGTGGTGTGGCTGGATGAAAACCATCCGGCGCAGAAGCTTACGGATAGCAGAGAATTTATCTGTATCGGGCAGGAGGAGATTGGTTCCTATCATCAAAACCCGGATCCGGGAGCCTGCTTTTGCATTCCCGATATAGGATGGTTTGTGAAGAGAATTGGAGAGTTTGACGCTATGCGGGATGAAAGGATGGCATTCTGGGAAGGGCTTGCCGCAGGGAATGAGAAGTCAGCTTTTTTAGCCGGAGGTTTTGATCCGTTTCGTGACGGTTATCTTATAACGGAAGAATTTTTCAGACTGACAGCGGCCTGGCAGGTGGGGATCCATTTAGGAGGAAACGGGGCGGCACAAAGAATATTTTCCTTTGACGATCTGGGATATGCCAGGCTAAATCAATCTGAGACGGAGGATACCGGATACTGGAAGGAGGGTGCAGCGTCACGGACGCAAAGGTTGTTGATACCGGAAATGCGGGAGGAAGAATTATGATGCATGTGGAGGTGCAGATACCTATGCTGGATATAAGCTATGAATTTGAAGTGGATGAGGGAAAAGCTGTAAAAGGTTTGGTTGGGGATATAATTTCCCTGATAGAGCAAAAGGAGTCGGTCAGCTATGCAGGGAGAGAGAATGCCTGTCTTTATGCATGGGAGCAGGAATGTGTTTTAAACGGGAAGGAGAGTCTGTGCGGGCAAGGAGTGAAAAACGGTGATCAATTGCTTTTGCTGTGAGAAAGGAGGATAAAGGTGGCTGCGGAACAGATTTGTTTTTACGGGGAAGGGGTGAACAGCCGGATTGAATTGATTGAAAGATCCCTTACAGGTGCGCTGGATAAGCTGGATTTCTTAAAGGCGGAGATAGAGGAGCTTGGTTCATGGTGGGAGGGAGAGGCATATCTTCAGTGGAAAAGCACGGCAGCGTGTCAAATGGCAGGTGTGGAAGCAGGCGTAAGAGGGATGAATGCGGTGGTCAGGGCGGTGGCAGAGCTTGCTGATAAGCTGTGGAAAACGGAAAAGAAAAACAAGGAGCTTACAGACCGGATTTAGATAAGGTTTGGGATTAAGGGAGAGCGTATGGAAGGAAGTATAAGGGTTACCACACAAAGGTTAAAAGAAAAAAGCGGGGAATGGGAAGGACTGACCAAAGAAGCAGCGGCACTGCTTCTTGGTGCAAAGGAGGAAATGGAGCGTATGGAGGAATGCTTTGATGCAAAAGCGCTTTGTATGCTTAGGAAGGCATTTGGTGAACAGGCAGGTGCAGGAATAAGGCAGCTTGAACTGTTGAAGGAACAGGTGGAAAAGCTGGTTTATATGGCGGCAGGCTATGAGGAGGCAGAAGCAGCAAATGAAGACAGCATCCCAAAGAATTGAAGTACATTTTAAGGAAGCCATGAATTTGGCAGAACAGATCCGGTTGATGGCAGATGAAGTAATAAATATTGCCCGGCGGGATATTCCGGCTTTTGGTACCATCACCAAAAGGGGATGGAATAGCCAGTGTGCGGACAGTCTGGTGAAAAGGGAAATGGAGATAGGGAGCCTTTTAGAAGAGGAGGGAGATGAACTTAAAAAGCTGGCGGGGGAAATAGAGGAGCAGGCCAGAGAAATGTATCTGGCAGAAGCGGTCAATACAACTCTTGCAGCAACAAGAATCTATTAAGGATATACGTTAGTAAACCAACAGAGAGGAGAAATTATATGGCATTTTTTCAGGTAACATCATCAGAGCTTAGAAACAAGGCGGCACGCCTTCAGGAGTTGAATGCACAGTTTAAGGCTAAGGCGCAGGAGCTTTCAGACAATGAAGCCTGCCTGTGCGGTATGTGGGAGGGTGAGGCACAGAATGTCTTTCATCAGGCCTTTTTACGGGACAGGCAGCAGATGGATGCTTTTTCACAGCTGATAGGGCAGTACATTCAGGCACTTTTGGAGATTGCCCTTCGGTATGAGCAGGCTGAAGCCAAAAACAGAGAAATTGCAGCGGCAAGAAAATATTAACAAAATGGTTTGGAAAAGGAGAAGATTATGGAAGGTATTTTAAAGGTTACACCGGAAAAGCTGATTCAGACATCAGGAGAGTTTGCAGCCACAGGAGGACAGATGAAAAACCTGACGGGGGAAATGATGTCGCTGGTACAGGAAATGAAGGGAATCTGGCAGGGGGAGGCCTCCAACGCATACAGCAGTAAATTCAATTCTCTTCAGACGGATATGGACAAGCTCTGCCGTATGGTTCAGGAGCATGTAGAAGATCTGCAGGAAATGGCAGCTCATTACCAGCAGGCGGAGCAGGGAAACTCAGATCAGAGCGGCAGCTTAAATTCCAATATTGTGGTATAAGAAAAAGGCAGGTGGCGGCAGATGGAGGAAATTTCAGAGGCGGAGATCAGTATGGTGCTGGATACCTATATGTACTTAAATTACAGTGGCGCAAAGGATGGCTCTACTCTCTCGGATATCTTAAAAGATCTGGAGAAGCTTCCTGATTACAGGGAGGGAGGAAGTCACTTCGGGGAATATACGATCCTAAAGCAGGCGGCGGAAAATGAGGCAATAGGAAATTTGGTCATTGGATGTCAAAGTGCAAATCTGGGATATGATTCCGGTACTGCCGCCTGCACCTTTAAAACGCCGGATCAAAGCACCATATATGTGGTCTACCGGGGAACGGGAGACGGGGAATGGCCGGATAACGGAATTGGAATGAGTAAGGAGGATACTCTGCAGCAGAAAAGAGCGCTTAAGTATTTTGATCAGGTAGTGGAAACAATGGGGATTGGAGCCGCCCAGCGTCTGATTGTTACGGGACACTCCAAGGGAGGGAATAAGTCCCAGTATGTGACGATGGAAAGCAGATATTCCGATCTGGTGGATGTATGCTACTCTGTAGACGGGCAGGGCTTTTCGCCGGAAGCAGTTGAAAGCTGGAAACGTTCCTATGGGGAAGAATATGAAGAGAGAGTAAAAAAGCTTCATGGGATATACGGTGAAAATGACTATGTCAGCGTCCTTGGAGTCGGCATTATACCGGAAGAGAATATTCGATACGTGAAGACCCCGGTTATGCATGGAAATTTTGCCGGATACCATGATATTAAATATATGTTTGCATATGAAGGAAAGGACCCAAAAACAGGAAGCAGCATTACATTGTTTGGGGGAAGAAAAAATTATTATGTATCGGGAAGGGGAGAACTGGGAAATTACGGCGCTGTATTGTCAGGTGCGGTTATGGCGCTTCCAGCCGGTACCAGAGACGGCTGTGCCGCTGTGGTTATGCAGATGATGGAAGCGCTGCAGGGCGCCAAAACAGGGATAAACGGTGAAAAGCTAAAGCTTTCCGATTGTCTGGATTTCATACTGCAGGGGATGCCGGTTATAAAAGGCAGTCTGCTTCTTAGTAAGGAGGGAAGGAGCCTGCTCGGAGCGCTTGCTGAAAAGAAGGAGCTTTCTAAGACGGTGCCCGGGGATGTGTATTTGGAGGTAAAGCCGGCATGGATTTTGGACTGCGGGCAGAAATTGGAACAGACGACAGGCAGGATCGCCGGGTTAAAAGAGCAAATTGCAAAGAGCGCAGAAAGCATACCCCTTTATTTGACGGGAAGCGTGGGGATGTATCGAAAAATGAAACTGGCAGCAGGAATGATAGGGAAGCTTGAAAAGCAGCTTCGTGAAATGTCAATGGTATATGGGCAGATAGCTGAGTCTTATGGGAAATGGGAGCAGGATGCTTTGGAAAGTGCAGCAGGCGTAATTGATTTTTTAGGAAAGATTGAGTAAGATAAGGTAAGACTAATAGAAGAAGGAGGAGGCACATCATGGAAGAAAAACCACAGGGAAATTCTGATCAGATTACCAGGGATTATTTTGACTCATTGCTTTTGGAAATGCGGCATCTGGACGGTGTTATACCGGATACTGCCTTTAAGCTGTATGGTGAAACCTTTACCACTCCCATTATGATGGCGGCGTTATCGCATTTAAATAATATTCACGATAATGGTATGGTAGAAATGGCTAAGGGAGCCGCGCTTGCCGGTGCGGTTAACTGGGCGGGAATGGGAGAAAAGGAGGAGCTTGAGGAAATTACGGCTACCGGAGCAAGAACCATTAAGATTATAAAGCCCTATGCTGACAATGATATAGTGTTTGACAGGATCGCTCATGCCCAAAAGTGTGGTGTAATGGCGGTGGGAATGGATATTGATCATGCATTTAACGACAAGGGAGAATATGATAAGGTTCTTGGCTATGACATGGCGCCTAAAAGCATGGAGGAGATTCGAAGCTTTGTGGAGGCAACCTCATTACCCTTTGTGGTGAAGGGAGTACTAAGCAGTCAGGATGCTTATAAGTGCCTGAAGGCAGGTGTTAAGGGAATTGTGGTGTCTCATCATCACGGTATTATGGACTATGCGGTTCCACCTCTTAGGGTGCTTCCGGAAATAGTCAAGGTAATAGACGGACAAATTCCCATCTTTGTGGACTGCGGAATTATAAGCGGCATGGATGCCTTTAAGGCGCTGGCTCTGGGAGCTACGGCGGTATCTGCAGGGCGTGTGATTATGAAGCCCTTGGGAGAAAGAGGTGCCCAGGGAGTGAGAGAACAAATCCTTCAAATGAATGCCGAGCTTAAGGGCGTAATGGCCAGAACCGGTTGTGCGGACTTATCACAGATAGATTCATCTGTGATATGGCATAAATAAGCTGTAGAGTGTTACAAAGATGCTGTAATTGTATTTGGAAGAAGCGCAAGCCTGGAGCTTGCGCTTCTTATATTGAAATAACATTGAAAGCATTTCCGATAGAATCCTCATTGATACGTTTACGATATTCTTTCGGAGTACATTTCAGATATTGCTTAAAAACCTTATTAAAATAGCTTGCATTATTAAAGCCTACGGAAAATGCAAGATTGGATATGGAATGAGAAATCGGATCGTCTATGTAAATCATATTGGCTGCTTTAAAAATTCGGTATCTCATCAGATATTCTATAGGCGTAAGCTGTAAGGTCCTCTTAAAGCACCGGCAGCATTCGCTTTTGCTGGTATGTATGGAAGCGGCAAGCTGATCTAAGGTAATATGTTCTGCGTAATGCTCCTCCACATACAAAATGGCTTCCTTAACCCTGACCTCATCCATACTGAGCTTTCCGGTTTTATGCTTCTCGGTATTTTGAGGAACAATATTTTGCAGCAAAATTCCCCATAGTTGGCACAGATAGGATTTGGTAACCAGTTCGTAACCGTATTTCTTAGTCATATTGACTGCAATAATCGAGTTTACCGTATCCAAAATCTGGGCGCCTACTAAGTCCGATTCATCCAAAAACATAATCTTAAAAACCGGAGAACTGAGTATGGGAGTCAGATATTTTCCAGACATTACAGTATTTCCGTACCCGAATAAAAAGGACGGATGAAATATGGCAGAGTACAGGGTACAATTGTTTTCGGAATTAGCGGGCTGAATAGAGTGGATTACATTTTGGTTGATTAAAATTCCCTGCCCCGCTTTTAAACATATTTTTTGGTCGTCAGCTAAAAGCTCAGCTTCTCCGTGGTTTATAATGATAATTTCCAACTCGGGATGCCAATGCCAGCGTATGCGATTCATGTACATCTTGGCCAGTTCGATAAAATACACATGAACAGGATACCCGATTTCGGCATCATGGGCTGTTCTGTCAGAATAGTAATCTATACTGGGGTTCTCGGGTGCATGCATGGTAAATTCCTTTCTCGGCATAGAGACTTTGCTCTGCACATTAGAAAAACATAATAATGTTAAATATATTTTAAAATACTTTGGACATATGTTCAATATTGGAAAATAGAAAATTTCCGCATAGAATAAAAGGGAAGAAAATCGGGAGAGTGAAATATGGCAAATCAAAAATTGGAGGATCTGCTTGCCCTGGCGCTGGAGACAGAAGAGAAGGAGCGGCAAAAATCCCAACAGCTTGGAGTGGGATTTGACGAGGTAAGCAGAAAATGGGAGCTGATTGTAAAATATCATGGTGATATAGGGAGGCTGCAGAGTGATATTATTCAGGTGGAGGAGTTGATAGCAGGCTATGCGATTGTAACCATTCCGGAAAATTTGATTGACACTTTCACCCAGCTTGACGAAGTGGAATATGTAGAGAAGCCTAAGCGATTGTATGCGTCGGTTCTTCAGGGAAAACAGGCATCATGTATTATTCCGGTAACGCAGAGGGAGCCTTTTTTGACGGGAAAGGGTATTCTTGTTGCGGTGATTGATTCGGGAGATGGTGTTATGGGAATGCCAATTTGGCAGAACCTTGGAAAGTATAGACAAGAGCAAAAATTTTTAATTAAAATGTAAACCTATTAAAATATCAGGTTGACATTTTAAAATTGTCTGATATACTCTTATTGTCAACTTATGAGAATGAGAGGTTTACAAATGTCTAAAACAAAAACTTTGATTTACTGCGGTTTGTTTACCGCGTTGATTGCTGCGGGAGCGTTTATTAAAATTCCTGTTCCTGTGGTTCCTTTTACCCTGCAGTTTTTGTTCACCATGCTGGCTGGCCTGCTGCTGGGCTCCAAAAGAGGAACGATTTCTGTTGCAGCATATATGATTCTGGGACTGATCGGGCTCCCGATTTTTTCAGAGGGCGGCGGCTTATGGTATGTCTTTAAGCCCAGCTTCGGCTATATCATCGGCTTTTGTATCGGTACCTATGTGACAGGTCTTATTGCGGAGCGGATGAAAGAAAAAACCATTCCCCACTATCTGTTTGCTAATTTTACCGGTCTGCTGATTGTTTATGGGGTGGGGATGATTTATTACTACGTTATCTGCAATTATGTGATCAATACGCCTATCGGCGTGTGGCCGCTGATACTGTACTGCTTTATTCTGGCGGTTCCGGGAGATGTCTGCCTGTGTATTCTGGCTGCATTTTTGATTAAAAGAATCAAACCGCTTCTGGATTAACGGCTTAAGTAGAGCAGGTTTACTGTGAGAATGCTTATGGGAAGGAGAATATAGAATGGATGCACTTACTCTGGCACAGGAAATTATAGATGGCAGAAGAATCAGGCGGGAGGATGATTTATCCTTTTTTCTGACCTGTGATTTGAAGGAGCTTTGTGAAGGAGCTGATCGTATCAGAGCCTATTATATAGGGGATAAGGTGGATTTATGTTCCATCATTAACGGGCGCAGCGGACGCTGCCCGGAGGACTGCAAATACTGTGCACAGTCCGTCCATCATCATACGAGCTGTGAGGTTTATGATTTTTGGCCGGAAGAGAAGATTGTGGAGGCATGTAAGATAAACGAAAGCGAGGGCGTGGACCGCTTTTCCATCGTAACGGCAGGCAGAGCGCTGACAGGAGAGGAATTTGACAAGGCCATTCATGCTTATGAAACGATGCACCGGGAATGTAAAATCGGCTTATGCGCCTCCATGGGATTTTTAAATGAGGAGCAGCTTCACCGGCTCCATGAGGCGGGAGTGACCAGTTATCACCACAATATTGAGACTTCCAAAAGGAATTTCCCCAATATCTGTACCACGCACACCTATGAGCAGAAAATTGAAACCTTGAAAAAGGTCAAGGCGGAGGGCATGTGCGCCTGCTCAGGAGGAATTATCGGTATGGGTGAAACCTGGGAGGATCGTCTGGATATGGCAATCAGTCTGGCTGAACTGGGCATTGATTCCATTCCCATTAATGCGCTGATGCCTATCAAGGGTACTCCGCTGGAAAAGCTGCCCCAACTGGGCGAAGAGGAAATTTTGAGGACTATTGCTTTATTCCGGTATATTAATCCTGAGGCAAATATCCGTCTGGCTGCAGGCAGAGCCCTGTTGACCAATGACGGCGAAATCGCCTTTCAGTCAGGAGCATCCGCCACAATTACCGGCAATATGCTGACTACCGCCGCCTGTGCAACGATCCGCAGCGACAGGAAGATGCTGGAGGAGTTGGGCAGGGATGTATTGCCTGATTATTGGAGAGGCCGCGCACTATTTGTCACCGGAACCGGAACGGATGTTGGCAAAACCTATGTTACGGGACTGATAGTCAGGAAGCTGGCGGAATGCGGGAAAAATCCCGGCTATTATAAGGCAGCCATGAGCGGGAACCAGCGCCGGGAGGACGGAAGTCTGATACCGGGAGATGCGCTGTTTGTGCAGCAGACATCTGGCATTACGCAGCCTTTGGAAGAAATGTGTCCTTATGTCTATGAAAATGCCTATTCGCCTCATTTGGCTTCCCGGATTGAGGGAAATCCTGTGGCTATGGATGTGGTGAAAAAGGGATTTCGTTCTGTCTGCAGACAATACGATTATGTGACGATGGAGGGCAGCGGCGGCATTTTATGTCCCATCTGTTTTGACGAAGCAAAGATACAACTGGAGGATATCGTAAGAGAACTTAGGCTTCCTTCTGTTATCGTTGCAGATGCGGGACTTGGAACCATCAACAGCGTGGTGCTGACGGCAGAATACATGAAAGCAGGGAAATTACCTGTCAAAGGTATTATCTTCAATCATTTCCACCCCGGCAATGTGATGGAAGAGGATAATATTGCTATGTGTGAGCACATGACCGGCCTGCCTGTGCTGGCCAGGGTTCAGGACGGCGATACAAAGCTGGATATTGATATTGACGTGCTGACTGCACTGTATGAATAAAAAGGAGAGAAAATATGATCTGGTATCCTTATGAACAGATGAAAACCATGAAAGCACCCTATGAAGTTGTGGATGCGCAGGGGGTATACCTTTATACAAAGGATCAGAAGCTGATTGATTCCGTATCTTCCTGGTGGTGTATGATACACGGTTACAAGCATCCTGAGCTTACCGCCGCAATCAAAGAGCAGGCGGAGCATTTCTGCCATGTTATGCTGGGTGGGCTGACCCATGAGCCGGTACAGAAGCTGTCTCAAAAGCTGCAGGAATTTCTTCCAGGTGATTTGGATTACTGCTTTTTTTCTGATTCCGGCAGTGTGGCTGTAGAGGTGTCTTTGAAAATGGCATTGCAGTACAATACGAATATGGGGCGCAAGCGTCCCATGGTGCTGGCATTGGAACACGCCTACCATGGAGATACCTTTAAAGCGATGGAAGTGGGAGATGACGAGGATTATCATTTTGCCTTTGACCAGAAGGAGGATGTGGTTCATATTCCCACGGAGATTCCGGCGCTGGAGGAAGCCTTTGAGAAGTATCACGATCAGTTGAACTGTTTCATTGTAGAGCCTCTGCTGCAGGGAGCCGGCGGTATGCGGATGTATGACATTTCCTTTTTGGAGCGGGCAAGGCAGCTGTGTGACCGGTATGATGTGCTGCTTGTTTTTGATGAGGTTGCCACCGGCTTTGGCCGCACCGGAAACCGGTTTGTGGCCGATTTGGTGCTTCCTGACATTCTGGTGCTGGGAAAGGCGCTGACCGGCGGTTATATCGGTCATGCAGTTACCGTAGCTAACCATAAGGTTTATCAGGCATTTTACAGTGACAATGACCGTCACGCCCTGATGCACGGCCCCACGTTTATGGGGAATGCACTGGCCTGCGCTGTGGCGCTGAAGGGGATTGAGCTTTTTGAGCGGGAAGATTACATGAGCAGGATCAGGCACATTGAAGAGATTTCCCATCGGGAGATGGACGGCTTTGCTGATCCGCGAATTAAGGAAGTGCGTATTATGGGCGGATGTACCTGTGTTGAGGTATATGATTCAAAGACGCTGGAGGGCTTCCAGCAATTTGCTTATGAGAGAGGCGTATTCAGCCGTCCGTTCCTGAAATATATGTATGCAATGGTCCCCTATGTCATAGAAGAAGCGGAATTGGTGAAGATTTTTGATACCATGAAAGAGTGGTTTCATTAAGCTGCAAGGGAAACTCCGTCATAGAACAGGCTGTCCTTACATAGGGTAAAAGGAAAGAACAGGTAAGGCAATAAAATATGAATGAAAAAATCAGAATTGCCGCCTACATGCGTCTGTCTAAGGCGGAAACCTCCTTTCCGGGAACGGAAGCCGTGAAACGGGGAGGTACCAAGGATGAAAGCAACAGCATCCGTATGCAGAGGCTTTTGATTGAGGAGTTTGTGAAGTCCCATTTTGAAAGTTATATTTTGACAGAGTTTCAGGATATGTAAAGCACCAAATTGATACAATAAACTGATTTGAAATTTCTTTACTTGACAAAAATATAACAGTGTTATACACTGGGATAGCAGAGATATAACACTGTTATGAAGGAGGATAACTGAATGAGCGATGCCGAACGGACTACGCTTGAACTGATCCATGCAGCGGCAAAGAAAGAATTCCTCGAGAAAGGCTTCATGTCCGCTTCACTGCGTAGTATTGTGAAAGAGGCAGGTGTGACTACCGGTGCTTTTTACGGATATTATGGCAGTAAGGAAGAATTGTTTGAGGCTCTGGTAAGTAAGCAGTATGAAACATTTATGGGGTGTTATAAGACTGCACAGCAGGATTTTGCCAAGCTGCCGCCGGAGGAACAGCCGGAAAATATGGGAGAAATCAGCGGTCAGTGCATGAATGATATGCTGCTTTATGCATATGAGAATCCGGATGAGTTTCAACTGCTCCTGTGTTGTTCGGAGGGAACCCGGTTTGCCGGCATGATTGATGAAATGGTGGAGATTGAAAGTAAATCAACACATGACTATCAGGCGGTACTCAATGGCCTTGGCCGGCCTTCACCGCAGATTGATGAAAGACTGGAGCATATTTTAATTACGGGAATGTTTAATGCATTTTTTGAACTGATTATTCACCGGATGCCGCTGGAACAGGCAGAAAATTATCTGGTGGAGCTGCAGAAGTTTTATACCGCAGGCTGGATGAAAATTATGGGGCAGGATGATTTGTAATTTTGGACGATGGAAAGTTCGCAAAACGTACTTTCTATTGTTTTTCTCCAATAGTTAGATATAACTAACATAAATTAGGATATTAGGAGATGACTAAGGCTTCTTCTTTATCATACAAAATATTAAAAGGAGGTTGATCGCTTTGAAGAAGCAATCAAATTTATCAAAGCTGATAGGCTATGCCAGGGGACATAAAAAGCTGACGCTGCTGGGCTGTGTTTTGTCGGGCATTGCTGCTATTCTGGGGCTTGTTCCCTACATATGCGTCTGGCTGGTAGCACGGGATGTGCTGTCAGAATATCCCAATGTGGCCGCAGCCAAAGGAGTAGTCAAATGGGGATGGATGGCGGTGTGGTTTGCTTTGGGCAATATTGTGGTGTACTTTGCAGCGCTGATGTGTACCCATGTTGCCGCATTTCGCACGGCACGCAATATCCGCTATGCGGGAGTGGCCCATGTACTGGAGCTGCCGCTGGGATTTTTCACCGGAAATCAGTCAGGGCGGCTGCGCAAAATTATTGATGACAATGCCGCTTTGACGGAGGATTTGCTTGCGCATAATCTGCCGGATCTGACGGCGGCAGTGGTTACACCTGTGGCCGCCATTATTATGCTGTTTGCCTTTGACTGGAAAATGGGGCTTTTGTGCCTGCTTACCATGGTACTTGCCATGGTGTGTATGATGAGTATGATGGGAGGCAAAAACGCAGGATTTTTTCATCAGTATCAGCAGGAAATTGAAAAAATGAGCGGCGAGGCAGTGGAGTATGTCCGGGGAATCCCTGTAGTGAAGGTATTCCAGCAGACGGTTTATTCCTTTAAGGCTTTTTATGCCGCTATTTCATCCTACAGTGATCTGGCCAGTCAATATGCCATGAGCTGCAGAATTGGACAGACCGCATTCCTTACCTGTATAAATGGCTGCTTTGCCCTTTTGATTCCGGCTGCATTGCTGCTTTCTTCCGGCACAAGCGGGTGGGCAGTGCTGGCTGACTTTATTTTTTATGCATTATTTGGTCCTGCCTGCGGCGCTATGATTAACCGGGTTATGTACGCATCGGAATCGGTTATGAAAGCGGACGAAGCCATGATGAAGCTGGATGAGATTTTGCAGGTTAAGCCGCTTACAAAGCCTGAGGTATCACAGAAGCCTAAAGGAACGGATGTGGTCTTTGACCATGTGACCTTCCGGTATCCCGGTACGGAGCGTCCGGCATTGTCCGATGTCAGCTTTAGTGTTGAACCGGGAACCGTAGTGGGGCTGGTAGGCCCCTCCGGGGGAGGAAAGTCTACCGCAGCCGCTTTAATTCCCCGATTTTGGGATGTGGAGGAGGGCAGCGTAACCATTGGCGGCGTGGACGTGCGGAAAATGGATAACAGTGATCTGATGAAGCAGGTGGCATTTGTATTTCAGGATACCAGGCTGTTTAAGGTCAGCCTGCTGGAGAATATCAGAATGGCAAAACCCGGTGCTACATTGGAGGAAGTGAAGGCGGCTGTTCACGCTGCCAGATGCGATGATATTCTGGAAAAGCTGCCTCGGGGGCTTGATACCGTGGTAGGTACCAAAGGCGTATATCTCTCCGGCGGGGAGGCACAGCGTATTGCCCTTGCAAGAGCAATTTTGAAGGATGCGCCCATAGTAGTGCTGGATGAAGCCACGGCTTTTGCAGATCCGGAAAACGAGGCTCTTATTCAGAAGGCATTCGGGGAGCTGACCAGAGGAAAAACCGTGTTAATGATTGCCCATCGGTTATCCACTATCAGGAATGCGGATAAAATTCTTGTGATGGAAAAGGGCAGTGTGAAGGAGCAGGGGAGCCATGACGAACTGCTGGCTCAAAACGGTCTGTATGCCGAAATGTGGAAGGATTATCAGCAGGCCGCAGCATGGAAGGTTGGAAAGGAGGCGGCGATATGATACGCAAGCTGCAACACTTATTTGCTCTCAGCGAAAAGGGAGCGAAGGACTTTGTCAAGGCTGTTATCTGGTGTTTTTTGTGTAATATCAGCCTGATGCTGCCCATTGGGGTGGTGATGGCCACAATCAGGTATTTGCTGGATACTTTGGAAGAGGGCGGCAATGCCGGGGAAAAGCTGTGGATTTACACAGGCGGTGCGATCTTAATGCTGGCAGTATTGTTTTTGCTGCATTATTTCCAATATGCCGCCTTGTATCTGTCCGTCTACAAGGAGAGTGCCAACCGCAGAATCAGTCTTGCTGAGACTTTGCGGAAGCTGCCTTTAAGCTTTTTTGGAAACAGAGATTTAAGCGATCTGACATCCACCATGATTTCCGACTGCTCTGATCTGGATCAGATGTTTTCACATTATATTCCGCAGCTGTTTGCTTCCATCTTTTCTACGCTGTTTATTGGCATTTGCATGGTGTGTATTGACTGGCGTATGGCTCTTGCTGCGCTGTGGGTACTGCCGGTGGCGCTGCTGCTTACTATCGGATCTAAAAAGCTGCAGGATATCTATGGTACCAAAAGTATTTTGGCAAGGCGTGCGGTGACAGATAATATTCAGGAATGTCTGGAGACCATCCGAGATATTAAAGCCTGCAATCGCCAGGAGGTTTATTTGCAAGGCGTGGATGGCAGATTGGAATATGCGGAGAAATGTGCAATTCAATCGGAACTGGCAACAGGCGTATTTGTAAGCTCTGCCCAGGTATTTCTCCATATCGGTCTTGCAACTACCGTATTGGCTGGCGCAGGACTGCTGGTTCGTGGAGAACTGTCTTTCCTGTATTTTCTTGGATTTTTGTTTGCAGCCGCAAGATTGTATGATCCTTTGGGAATGGTACTGCAGAACATTGCGGCTACCTTTAGTGCTAAGCTGAAAATCAATCGAATGCGGGCTATTCTGGAGCAGCCCATCCAGACCGGAAGCGACGAATGCAATCCGAAGAATTTTGATATTGTATTTGATCATGTAAAATTTGCCTATCGGGAAAACGAGGGCGTTTTGGAGGATGTGTCCTTTACTGCAAAGCAGGGACAGGTGACGGCACTGGTGGGGCCCTCCGGCGGAGGAAAATCCACGGCCTGTAAGCTGGCAGCCAGATTTTGGGATATTCAGGGGGGAAAGATCACTCTTGGAGGACTGGATATTTCCACCATTGACCCGGAGACGCTTTTACGGCATTACTCCTTTGTATTTCAGGATGTAGTATTGTTTAGGGATACCATAATGGAAAATATCCGCTTGGGACGACGGAATGCTACCGATGAAGAGGTGTATGCGGCATCCAGAGCCGCCCGGTGCGATGAATTTATCAGGGAGCTGCCGGAGGGATATCAGACTATGGTAGGTGAAAACGGCTCCACACTTTCCGGCGGTGAGCGCCAGCGTATTTCTATTGCCCGTGCACTGCTTAAGGATGCACCGATCATTCTGCTGGATGAAGCAACCGCATCATTGGATGTGGAAAATGAGACAGCGGTGCAGGAGGCTATTTCGTATCTGGTGAAAAACAAGACCGTTCTCATCATTGCCCACAGAATGCGTACCGTAACAGGGGCAGATAAGATTGTGGTGCTGTCTGACGGTAAAGTAGCCGAGCAGGGTACTCCTAAGGAGCTTCAGCAAAAGAACGGTGTTTATGCCCGTATGGTGAAGCTGCAGACGGAAAGTCAGAATTGGGTGTTGGAATAACCGCATGGAAACGGGCGTAGTGTTTTGAGCAATGATCTTATAACCTTGCTATGCCTTAAATGAAATTAGAGGCGATATGTTGCTTCTTAGGCATACCTTATGTTATAATGAGGGAAACGTTTTTGGGGGAGGTAATGATATGGAAATTCGAGTGCTCCGCTATTTTCTGACAGTTGTCCGGGAGGAAGGAATCAATCGGGCAGCAGAAGTCTTACATATCACGCAGCCCACGCTTAGCCGCCAGCTATCACAGTTGGAGGAAGAGGTCGGAGTCAAGCTGTTTCACAGAGGTGCGAGAAAAATCACCCTGACGAATGAAGGGATATTGCTGCGGCGGAGGGCGGAGGAAATATTGTCCCTGGTTGACCGGACCGAAAGCGAATTGACCCAGCAGGAGGAACTTGTGGAGGGCAGAATCGTTATTGGCGGCGGAGAGCTTACTGCTATGCAGGTACTGCCGGAAATTATTGAAAACTTCCATAATAAGTATCCGCTTGTTACCTTTGACATTTTTACAGGAAATGCCGACCTGGTGAAAGAACAGATGGAAAAAGGTCTGATTGATATTGGTGTATTGTTGGAGCCGGTTGACATGGAAAAGTTTGAGTTTATTCGTTTGAAGGGAAAAGAGAGGTGGGTGGTATTAATGAGTCCGCATGATCCGCTTTCCGGGAAGGAAAATGTAATCGCAAAAGACTTGGATAATATGCCGCTCATTCTTCCGAGACGGACGAATGTACAGAACGAATTATCCAATTGGTTGGGAGATTCCTTTCAGGAAAAACAGGTTCTTTTTACCAGCAATTTAGCCACGAACAGCGCCCTGATGGTTCAGAAAGGTTTAGCCTGTTCCCTTGTGATTGAAGGAGCCGTACCTTTTTGGGATAAGAAGAAAATCGTCTATAGGCCATTATACCCGGAACTTACATCGAGTAGTGTATTTGCGTGGAAACGGCAGCAGCCCTTTAGTTTGGCGGCGGCGAAGTTCATCGAGAATATGAAATGCTTTTTAGGCATAGGTGAGGTATAAAAATTAAGTATTTGATATAATTAAAAAAACAGCTATACAATGTAGGTGTGGAAAAAGTGCAGCGCACTTTCCTCTGCACCTACATTTTTTAGGAGGCCAGAGATGACGTTAGAGGAAGTAATGAAGCAGATAAGCGGTAAGGGAAAAACGAAAGAAGAACAGATAAAAATTCTGCGGAGAAACAGAATGCAATTACTGGATGAAATTCATTGTAAACAGCAGCTATTAGACCAGTTGGATTATATGATCCATGAGGTCAAGCATCACAAGGATGCTTGACTTTCGCGACAGTCGTCAAATGCGTGTGCAAGCACCCGCACTTGATTCGTTGTTCGCGAAAATAAAAAAGATTAACAGGAGGATTTATTATGAGTTATCAATTTTATGTTCCTACCCGCACCCTGTTTGGTGCCGGAAAATTAAACGAGCTGCATACGCAGCCAATGCCGGGAAAGAAAGCAATGGTTGTAATCTCAAATGGCAAGTCCATGAAGGAAACAGGGACGCTCACCCGGGTATTAAAAGAATTAGCGGATGGCGGTGTGGAGACAGCGGTGTTTGACCGTGTGCAGGCGAATCCCCTTCGCTCTACCGTAATGGATGGTGCAGCTTTCGCAAAGGAAAATGACTGCGATTTCATTGTTGCTTTAGGAGGTGGAAGCGTGATGGATGCTTCTAAGGCGATGGCGGCGATGGCAACCAATGACGGTGATATTTGGGACTATATGAACGGCGGTACTGGCAGAGGAAAAACCCTGACAGAAAAAGCATTGCCGGTTATCTGTATTACCACAACGGCAGGAACCGGCTCCGAAGCGGATCAATGGGGTGTTATCACCAATGATGAAACCAACGAGAAAATTGGGTTTGGCGGTTATGACTGCCTGTTTCCGGTATTGTCTGTGGTTGACCCGGAGCTGATGGTTTCTGTTCCACCGAAATTTACGGCATATCAGGGGTTCGACGCATTGTTTCACAGTACAGAGTGCTATATTTCCAAAGCGCATAACCCCATGGGCGATATGCTGGCATTGACTGCCATTGAAAATATCGGCAGGTATCTTGTCCGGGCGGTAAAGGATGGCAGCGACTTGGAAGCACGTGAGGGCGTAGCTTTTGCAAATAACCTGTCGGGGCAGGTGATGACCGTTAGCTGCTGTACCAGCGAACATTCTATGGAACACGCCATGAGCGCCTATCATCAGGAACTGCCTCATGGGGCGGGGCTGATTATGATTTCTGCCGCATACTATCAGCACTTTGTGGACTGCCATGCCTGTGATGAACGATTTGTTACGATGGCAAAGGCGCTGGGAAAGCAGGACGCAGACTGTGCCCAGGATTTCGTGGATATGCTGGTGCAGCTTCAAAAGGATTGTGGTGTGTATGACCTGAAAATGTCCGACTTTGGCATTGGGGAGGATGAGCTTGACAGGCTGGCAGAAAATGCCCGTGAAACAATGGGCGGTCTGTTTGCTGCCGATCCGAAAGAGTTATCCCATGAGGAATGTGTGGCAATCTATCAGAAGTCTTACCGATAAAAGAAAGGAGTTTTTTACATGAACGAATTAGAGTATGGAACTATTTTTGAAAAGGGTGTTCCCAATCCCTTTGGCCAGTATTTTACGGGGCATTCTTATCTGGCGATGCTGACGCAGCTAGAAGGCGTAGGCGTTGCAAACGTGACCTTTGAGCCTGGCTGCCGGAACAACTGGCACATCCATCACGGTGAAAATGGCGGAGGACAGATTTTGCTTGTCACCGGCGGACGCGGCTGGTATCAGGAATGGGGCAAGGAGGCGCAGGAGCTTCATGCAGGAGATGTGGTTGCCATTCCTGTGGGTGTAAAGCACTGGCATGGAGCGGCAAAGGATAGCTGGTTTGCCCATATCGCCATAGAGGTTCCTGGTGAGAATACCTCTAATGAATGGCTGGAGCCGGTCTCAGAGGAAGATTACGGGAAGCTCAGGTAAACTGCGCCAGTGTTATACCAAATGCCCTGCATACTGCCTCTAAGGTCGGAAGTGTTAGGGCGTTGTTTCTGTTGAACATATTTGTAATTGTGTAGTGTGAGAGATTTGCTTCTTTTGCCAGACGGTAATTTGTCCAACCGCGCTCTTCCATATCGGTAGATACAACATTTCCCGAAAAGGACATATACAAAATGAACAAGCAGAGACCGGCAAGAAACACTCCAATTTTTTGTTTTATTGCTTTCGTGGGTAAGCTATAGTACAATATCGGAAAAAGACATGTTTGAATTCAAACAAATGAGGTGCTTTTTTGGAAAAATATTTATCAGTATTAAGAATGTGTACGTTGTTTCAGGGGCTGTCAGACAGCGAGATTTTGTCTTCCCTGAACTGCATAGGTGCAGAAACACAGACATGGGAGAAGAATGAATATATTCTCTGTGCGGGTGAGAAAACAGATGCCGTCGGTCTTTTATTGTCGGGCAATGCGTTGATCATCCAGGAGGATTTATGGGGAAATCGGAATGTAATCACAAGGCTTGAACCGGGAGATTTTTTTGCGGAGTCCTTTGCGGTTATTCCTGATACCGCCCTTAGTGTCAGTGTGGTTGCTACAGAAGCCAGCGAAACCATGAAAATGGATATCACCCGTATACTGACGGTGTGTTCCTCGGCGTGCGGCTCTCATAACCGGCTGATCCATAATCTGGTAACGGCTTTGGTGTTTTTGTATCTCTCACCAGTTTTGTTTGAATTACAACAGGCCTTCTGGATCTTTTGTAATATAATTATTTTTTAACAAAAAGCAGTGGAAGCGGCACAGAGGAAGAAAGAGACCGTCCCTTGCAGTCATGAAAAGGAGAATAAGAGATGTCAGAAAAAATAAAAAATATGGAAAAGGCAGAGGTATTGGTTCTAAAGGATCAGATTGCCTATCAGGGCAGGCAGGTGGTAAGCATGACCATAGCACAGAACAGTGCGGTAAGCATTACTTTATTTGCTTTTGATAAGGGAGAAGAAATCAGCAGCCACAAATCTGCCGGAGATGCTTTTGTTACCTGTCTTGATGGCGTGGGTGAAATTACCATTGACGATAAAAAGTATGAGCTGCATGAGGGCGAGTCCATTGTGATGCCGGCAGGACATCCCCATGCTGTCTTGGGAAAAGAACAGTTTAAAATGCTGCTGGTGGTTGTATTTTAAAACAGAGAAAATATGTATGGTAAGGAGTAGAGAACGTGACGGTTTCAGAAATTATTGTAAAAATGGTAAAGCAATCAAATGGAAATCTTCATGATATTGGTCACTTTATGAAGGTATATGCCTATGCAAAAACGATTGCGGAGTGCGAAAAAATAGCACCGGAAGAACAAAAAACGGTGGAAATAGCAGCGGTCATACATGATATTGCCTGCCCGCTCTGCCGTGAAAAATATGGGAATACCAATGGAAAGCTGCAGGAAGTGGATGGAATTGACTATCAGATTCTTTTGGAAGCGGATTATCTGGTCAATGCGGATGAATCAGGGTATGATAAAAGTAATCTCCTAAATGCGGCGGAACGTCTTTTTAAAACAGCAACGGGAAAAGAACTTCTGCGGTCTGTTTATGGTATTTAAGTAAAAACACCTGCCTTCATCCCTGCCGGATTTTGTGCCAAGATAGTAGTATTCTTTTTCAAAGCCCTTCGTAGGAACATTGATTACAAATTCGCCGGATTCCTTAATCAGTTCATAGGAATAATGTTCTGGAACAATACCAATCATCACCATTGGAGGAACGGCGGAATTTTTAATTTTCTTCAAATCCATCAAATTCTGCATTTTTTCCATCTTCCATGCAGGCACGGCAGCTTGGCAGATTCCTGAAGATGCGGATGAGGGTATCCAGGCTCTGAGCAAAGTCTTTCAGATCTTCATCACCCATTTCCTCCAGCAATGGCCGGAAACAGCTTGCATCATGTTCTAAGAATTGGGAAATATACTCTGCTGCCCGGTCAGTCAACTGGATTTTTACAATGCGCCGGTCATCGGGATCATCATAGCGGGTGACAAATCCCTGTTCAACGAGTTTATTCACCATTTTTGTCATCTGTTGCTTGGGTGCTTTCGTCCATGCGGCAATCTGTGACATGGTGGCGGAGCCGCCTGCCCACTCCAGTGTTTTGATGCAGTAGTACATTT
>JAUNGK010000234.1 GCA_030524555.1 Bacillota bacterium | reverse complement strand
AGAGCAGCTATATAGACTACAGGAATCCAGGCACTGTGAACCTGTACCAGTATGTACAGGGGAATCCACTTAGGTATGTGGACTATGACGGGCATGAGTGTATTGAAGAGAAAAGCTACATGGACAGATCATTGGAAATGGTAGTAATGGGCAGTTACTCAGATGAATTTACATGGCTGGGTCTGGGAATGCAGATGGTACTGGGCCTTACCGGCCTGGATGCACCTATGGACTTCAGGGATCTGACAGCAGATCTTACAGTCAACCGTGATATCAAATCCCCTGAATGGTGGGGAATCATCATAGCGGATATGGCGGCATTTTTCCCGCTGGTAGGAGTGGCTAAATATGCTGATGAGCTGGGAGCCGGATTAAAGGGGCTAATAAAGCATGTGGATGACTTTATAGCAGGAGGGAAGAGGACAGCAAATGTACTTGATGCATTAAGCGATGTTGCCAGAAGAGGAAGAGCTAAGACAGATGACATAGCCAGAGCAATCAATAACCTGGTAGACGGAGCAAAGAGAAGGCTGCATAGCATTGAGAATACTGGGGATATAGGGGAAAATGTTACTGATGCGGCTAAGCATTGGGATGACATGATAGAGGGTGGTAGTACAACTAAACCTAATCAAGTACATCATTATGCAACAGATAAGAACAAAACATATACACAGGCATTTAAGGATATTACAGATAAGTATGGTTTGGATTTAGATGCTGATTGGAACAAAGATTTATTGCCACACCAAGGAAGACATCCGAATGCATATCATGATTTTGTTTTAGATGAAATGAGAAATATTGACAATATAGCAAATGGAAACAAGGATATCTTCTTGGATTTATATGAAAGTGAGATTAAAAGTATTATTCGAGACAATCCAGACATGCTATATTCAAATTATTGGAAAGGAATAAAGGAGTAAGAGAATGTTTTATAAATTATCATTTGATATGGACAGGGTTGATGAATCTATAGAAGATGGAACCAACACCATCTATGCTGAAACCACCAACATAGATGAAATTGAATATGAAGATGTAAAGAAAGGTTTTTTTGACAACATTATATTAGCACCACGTTCTATAAATAATTGGCCCAATGTTGAATTTTACTATAGTTCAAAAGTATCTAATTTTGAGGGTGAGTATCTCTTAAATGTGAAGAGGTGGCCTATTATCCATGTTAAGGTTATGGAGGAGTTTAACAAAAAAGGAATAAAAGGTTTACAATACTTTCCAGTAAAATTAATTGATGTAGTCACTCAAAAAGTTAATACTAATTATGTTTTGATGTATGTTGTAAATTTTATTGATGCATTCGATATGGAAAAAAGTAAATATAAATATAATGAGAAATACGATTTCTACACTTTTATGCCAAAGGAAACATATTTGAACAAAAGTGTATGTTTGGAACATGATATTTTTAGATGTTCAAAAAGTGTAGCATCTATATATGTTTCAGAACAAATAAAGAAAATTGTGGAAGATAATCATTGGATAGGATTTGCTTTTTATGAACAACAATAAGGGGTATAGTTCAACAGGAACATTAATGTAATAATTGGTGAATTGAAATCTTAAGTTCCACTTTGCAGGATTAAATTCTACCTTTTCTTGGACTGGTTATGCAGCTAGACCAAGGTTCTGCCGGTACTCCCAAGGGCTCATATTTCCGAGTGATGTTTTAATCCTTTTTGTGTTATACCATAGCAAATATTCACTTAAGATGTCAATGAACTCTGATATTTTAACACCTGTCCAATCCTGATTATAGAACATCTCGTTTTTCAGACGTCCAAACAGTCCCTCACAGGCTGCATTATCAGGAGAACAGCCTTTTTTGGACATTGACCGTTCAAGACCTGCATTTTTCATCCGTTCTATCCAACCTGGCCACCGATAATGGCAGCCTCGGTCGGAATGGATTAGCGGGTGTGCCCCTTCCGGCAGATGGGATATTGCCTGATCAAGCATTGTATTGACAAGCATGGAGTCGGGCGTTGTACTGATTGCCCAGCCGAGAAGCAAGCCATCAAAGCAGTCTACAAGCACTGAAAGATAAACTTTTCCTGCTGGTAAAGCGAACTCGGTAATATCCGTGAGCCACTTTTGATTCGGCTTATCTGCATGAAAATCTCGTTCTATTTTGTTAGGCACAGACGGGGAGATTTCTCCCTGATAGGAGTTATATTTTTTGCGCCGTTTAAGGATAACAATAAGACCTTCTTCCCGCATGATCTGACGGACTACTTTCTCTGAAACCGTGATATTCTCCCGGTTCAGAAGTCCATGAATGCGCCGATACCCATACCGCTGTTTATTTTCGTGGAAAAGTTGACGTATCCTATTGCGGATATCGCTGTATTTATCGGGCTTCTTTTTGGCGGCCTCCTGATAATAATAGCTGCTTTTTGATAATCCAAGCCGTTTCAGCAGGTCAGGCAGTGAGTATTTACTCTTCAAGGCATCGATAATCACTGCCTTCTCCCTGTTTTTGAGAGCTGTCTGATCGATGCCGGGGTCTTTTTTTAAGACATTGATCGTCTCCTTTAAAATATCAATCTCCAGCTGCATATCCCTGATCTGAGCCTGTAATTGAGCAAGATCTGGAGCAGATGCTGTGGATGAGGAGCCTTCCGTGAGAGTATTGGGTGTAATGTTTTTATCATTCATCAATGCAGTAATACCTCCGCGAAGATACTTCTTGCGCCAACTGTAAATACTGGCTCTGGTATAACCGATCTCTTCTGATACTGATTTTATACTTTCTCCGAGTTCAAAGCAACGATGAATGGCATTCATTTTCCCTTCAATGGAAGGATTTCGTGGATGTTCTGCCGTGTTCGTCAGTTTCAAGGGTTTTCGCTCCGGCTTGGCTGCCCCTTCATTAGCTATCCATGTGTAAAGCGCCCGTCTGGTAGGATAACCAAGGACTCGAATGGTGGTGGTTATCGATCCGCATTGGTGGTAAACTTTTAAAGCGACATTAATTTTGTCCTGTGAATACATGGTGATTTAGCTCCTTTCGGAGCCCTTAGGGAGTCCAAATTTTTATCCGCACCCCCTACTCTTATATGTCCAATGGTAGACTACTGGCTCTTGATTTACTTCATCAAAATACTGGTAAATCCGTGCTGCCAATTCTTCTTTGGAATTCACACGGATGCCCCGCAGCATTTGTTTTGTAAGC
>JAUNGK010000023.1 GCA_030524555.1 Bacillota bacterium | reverse complement strand
GTAAACTTAATCGCATTAGACAAAAGATTAAGGAACATCTGATTCAGGCGAACACTGTCGCAATATATATTTTCTTCCGTTACATCATAAATAAAAATATCAAAATGCTGCTGCCTCTCCTTCACCTGAGGCTGCACAATATTTACTATTCCTTCCATAATTTCCGGCAGGGAAACCAACTCCTCGGAGAGAGTCAGCTTACCGCTTTCAATCTTGGACATATCCAGAATATCATTGATAAGCCCAAGCAGATGTTTGCCCGAAAGCGTAATCTTTTTCAGACAATCCTGCACCTTCATGGTATTATCAATATTGGAAATTGCAATTCCTGTCATACCCAAAATCGCATTCATGGGTGTTCGTATATCGTGGCTCATATTGGACAAAAATTCGCTTTTAGCCTGACTTGCACTGATAGCTGCCTGACGGGTTTCCTCCAATTCATGAATTTGTCTTTGCGTCAGCCTGAAATACAAAACAAAAATGATCAGAAGCACACACAAAACCCCGCCTATGCTCACCAGCAACAGTGTCATTCTTTGCGTGCCCATTTCATTTACCACCTGATCAATCGAACCATATGGCATAATCGTTATCAAGTACCACTCGGAATAAGGAAGAGATGTGCAGTAAAGATGACGACGATCATTTTCCAGATAAAACAATGCGGAATAATCTTCCTCCTTCTCCATCGCCTCCTTTAACTCCTGGACGTATGTATCAGGAGTCTTTTCGCTGTTTTCAAGAAAGTAATCAGCTATCAGATCAAAATAATTCTCTGCTCCCGATTCTCTTGATTTTATTACAAAGCTACCGTCACGACGAATAATATGGGAATATACCAGTGAATAATTGTCGTCCAAAGCAAGGAGCTTCATGAGATAATCAACCGATACCGTTGCCGTCAAGGCCATACACTTCTCGCCGCTTAGCGTTGGATATTCTGCCGGCACGCCAAGCACAATAACATCTTCACCCTTGCTGCTTTTCCCTACCGCTATCTTTTCCTCTCCACGGCTTATGGATTCCATAAAGGGCTCCGGATCAACCAGCTCTATCTGATCCCCCATAAGCATTTCAAAGTCTCCGTCTTCGGTCAGGAGAGCTAAATGTGTGAGTCCTCGTGCCTCTGCGCCATATTCCAATTCCTTCTCCATCTGTTCAAAATCGGTGCTCTCTTCAGGCGGGACAGACTGAACAAGATACTCCACGCGGGACAATCTGGATTCAATGGTCGCTTCGAAATGCATAACAATACGCTCATTTAATCCCGCCATGTACATTGATCCTATCTTATTAATTGTTTCCTCACTCTTTTCGCATGTCATCTTTGCAAACAGAGCCAGAATACCCACGCACACTATAAAAACAATGGCAAAGCTGCTTATAAGAAAACGAGTAGTATTTACCTTTTTCACCCTATGCCGCTTTGTCTCTTCATTCATTCCCAATGCAATCAACCTCTTTTCCCAAACAAATGTATATCCCGGTTCATAATAGATTCATGCATCTGCAATAGTCATGTTTTTCGCTTGTTTCAATGATCCTTACTGAAAATATAACGTTTTTATTCTGTTAAGCGCCTCATTTATGTATCTTGAGCTTTTCCTATACTGTTCAAATACGATCTCAAACCCCTCCGGGTCGTCACAGACAAAATTCCAATAATCCTTACCTATCAAAAGCTCCTCGTCAGCGAAAAACTGCTTTACACGTTCCTGCTTCCATTCCGAGTTCTCACCGTATTTGTTATATGCCGTTCCGAAATATAGTTTAATAGTTTCGTCCGGCTTATTCAACAGAAAATTTTTTAAAATAAAATATTCCTGCAGTAGAGCTAATTTTTCTGTTTTGGCCTTTTTATTGTCCAGATCCCCTCCGGCTTTTAATTCAATCAGATAATGCTCCTTTTTCGCCGGATTATAAAAATAGTGGTCTGTCACATGAGACCTCTCAAAGCTTCTCGTATCCTCTGGTATCATACATACAAAATCACAATAGTCCGACACCTGGGGTCTTCTATGCTTTTCATATTCCAGAATAATATAGTCCATATGCTGGGACTGCTGGGGCAGCAAAAAGGAGTTTATATTACCCCTCACATCATAGGACAATTTGGCAATTTCGTTTCCAATCTTCTCAAGCACCCTTCCAAAGGAGCTGTCAAAGCTTCTCACAAACGCGCTGTAAAACATAAACTCTTTGCCCAGCTCCGCCACAAAGCAATTATTCTTCTTGCTGTTAATTACACCATCCGGGTCAGATACCTCACCAGCATATCTCGTTTCATAAGTATCCATAAAATTCTTTATTTCACGGTCAACAATCTCCTGTATAGCAGTCTTTTTCTTTTCATCCATAGCTTTCTCCACCCTGCAGCATACCTGTCATAAATCAAGCTTCCGCTTCAGTCTGTATCTACCGCATAATTCGTAATTAACAGGTGCTGTGCATTTTTATCATTTCTGTCCTGAAAGCTGACAAAATATTTCTTGTCAAAGCTCCTGACATGTAAGCTGCCTCCATTTGCTGCTTTCGTTCCTTCCGGATACAGGGATGCAATATACTCTGTATTCTTGATAACAATCATAAAATTAGCTTTACATTCCCTGATCAAATAGTGGGCCAGTCTTGCCTGATCACTCTTGTCAAATTTATTTTGGGCATAGGTACTGAACTCAGAGTCATATGGCGGGTCCAAAAACAAAAAATCATTTTCAGCCGGCTCATATGCTTTCATGAAATCATAGAAATCCATATTTCCTATGGTAGTCTTCTCCAAATGTCTGACCAGATCCTTATTATGATAATATTGTATCTTGCCTGCAAAGGATTTGCGGTTATACGAAATGCCGCCGTAGGGAACGTTAAATTTACCGTTTCTGTTATATCTGAACATAGATGAGTAGCATACCTGCCTGATGAAAAAATAAATGGCAGTGGCAAATTCCTCAGAAATATCTAATTCCTTTCGATTATTCAGAAGCATCCTGAAATGAGTATAAAAGGCCGCCTTAAGGGAGGCCTCTATATTAGCCACAACATCCTCATATACAAGTTCTCCTTTTTGATCCTCAATCTTTTTCATGCGGATCATTTTATTTTCAATACTCTTACAAAGCTCTACAACAAATTCGCTTATTGCATGATTAAAATCGGTTGTAAGCAAACCATTAAATTCTTCCGTGTTTTCCAAAACAAACTCTGAAATTTTATCCCCCAGCTGCTGCCTGCTGAGCATTCCTTTTTGGTAGGAAAAGTAAATATCAGTTATCTCCTTCTCATGGCGGTCCACAACCTTGCTGATAATGCTCCAATTATGTTCAATGGCTTCCAGGCTCTCAAAAAATAGCTCATTCTGTGTTTTCACCATATTATACAGCGAGATTAATTCATCTGATCTGTCATTAATATAATACTCATTGGCATCCACTGCAAAAAACACTGCACCTCCGCCTACGAATGGTTCATAATACCTGTCCATTTCGGAAGGCAGTGCAGGAAGAATGTAATTTAGTTCCTTTTCTTTGCCACCGGGATATTTAATTATTGGGGATAATCTATTTTCCAGAACGTGCCTGCTCATCTTAGATCTCCTTCATTCGCACTTTTATCTCAACAGGTAAATTATATCACATGTGCATGTCCGATAATCCGGACTTTCTGCCGCTCTTAGAATACCTTCAGAATATATACCTATTTGAATAATAATAAAAATGCGGTTTTTCTTGTTTTAATGGGATAAATTCTTTTTAGTTTAATTCTCTTTCAAATCTGCGGTTCATTCGTCTCCAGAGATATCTTTTCCCCTCTTCGGTAATTTCCCAGTAACCATCATCATAATCTATGTAACCACAATTAATAATATTGTTTTGGCTGTCAAAACGATGGCTGACAATATTTCTGATGATCTGATCAATAACCTCATCATTACGGTTGACAAGCGGATCATTATTTACCCCTGCAGGCTCCAGCAGATCTCTAATTCTGCTTTTCACTGTTGTAGTATCCAAGCTTTCCCCTGCGTCAAGGAGAACATACATAGCCGCATCCGTAATATCGGCTTCGCCTAATTTATTTATAATTGGCATAAAACCACTCCTTCCTTTCGCGTATACTTTGTATACATATTTTTCTTCTTCGTATATTTTTTCTTTTTAATTATATAATGCAGCAGGAACAAAGTCAAAAACAAAGCATTCGCCAATTTTGCCCATTCCTTCTATTTTCCGCTGACTGCCCTCGGTTTAGGGCAGCTGACAGATGCAATTAATCTTCTGCCTCAAACTGCCGATATAAATGGTAAGATTACACAACTTTCTATGGTCTCAAAAGCAGTAAACGGATTTACTGCCCGAACAACACCAGGACATAACAGATTGCACTTATCAGGGAGGATGACTGCATGAGTATGATGATACGCATTAATAATTCCAACAGAAGGGTTATAAGCCTTAAGGATATTAACGGAAACGTAGTCGGAACCATAAGCTATTCCACGAAAGCCAAGAAAAAACCAAAGCGTTTACAATATAACTTTAAAGGAATTTCAAACCAGCTTATGTCCGCACGTTCCTCTGTCAGCGCAAACACTGTGGCTGCCAGAGCCCGGCAAAAGGTTATGCTGCTACAGAAAAACAGAAAAATTTCTGACTATGATGATAAGGAGTTGGAAAATGCCATTGCCCACGCAAAGCGGATAGAACGGATTGCCAAAAGACGGGTAAAGCATTTAAAGGAAGAGGAAGCATTAAAAAGAAACGAGGATTCCTTCCTTGATGAAGTTGAAGAAAAAAATGAGCTGCTTTCCTTAGAGGAGTTTGATCCTGAAAGCATTCAGGAGCTATCCGAAGAAGAATTAAAGGAACTGATTAAGGAGCTTCAGGAATCTCTGAAAGAATTAGAAGCCGAAATGTCCGGCAATGAGCTGACAGATGAATTGACCAAAAGCACGGCTGCAGATCTGAAACCGGAGGATCTTGAGCGTTTAAAGAAAAAGCACAGAGCAGATGAGCTTCGGGAAATTATGGAAGCCGACATGAAATATCTGAAAGCTATGTTTGAAAAGCTGGCAAAGGAGAAGCAGAGCGTTTCAAGCGGGGTCTCCCTACAGCTTGACGGAATGGATATTCCTGTGGAAACGCCGGAAATACCGGTTCCTGCTGAGGGCGGAACTGTAGATATCAGTGTTTAAAGGGGCTGCGAGTTAGGGGATACCTCCTATTCCTTTCCCCTTTTTATGTCTTTTGCATTTTGCATTAGTTCTTCTATGTCTTTCTCTTCACGCATCTCTGCTCTGTGTTCATCAAACAGTTCATATTGTTTCCATGCATGCTTCTTTGCCTGTTCCGCTGATATATACCCAGATCCGGAAAGCACTTCTCTTCCTGTCATATTTAAAAAAGCATTTAACTTTTCTTCCCAATCCTTCATATACATAGGAATATGTCGTCTTGCTTGGTCTTCTGCGAAATCAAGATACATCGTAACCACTCTGTTAAGCTCTGATATCTCATCTTTATTCAAATAATTCTTAGCTATATCTACATCTTTCTTGCGAACTTTAGCACCTTCAAATGCGGTTAAACCCATATTATTTTTCGTTGCATCTGCTCTCTGCATAATCAGCTCTGCTGCAGTATGCCCATGGACTCCATAATGAATTTTGTTTTGAACCGTCTTAAAGAACAATTTTGCCTCTTCATCACTACTGCTGTAATCAATCGAGGTTTTAAAAATGTCACATATTTTCTGATAAAATCTCTTTTCAGAAGCTCGAATGTCTCGAATTCTTTCTAACAGCTCATCAAAATAGTCTGCACCAAATTGCTTCGGATTCCTCAATCGATCATCATTCATGGCAAATCCTTTTCTTGCGTACTCTTCCAACACATCCGAAGCCCAATTTCTGAAATGAATACCCACATTAGACCGAACCCTGTACCCAATTGCCAGAATCATGTGAAAATTATAATGTTTCTTATTTCTCCTTATCTGTCTCGTACCTTCTGTTTGAACTTGTAAGAATTCCTTACAAGTTGCATCCTCTTCCAATTCACCTTCTTTATAAATGTTTTTTATATGCATAGTAATATTCTGTGGAGTTGTATTATACAGCTTGGCAATAGCAGCCTGATTCATCCAAATATTGTTTTCGCAGAAATAAGCATCGACTTTGGTATTGCCTTTCTCATTTTGGTAAATGAGCATATCTCCCAATTCTGAAACATTATAAATTTTACTCATTACAGTACCTTCCTTATATTGCGCCTCTGTCACCCATTATAAGAACTACTTGATAATTCATCTTTAACAGAATTACAACCTGATGATGTCAATTTTCTTTTTCACCGATATATGAAGCTCCGGTATTCTCTATAAAACCTTTAACAACCTCACATAAAATTCCACCGTCTTAATCAGCGTATCAATTGGAATCCGCTCATTATTTCCATGAATCATTGCTCTTTCTTCCTTGGAAAGCCGCATTGCGGAAAAGCGATACACCCGGTCTGTAATTCTGCAATAATGCCTGGAATCACTGCACGCCATCATAAGATAAGGGGAAACAATCGCCTCCGGCCATGTCATATGAATTACAGATTTTATTTTCTGCCATTCCTCACAGGAGGTATCCGAATAGATAGAAGGATTCATCCCATTTACAAGCTCCGGCTTAATCTTATCATTCTGGATAATGCCTTTCAGATAATCGGTTGCCGACTCTATGGTATCACTTCCGAGAAGACGCATATTAATGCCAAAGCTTGCCTTAGGCGGCAGTACGTTGTAGGCCTTGCTGCCCTCCATTCTGGTAACGGCTACCGTGGTTCTCATCATGGCATTCAGCTCGCCGCCGGACTTTTTGCAGATCATATCAAGTACCGGCGCAAAACACCATAAGTTCGCAAAGATCACTCGGTATAAGAAGGTGGAATGCCTTCCCAGCGTATCAAACATCTCCGCCACCGGCTTGGTAAGCTGCCTTTGAAAGGGATGCGCCTCAATCCGGGTAACAGCCTTACTGAGCTGTCCTAAAATAGTGTGGACAGGAGGTGTGGACGCATGACCGCCCTCCGATTCTATGGTAAAATTCATATTTACGCTTCCCTTTTCACCAATTCCCACAAGTGCACATTCACCGTCCACTCCCGGAAATACATGGTCAACCACTGCACCGCCTTCATCCACAACAATTGCAGGCTTTACGCCCTTTTGCTCAAGACAGGATACGATATCGGCACAGGTTTCACCATCTATTTCTTCCTCTCCCGAAAAAGACAGGTACAAATCATTTTCCGGCACATATCCCTCTTTCAATAGCTTTTCCAATGCTTCCATTACACCGCAGAGCGTTCCCTTGGTATCAAGAGTTCCCCGTCCCCAGATGCAGTCATCCTCTATAATTCCCTCAAAGGCCGGTTTGCTCCATCCCTCTTCCTCAATCGGAACAACATCATAATGAGCCATGCATACAGATGGCTTTTGGGAAGACTTTCCGGGAAGATAATAGAGCAGTCCGGTTTTCCCTATCTTTTGAAATTGACATTTATTATGTATATTGGGAAAACGCTCTTTTAAAAGCTCTTCAAACTTTGCAAATTCCCTGCGGTCAACCAATGCCTCGTCCCGGTTGGAAACCGTTTTTAACCGAATCATATCCACCATGTCAGCCACAATCTTGTCCCTGTCAAGCTCAACCGGCTCCGCAGCCGCCTGCTTAGTGACCTCCGGCTTAAAGCAAAGGGCTCTTGCCAAAATCACCGCAATAAAAAAAATCAGCAAAGCAACGACGATCCCTATAATAATCAGTCCTGTCATTATACCCATCCTTTCTTATACATGATTCTTGCCGCTGCCAGCGCAACCAGAACGCCCACCGGGACCAATACTCCTACAGAGCCTGCAAGAGACGGAAGTGCCAGGAAGAGAACCACCATAAAGATCAGGGGGGTAATGGCAAGCTTCCAGTTCTTGCTCACATAAACCACCGCCAGTCCTCCAAAAAGTGCAGGCAGAATATTATCAAACGCCGGAGCCAAAGCAGGGGAGTTTAAAATAGGCGCTATCAAAGCAAGGCCGCATACCCCCAGAACCAGTACCAGTGTGGTTACAATTGAGCTGGTTGCAATTGCAATAGTGGAAATCACTTCCCCTTCCTCTGTGCCCGGCTTTACCTGTGCATTCTCCATAGCATTTAATGCGCTGGGCGCCTTAAGACTGGTCAGGTTTCCCGTAACAAAAGCGAGATAGGTTCCTCCCGTTCCAAGCATGGGGGTATAAGTGATTACCTCAATTACACCAACTGTCCAATAAATTGGTGCAACACCCAAAAGTCCCTTTAAAACAGCAGTTCCCTGAGGCCATGCATGATAGTAAAGACAGATGGCAACAGGCACCATGAGAACCACCACAACTGCTGTCCATATCCATATTTTCCCGTACCTGTCGGTAGCTTTCATATAATTATTCATCATTTCCTCCTATCCGATCACCGGTGTGATAAGCACAGCAAAAATCATTGCCCCTACCATACTGATTGCAAGTGCGTAGGTTTCCAGCCACTTCATATTACATTTCTTGATAAGAAGTCCGCACGCTCCCATAATCGCAGCGGATACCAGCAATACAAAGATGGGAATCCATCCGGCAATCCCCTGCCGGACGTTGGCAAACACCATGCCTAAAAATGCGGAAATCATACCTAAAAACATGGAGGTTAAAAACAGATCGCCCCATTTGCTGTCCTTATTTTTAATCTTAATCATTCCACCCTGAATCTTCTTCATCAAAATAGGCGGAAGAATAATGCTTGGCATAATTCCAAGTGTCATTACCCAGGCAATGGCCGAAAATATTTTAGGGTCCGTAATGGTTTCCGATAATGATATCCCAAGCGCATTGGCCGTAGAGGTAGCCGCAGGCAATTCATAGGTAAGCGCCCCGATTACGCTCATTCGAATCCATGGCAGCGGTATTCCCAAAAACTTCGACAGCGTTACGATACCGATCAAAATCGATATTGCCGGTGCAACGGTAAACACCGCTGTGGAGACAATTGTTTTCCTCAGCTTGACCGCTTCTATCCCAATCTCTCTGCCTCTTTGGTATGCCCTTACCAAAAAGAATGCAGACTGCGCCAGCACGAAAACGATAACGCATACTGCCAGGATGTACATAAATGAACTGTTTACATGAAATGACATTCTTTTTTCCTCCCAATTTAAAATCTATGCCTGCCTTTAAGACAGATTTGCATAAATTTCTTTTACCAATCATATCACTTTCATACTTATATTTCCATGTCATTTTAAAGAATTGCAGATAACTTCCCTTATTACATAAAAAACTGCCTTCTGCGCATACTAACTAAAAATTTAGTACAAGCAGGAGGCACTAATTTATGAATGAAAATATCACTACCGCTCTTCCGAAGGCTGCCTTGGACGAAATTCCAACGCCGGCTTCAGATGCTGTTTCTATTAAAGGTTTAGTAAAAACAAAAGGCCGCATTTCCGGGTATCAGCTGTCAGATGATCGGATCGTCAGCCGTGAGGAAGGGGTTAATCTTGCAAAAGCCGGAAAGATCAAGGACGTGGGTATTGCACATAATAAGGACACTGAATATCTAAAATCTATTCCCGACGGCAGCGAAAATAATAACTTATCTTCTCTTCCCACTGTAAAAACATCTGTATTTTAGGCTTCCCGAGGAAAAGGGAAGCCTGATGCAGGCTTCTCCATTATGAAAGCTTGTTTCTTTGATCAATAATTTTATCAATTAAGCCATACTCTAAGGCTTCCTCAGCAGACATGTAATGATCGCGCTCTGTATCTGCCGTAATTTCTTCTATGGATTTCCCCGTATTCTCCGCCAAAATAGAATTTAACCGCTGTTTGCTTTTTTGCAAATGGTCAGACATGATCCTGATATCTGTTGCCTGCCCTTGAACACCGCTGCCATGAATAGCCGGTTGATGTATCATAATTTCTGCGTTTGGAAGAGCAATCCGCTTTCCCCGGGCACCGCCTGCCAGTAAAAACGCACCAAAGCTGGCCGCCAGCCCTATACAAATCGTTGACACATCGCATTTGATATACTGCATGGTATCATAAATTGCAAATCCTGCAGTAACGGAACCGCCCGGGCTGTTAATATACAGCTGAATATCCTTTTCCGGATCCTGCGCCTCCAAAAATAACATTTGCGCAATAACTACACTTGCTGAAGTATCACTTACTTCTTCGCCCAAAAACACAATTCTGTCCGATAACAATCTTGAAAAAATATCATAGCTTCTTTCACCACGACTTGTCTGTTCAATAACATAAGGAAGCGTGCTCATGCTGCCATTCTGCCTCCCCACATATAACTGTGCCGCGCAGAACATTTCAGGTTCATCTGAGGCTGTTTGGGAGCAAATACCCCATTCTTTCTATATGTCTGTGGCGTACAGAAATATAATTGGCGAAAGGCTAACGTAAAGGCCTGCTGCGAATTATAATGTGCTTCATATGCAATCCATGCAATAGGTTCCTTTGTTTCAACAAGCTTCCTGGCCGCCTGTGTTAATCTCCGCCCCTGAATATATTTGTAAATGGTACATCCTGTTTCTTTTGCAAAAATTCTGGAAATATAAAATTTGGAATAATTTAATTCCTTCGCTATTTTATCTAAAGATAAATTTTCGTTCAAATGGCTTTCTATATATTCTATCAGCCTTTTTACAATAATATTTTCACTCATACAAAGAAACTCCTTTCTTCCGTAGAGTGTAACATATTTTTCCTGATTGGTCTTAATAGAAATTGCACAAATCTGTTGCCTTTTAAAATTTCCCCCGAGAAGAAGATTAATCTGCTTCCTGACTTTCCAATTGGTCACGCAAATCACTTAAGGTTATGCCATCTTTCACAAAAAACCGCCACCCATTTACATGGATATCCGCTGTCCATCCCCTTTTTTCAACCAACAGCTTTTGCGCAAGGGCCGTCACAGAAAATTCTTCACCCTGATATTCAACATGATTCTTATTATCAATAACTTTCGCCGAAATGCTGTCGTCATACATGAACATGATCTCTTCCCCTACGGGAATATGTAACAGATCAAAGGAGTTATTAGACCGTCTTAATCTGCTGTCCGCAAGTTCCTCCTCCTGTCCCTGTTCCTCGGTGGGCTGATAAAGCCTTAGCCTATCCCTGTCATTTCTCAGGGTTGCAACATCATAAAAAATCCCATATGCGGTTTCCGGCGATATGCGAAAAAACTCTCTTTGCCGTAGCCTTCCATTACCAAGCCTTTCACGGGCATGCAGCGAAGCATCTACTCTGTCAATGAGACTGTGAATGTGTTTCTCAACAAGCTGTGGATTGTCCACTTCATAAACTGCGTAACAGCGGTATGAAAGCGGAATATTAGGCGGGGCATTTAATTCCCGAAGACGGTTTTCGATGTCATTGCGCTCCGTCATTCCAATTTTGACCCAGCCGTCAAGGCAGGGATTAGTTAATATGTATACAAGACCTGTTGCCATTTTATTGTTCCTTTCTCTTCCCCTCAACTCAAACTAATCCTTCACAAACACGTACTCACTTTCACTCGACAGTTCTTCCCGGAAGCGATACTGCAGCCTGTCAAACGCCTTGATATCCTCCGGCTGCTCTATTTCCTTTTCCGCCATAAACCGAACCATTTCTCCTCTTGCCATCTTAGCCTGTGTTCCCTTTTGGACGACCTTACCATCCTTTAGTTCTCCGAAAATGCAGGTAAGCAGCTTGTCCTCTTCCCTCAAATAGCTTTCAATACACTTGGAATATTCTTTGGAGGCAAGGTTGATAATCATTCTGCTCTCATCTAAAACTTCCTTATAAATTCTCTCTCCCCAGAACTCATATAAATTTGATTTCTCACCAATGCCGGCCTTTGCCTGCATCTCAAGCCGATATGGCGTTACGCCGTCCAAAGGCTTTAGCACGCCGTAAAAACCGGAAAGTATCCGAAGGTTCTTCTGAACATAGTCCCATTCCCGGTTAGAAAAGACTACAGGAGCCATATACTGATACTGGATACCCTCATAAGAAATCAGCGCAGGAGTCAAATTTTTCCGCAGGTTCATCTCACTGTATCTCTTAAAATTCAGCTCCGCAAGCTTCTCATTACATTGCCAGAGGTCTCTTGCCTTAGCAAAGCTCAGCTGTTTCATCCAGTCCATAATCTGTTCTGTGGTTTCCAAAAATACGGGCAGTTCCTTCCACGGCAGCGTATCCGTATCCGTATTCATCTTTTTCGCCGGAGAAATAATTATCCTCATATCGTATTTCTCCTCCTTACTTTATGTGTCTGTATTTTGGCATGAAGCAGCCGGATTGTCAACAGGCCGCTGCAGCGCTTTCCCGTTACCAAAAACAGGAAGAGCATTTCCGCCCTTCCTGCTGTTAAATACAACTCATATTCTCTTAAATCTAATTATTGGTTTCCCAAAAGTTCTCCTGCTGCTTAGGCTGTTCTTCCACCTGACTTTCCTGCTCTGTCGGCTGCTCAGTTCTGTAATAGCGAAGCTGCAAAAACTCCTGCTTATTCTTCCGATACAGCTTACTCAAATCATCAGAATAACCGATTACTGCCTTAGGCATGGTTTCATTCATATATTGCAGCACTTCTCCAGCAACAGCTGCATTAGGAACATAAATGTTGGAGGCCTTCTTGCTGTTTAACTGATAGATAAGTATTCCATAGGAAGTACCTGTCTTGATGCCATTCGTTCTATGCGTGGTAGTCTGCTGATAGGCCCATACAATCTGGTCATTTACTACCAGCTGTGGTTTATTGCCGATCATAAAGAAGGTAAGCCTCTTACCAATACGCAGATCATTTCCCTTGTTGAAAAGTTTAGCGCCTTCATATTCATGCTCAACATCCATGTCGCTTAAGCCTGTTTCCGCAATCTGCTTTTTAAATGCGCCAAGGCTTCCTCCTGCCATGACATAAATTAATGTAATGATGCCTATAATTATCAATATAATACCAAGTGCAAGAACAACATAGACAGTCGTTTCAGCGCCCCCTGCCAGTGCGCCTACACTAATGTAATACGGCAATGTATATTCCTCAACATCTTCCTCTGTCCATCCCCCTTCTGTAAAGTAATCCTTAAAATATTCATACTCCTCGGAGGACATCTTATTAATAGCACCGGAATAGGAAACCGCATCTGAATATTCGCCATTATAAGTAGCCTCTGCCATCATCTCCATAGTCCGTTCATCAGAAGCAGGAACTTTAATAGCCATATATTTGGAATCTTCGCTGTTCTCATCACCGGTAAAAATAACGTAATACAAATCCGTAGTACGGGTTGCATGAGTGGAAGTATTTTCCTCATACATCTCCATAAAGCACCCAAAATTCCAACTAATTGAAGCATCCACTATCAGATCCTCATTAATCTCATCCGGTTCCAGAGTCTCAAATTTAACATGACCTTTCATCAACGATTTGAAATTCGAAAACTCAATGCCGATCAATATAATACCGGCAATGATAAAAATAAGTATCACAGGAATCTTTTTCACTATACTTTTCTTCTTCAGTTTTTCCAACATAATTTGTCCCTCTTCCTCATAATTTTGTTTCTGCATCATAGCAAGTATTTAAAAGTATAGCATATATCCTGCGAAACCACAATTTATTAAAAGTATTGACATTTATTAAAAGTATTGAGGCAGCTAAAATCGGAAAATATCTTTAAAGCACAAACATCAAAAACAAAATTACGTATGCCTTTTTAAAATCGCGGTTTACCAATAAATACACGCATCCCATGGCAACCCCCACCGCAAGGCCAAGTACCCCGGTAAGAATATCTTTCGTAAACATATGGGCAAGCCCCCACGTCAATCCACAGATAATCCCGCCATAGGGAAAGCTTTCTCTGTGAAACCATACCTCACATGCCTTCTGTCCAAACACAATGATGAGAAGGAAAAGCATGGTTTCAAAGGCATAATAAATATACTGAAAGGTAAATAATAAAGCTCCCTTCCCCGCAAATTCCAAATATACCTTGAAGCCACCCCAGCTCATGTAATCAACTAAAAATGCCAGAAAAATAAACACCAGACTTACCCCCCACTGCCATCTCTTCATGGAAGCCCCCTTTTCCAGTATGGGGAACTGATATTTTCCTTCTGCTTTTCTAATCAGTACAAAGGCAAAAAGCCCCCATGTAATGCAGGTGATGCTCCAATGAAGGATCGTATGCAGTGTTGACCATTCTCCCATTGATGCTCCATAAATCACCGGCTCTAAAAGATACGCATAGAGCGCCTCCATTCCCAGCCCCGCAAAAGCATATAAACCAAGGCACAGATAATCAAATCCTTTGACTGTCCTATTTTCTTTAACCGATTTCTTTATTTCTTTCATCCCGATACTCCTTTATCTCCATTAATGTCTTATTAGCTCCTCTTACCTCATAAAAAAGGGAAATATAATAAATTACCGCACCGATTACATAGGGAACCGTAAAGGAACGAAACATATCCCGATAACCATCTTCATGAAGCGGTTCAAAAAAGGATCCTGCCCATGTAATCAGCATTACCACGCTGATTATAACCACGTACTGAATTACAATCACCAAAAGCAGCGGCAGCCTTTGAAACCGGTAATGCTGAGAAAGTACAAATGTAGCCAGCAGGGAAAGCACAAACATAATCAAAATATTCTCCTGGTATCCTCCGAACAGCCCCTGTAAAACCGCTTCCAAAATCACCTTTCCCATTATAAGAAGGGTAAATACTACACATACAATAGGAAAAAAATTCTGTCTGTTAATTATTTTCATAGCACACCTCCTTTATATGCTTAAGCATCTCTAAAAATGCTTTTTTGTAGTTTCTGTTCAAAATCAAAACCTCGCCGTTATCCATCTGAAGCCGCAGTCTCATATTCAAATCCGCTTTCAGCCTGTTCACTTTATAAATATTAACGGCCATTGACTTTCCAATCTGCACAAAGCCGTTTGTCCCAAAGAGCTCCAGATAATTCCGAAGGCTGTAGTCCAACTGATAAACCTCCTTTTCCTGATAGGCAAAAAGCTTTCTGTCCACCACCTCCAGATAATAAATGCTTCCCGGGTGAATCTTATGCATTCCATCCTCTTTCTTCCCCATAATACTGTTAAAGGATGAAAAAAACTCCCTGATCACATCTATAGTCTCGGTTTCCTGCCGATAATGTACATCTATATGATCCTCCTCCAGGGAAGGATCCTTCCAATATTGTATCTTCACTCCTCCACCTCCTATGAGAATGATTATACCGGCCTTCCATTAATTCACAAGAGCATTATGCACATCCTGCGTCTGGAGCCGCATATCCTGCAGTGAAATTCATATTACTCTTTATACCATACAAAAAGCACCTGCTGCGGCTCTCGCCGCAGCAGGTGCAGACAAATCCCTAATAAGAATTACAGTTATTTTATTCCGCTCTCTCCATTGCCAATTTGAAATCCTTTTGATCTGTAAAAATTTCGTTGGTGTATGGATTCTTCTTCTGCACCCTGGCACGTTTTAAAATCACCAGGAATACCACAAGGTTCACTGCAATGGAAATCACTGAAATCACTCCCTGCGCCGTGGGGTTAGCCACTGTAGGCATCGTCTCCCCAAACGCTGCTGCCGCACCGCCTGCTCCGTATACGGAAGAAACAGTGGTGAACCGGCTGTCATCCTGGAACAACGGGAATACCTGGGCAAACATGCACCAGAGTGCCAGCGTATTGGCACGGTTTTGAATCCATCCTCCCTTGTTCCAAAGCGCATTAGCTACAGTAGGCGCCAGAAGCAGCGCTAAACCGCAGTACCATGCATGAGTAGGCAGGTTCAGATAAGTATACTGGAAGTTCCAGATATCATATGCCAGAATAAAGCACCATGTCATATCCGGCCAAAGCATATCCTTCTTGTCCTTTGAGGAATAAATCCCCCACCATCCGGTCATACACAGAATATTCAAAATTCCTGCAATGCCGTTTAATATATTCCACCAGCCGCCGTAAAGCCAAACACCTTCGGAGGATTTCCACCAGCCGCCTGCCAAGGAACCTGCTCTGATCACAGACTCAAAATCGGATGCCACCGCAATCAAAATATTGATTGCCACGATCACAAATGGGAACACCTTAAAGGCATGGGATTTACCAAGCTTTCCCCAGTGATATTTCAGCACCATAAAACCGATACATCCGGTCAGTGCCGCATAAAGCTTTGCATAGTGGAACCAACTGTTCATATGTACGTAGGTCTGATTGTTCAGCGCCCATTCCGCCCCCTTAGCGGCCCCCACATAAATAGCAATAAAGTAAACAGTAAGTACTGCCGGAAGTGCAAAGAAACATGCCATTCCGCCGATCTTCGTACGCCGTGCGACCTCATTCATCAAAATCAGTCCGCCGAACACCATGACCCAGCCAAGCAGCTGCCAGCCGGTCATTCCATCATAAATTTGAAAAATCATAATCTCTCTCCCTCTTTTCTTTAGTATACTTCTATTTCTTTTATGTTAAATTCATTCCCCTGTAAAAGCCACGTGTCAGGACTTTGACAATGGGGACAAATTTTACCGTACTCCACAGTCGGATAAGTCTGCCTGCAGTTTTCACAGTAGGTAAGGGCTGGAAGCTTTATCACCTCAAGCTCCGCCTCCCCGAACAGCTCCCGTTTCTTTGCTGCCCACTTCCAGCAGCTTTGCAGGTAGGATTCAATTACCGTGGACACCTCTCCCAGCTCCAAAACTACTTTAGATATGCCCTGCACCTGATTTTCTGCTGCCACCTTCTCCAGGCTGTCCATGATATGAAAAACTACTCCCAGCTCGTGCATCCCATCCTCCACTTAATTCTTTTTCGGTGCAAAGGTTACCTTAAGTGACTGCTTAATCATGTTGGGAAGTACATATTTCAGCTTATCCTCGGACTTCACCATCTCTGAGCATCCCGGATGCTCCCTGTGAAGACTGATCGCATCAAACACACACTTGGTAGTACAAAGTCCGCAGCCGATACACTTGTTTTCATCCACCACAGATGCACCGCATCCCAGGCATCTTGAGGTTTCCGCCTTCACCTGCTCCTTGGTCAGTGTATGGGATAAATCCCTGAAGGAACGCGCCTGGGCCTCCTCTGCTTTCTCAGGTCTCTGCCTGTCGGTATTGTCGTAGCTGGCAATGAAGATATCCTCCTTATCCAGCTCTATGTAATCCCTTCGGTTTCTGCCAATCGTCAATGTGCAGTGCTCATGTACGAAACGGTGAAGAGATATGGCCCCCTCACGTCCTGCAGCAATGGCATCTATGGCAAACTTAGGGCCGGTATAAACATCACCGCCTACGAAGATATCCGGCTCTGCTGTCTGATAGGTAAGCTTATCGGCAATGGCTCCGCCATTAGGACGAAGCTCCACCTTGGTTCCCTTTAACAGATCGCCCCAGATAATCGCCTGCCCCACACTAAAGATTACTGCCTTGCAGGAAACCGTTATGGTATCCTCTTCATCATAAACCGGAGCAAATCTGTGATCCTCGTCATAAACTCTGGTACATTTCTTAAATACTACGCCCACTGCTTTTCCGTTCTCGGTAAGGATTTCCTTAGGCCCCCAGCCATTATTGATTATAATGTTCTCTTCTGACGCCTCAAGAATCTCTTCACGGCTTGCGGGCATTTCATCCATGTTCTCCAGACAGAACATGGATACCTTTCCGTTTCCGCAGCGGGTACTGGTTCTTGCTGCGTCAATGGCAACATTACCGCCGCCGATTACCACCACGTCGCCATCAAATGCAAAGGCCTCCTTTTCTGCAGTCTCCCGAAGGAACTCTACAGCAGTATATACCCCTTCCGCATCCTCGCCGGGAACGCCGGCCTTTTTGCCGCCCTGACAGCCTACCGCTATGTAAAAGCCCTTGTAACCCTGATCCCGAAGCTGCGAAATGGTAATATCCTTTCCAACCTCTACGCCGCACCTGATCTCTACGCCCATAGCCTTGATCACATCAATCTCCGCCTGTATCAAATCCTGTTCCAGCTTATAGGAAGGAATACCGTAGGTTAACATACCGCCGGGCTTTTCACTCTTTTCAAAAATGGTGGGCCTGTAACCCTTATCTGCCAGATAGTAAGCACAGGAAAGTCCTGCCGGTCCGGAACCGATAATCGCAATTTTTTCCTCGAAGGCGCCCCTTAAGGAAGGTACTGTGGGCTTTGGAATATACCTCGTCTCCGCTTTCAGATCCTGCTCCGCCACAAACCGCTTTACCGCATCGATGGCAACAGCCTCATCTATGGTCGCTCTGGTACAGGCATCCTCACACCGGCGGTTGCAAATCCGTCCGCAGATTGCGGGCAGAGGATTATCCTTCTTAATCAATGCCAGCGCTTCCTGGAAACGTCCCTCCTTTGCAAGCTGCAAATATCCCTGAATAGCAATATGCGCAGGACACGCCGTCTTACAGGGTGAGGTTCCGGTATCGTAGCAGTTGATCCGGTTCACATCCCGATAATTATGCGTCCACATATGCTCTCCCCACTTTTGCTCTGTAGGCAGCGGCATCTTGGGATAAGTCACCTCACTACCGTCCTTTCTGCAAAGCTTTTGCCCAAGCTTTACCGCACCGGCAGGGCAGACCTCCACGCACTTGCCGCAGGCAACGCACTTGGATTTATCCACTCTTGCCACATAAGCGGAGCGGGACATATTAGGAGTATTGAAAAGCTGCGATGTGCGCAGCGCATAGCATACATTCACATTACAGTTGCAAATGGCAAAAATCTTGTTTGCACCGTCAATGTTGGTGATCTGGTGTACAAAACCATTGTCCTCTGCCTGCCTGAAAATATCCAGCGCTTCCTCTTTGGTAATATAACGTCCGTCCTTCTGGGTCTCTACCACATAATCCGCCATATCACCCACAGCAATGCACCATCCCTCCGGATCATCTCCGCAGCCCTCGTCATGAGTCAGTCTGGAACGTCGGCAGGAGCAGGGGCTTGCTGCATACTTCCCCTCATACTTGGACAGCCAATAGGAAATATGCTCCAGGTCTATGGACTCATTCTCCATCTCAATTGCCTTTTCTACCGGAATAACATGCATACCGATGCCATTTCCGCCCTCTCCCACGAAAGGCGTTACGTGCTCTAAAGGCAGTCTTGACATATGTTCAAAGAACAGACTGACCTCAGGATTTTCTTCCATCACGCTGCTGTTCATATTAAAAAATTCCGCCGCACCGGGCACAAACATGGGCAGAATATATTGCTTTTCATGCCTGGGATTTTCCCAGTTATACTCCAAAATACCCTTTCTGGACATTTCCTGAAGCTTAGGCTCCAGTTCCTTGCCGGAAATTCCGGTAAGACTTGCAATCTCCTCTAAAGTCTTTGGCTTACGCACTCCCATCTTCAGGGCAATTTCCGCTTCCTCATCGGTAAGCACTCCCGCAAGCCCCCAGTATTCAGGATCATCCTGGGTAATCTTCTTAATTCCCAGCTTCTGGGGAATCCTGTCTGTCATCATCTTCCCCAGCTTTACGATACTCTCTCGCACAGGCTCACTGTGATCCGCCTGATGCTCCGGATAAACATAATCCGGATACAGCTCTTTGTCTAACATTCTCTCCATACCTTCCTCCCTTGTGTTTTATTCTTCCCCGCACTAACTCTTACTTCTCCAGCTCTCCACCTGTTCAAGCAACCAGTTTGTCCACTTATCAATTCCTTCCCCTGTCTTGGCACAAATCGGAATAATCTTAGCATTGGGATTTCGCATAAGAACATATTCCCTGCACTTATCCATATCAAAATCAAAATAAGGCAGTACATCAATCTTATTAACCAGAACCACATCGCACACGGAAAACATTAGCGGGTATTTCAGCGGCTTGTCATGTCCCTCCGGCACGGAAAGGATCATAGCGTTCTTAGACGCCCCTGTGTCAAATTCCGCAGGGCACACCAAATTTCCTACATTTTCAAGAATCGCCAGTTCCACATCCCCTGTTTCCAATCCCTCAAGTCCCTGCCTGGTCATTGCCGCATCTAAGTGACACATCCCTCCTGTATGAAGCTGTATCACCTTTGCTCCGGACTTGGCAATCGTTCTTGCATCCACATCAGAATCGATATCCGCCTCCATAACACCGATCTTTACCTTGTCCTTCAGCGCTTCAATGGTCTTCATCAGCGTGGTGGTCTTTCCTGAACCGGGCGCAGACATCAGGTTTAAGAGAAATACGCCCTTTTCCTTAAGTTCACATCTCAGTTCATCAGCCTGCCTGTCATTGTCCGCAAAGACGCTCTGCTTAATCTCCAAAATCCTTACATCTCTCATGCCGACACCTCACAAATTTTCTCACGTTCTTTGCATATTCTGCAATATCAGATGAAATAATTTTATCATTAAATATAAACACCAGTCAATCATAAGCAAGCGTTACTCTTATTTATCAGCTTATGCAAAACTGCTACACTGATTTGGTATATTTGCACCCCGGAAATCCGGAGCATCCCAGGAACTTTCCATATTTTCCCTTTCTCTCCACCAGTAATTTCCCACATTTAGGGCAAACTGCCTGCTCAGCCATTGTTATTTCGCCTGTTTGACACAATGTTTCTTTTGGAACCGTATCTGACAAAATACTACCCAAATCCGCCGCTTTTACCATCTCTGCGGTACGTTCTCTCGCTAGTTTTACAGGTTTACACATCCAAACATTCTTATCCCCAACAAGATAAAAGCGAAATTTAGCTCTCGTTGCCGCAACATTTACGATATTCTTATTAACCCAGTTTGCTGCTCCTGTCGCATTTTTATCACATCCTAAAAGAAAAATAACTTCATCAGTTCCCTGTCCCTGAAAGGTATGTACTGTTCCGACATTGTTATTATCCAACCATTTCCCAACCCTGAAATCCTTCCTGTAAAGGGCAGATTTTCTAATCATATCCATCATACCTGCTTTCACAGAAGTAAAAGGTGTGATAATAAACAATTTGGGGATTTCACTCTTATCTTTCCTAAATTTTTCTTCCAGTAATTTAAGAACCACTTCCCCCTGTTCCTTGACAAAATGATCCTTTGCACCTGAATTCTCGCTTCCGGCAACATCTATCCAACAACTTTTCTCAAGGATAAATGTAGCTGCCTGCTCCGCTTTTGGCGCACCTGTCTGCTGCTTCATCGTCCCATCATAGGACAATTCATTGGAAATAGTGTACATTGGATCAATACAACGTCTATGTACTACCAGTGGGCATCCTACCCATTCTTTTTCTTCGTCTTCGCCAAGAAAGGTTCCATATGGATTGATATAATCAGCAAAACCCTGAACCGATATCTTCTTATCCTTATAGCCAGACAAAATTTCAGAAGTTAATAACTGCTTAATCATGTCCGTCTCGGCAGTCACTACCGGCTCAATCTGCTTCGGATCCCCGACAATAATCGACTTACGGCATCTAAACATTGCTCCTACCGCCATCTGCGGCTGTGCCTGCCCTGCCTCATCTACAATCAAAGTCCCAAGCGTTCCACTTTCTTCTATATCCCCCAGAAAAGTTTGTGCAGACGCAAATGTCGTTGAAATTACCGGAGTCAGTAAAAAGATAGATTGCAGCATAGATGGCATTGCTGCTTTGCGGTCAGCAGGCCTCATCCTCTCTCCGCACTCCTCAAACATGTTCCAGGCAATCATCAGGTTAATAATATTATGCCTCATGCATTTCGATGCTGCAACGAACTCCTTATGAAGCTTACAGGCATAGAGAAAAAGTTTCTCTCTCTCCCTGTTATATTGTGCGGTAAACCATGGATTGGTAATCTGCGCCTTTGTTGACTGCTTCTCATCTTTAGAAACATACATTTCCATAAAATCTGCATCCAGCGCCGTCAATTTTCTATCTCCTGCAGAATATTTTTTCAAAAGCGCATGATATTCCTGCAAACGCTGAATGTCTGCTAGTTTTTTATCCGTATCAGATAAAGATTTTCTGAAAGACTCTATATTATTCTTATGCTCCGCAATAACTTCATCCCTGGTTGATGTATCCTTAAATCTGGCAAATAATCCTCTGGGTCTTGATTCCTCAAGTTCCATTACTTCCGCTTGCTCCACCTTTATCTTACCTGCGAGGCTTTGCCGAATCCCCTCCACTTCATAAATTTCCTTCGATAATTCCTCTGGAGATAGGAACTGTAATTTGTTCGGAATAGTTTTACTTATGATACATAGCTGTTCCAGCTCTTCCTTCAGCTTCACAACCAGATTATACTGCTGCAGGAAAACCTCCCGCTTCTTTGCAAATCTCTGTTTATGCAAGTCCCTGGTGGATTTATATTCTTCCACAAAAGGCTTTAAGACTGTGTTACAATATTTTTTAATATTAGAACGCTTCCCAAATGGAGCGGACACCAGTCCCCAACAGTCTTTCATTCCGAGAAGCCTGTTTGCATACCGCGTAAAGAAAATATCCTTCTCTTCCCGGCTTTTACCATATAATGTAATGGTTTCCACGTCTTCCGACTTCTCAAGATCAAACAAATCCTGAACTTCCTTGAGACCGTTTTTTACTTCGTCATTATCCTCCTCCGATGCTTCCAGACTTTTTAAAATATCCTTTCCCTTCGGTAAATCAATTGTAATATTTTCAACCGCCGCATTATTACATGATGCAACCAGCATACTGTAATCATTTATCTTATCATCCCTGATGGAATAATAATTAGGTGCATACTGATAATATGCATTTCCAAAGGCTTCTAACGGTCCCTGCGTAAAAGAATGCTTTTCAAAAAGAGTATCCGGATCCGTTCCATTCTTCGCCAGAAGCAAAGCCCTGTCAACAATATTACTTGCCACAATCTCTTTTAATAGGGTTGTCTTACCTGTTCCCGGCGGTCCGTTTACCGAAAATACCGGTGTATGGCCATTAGAATCAATTGCTATATTAACGGCAACCTGCTGCATTAAAGCAGGCATAAACTTAGCAGGCCATTTTCCCAACGGTGCCTTGCCAACACTCATTATTTCTTCAAAGAACTTTCTCATTTCAAACGCTGGCCGAGTGGGAGAAATGACAGTACGAACCGGATTTCCTATGTTCTTTAATTTTTCATATCCCGCCAGAATATATGAAATGACCTTCTTTTCATATTCGCTTTTATCCCCAAATTCTCCAGTTTCAATCAATTCTGACAAAAGAATAATATCATTTAAAAAGAAGCTCTTACCCAAATCCGAATAATCATCAGGCTCCTCGTCCTTATTCCGCTCCTCCTCATTCACATATCTGTTGTATTCAAAAAATCCCGCCGATTCCTTATCCGTTTCCGGAAACTGCTTCTTTACAAACTCCTGATAAATTTTTTCGTAAACAGAAGCGAGAAAACGGCTTACATCCTGGTCTTCTAACGATTCATCAATTTTTTTAACATATTCTTCATATTCCTGTGTATTTAGTGAAAAATCATGTTTCTTCTCTTTGCGGCATTTTTCCCATACGAAAATTGCCCACAGAATAGGGGACAACTGAAAACTTCCCTGTAAATATATCCCTTCCGTATCTGTCTTAAAGGAACACCACGCTATCGCACTCTTCTTCGGGTATACAAGCTCCGGTCTGTTTTCCGGCTTTTCCATAAACCTCTCTAAATATTCGACTATGCTGTTTCTATCCGTTCTTCCGATACTAAAAAATACCTCTTTTCCAACGAACGGAAAATTTATGTAACGCTCCGCGTCATTCTCTAATTTCCGGTCTATTTGGACATCAGGCGTTGCGAACTTTGAGAAAACCTCAAGCTTACCGGCATTTACCTTTTCACCCCTGTTTATTTTCTCAATTAATTTTTTATTATCTGAATTTTCT
>JAUNGK010000233.1 GCA_030524555.1 Bacillota bacterium | reverse complement strand
AGAAAGCAGCAGCTAAAAAGGCACCTGCTAAGAAGGCAGCAGCACCTAAAAAGGCGGCAGTAAAGAAAGTTGATGTTCAGGAATCTGTTAATTTTCAGTTTAGCGGAAAATCTTATACACCTGAGGATTTGTTAAATATCTGCAAGGATGTTTGGAAATATGATCTGAATGGTAAGGAAGAGGACTTCAAGAGCGTTGAGCTTTATGTTAAGCCTGAAGAGAACACTACATATTATGTAATCAATGGAACTATAACAGGAAGCTTCTTTATTTAATGAAAAGAGATTTATAAGGTTGGAAAGCAAAGAGTTGCCGGCGGCAGCTCTTTCTTTTATGTAATTCTTTTTTAGAATCTTTTAATAATTAATTTCTGCGATATCTGTTGACAATGTGTAGGGTAAGTGATATTTTATGGTAAGAAGATGTTAGCACTCTAATTGAATGAGTGCTAACAAAACAAAAAACAGCATACATTATCTGGATGGAAGGAGTGATGGAAATGCAGTTAAGTGAAAGAAAAATAAAAATATTGCAGGCCATCATTCGAAACTATCTGGAAACCGGAGAGCCGGTAGGAAGTCGAACCATTTCCAAATATACAGATTTAAATTTAAGCTCGGCTACTATCAGAAACGAAATGTCGGACTTAGAGGAAATGGGATATATTTTACAGCCCCATACCTCGGCAGGACGTATACCCTCCGACAAGGGGTATCGCTTATATGTGGATACCATGATGGAGGAGAAGGATAAGGAGCTTGAGGAGCTTAAAGAAATGATGCTTGAAAAGGAAGATAAGATGGATCATCTTCTGAAACAGGTGGCGAAGCTTCTTGCGGTGAACACTAATTATGCCTCCATGATTTCCGCACCAACCATTCACACCAACAAAATTAAGTTTTTGCAGCTTTCCAGAGTGGATGTTAACCAACTTCTGGCAGTTGTGGTGGTAGAGGGAAATGTAATCAAAAACAATATTATTCCTGTGGATGGGGAGCTTGATGATGAGACGCTGCTTAAGCTGAATATTCTTCTGAATACCCATTTGAATGGGCTGACGCTGGAAGAAATCAATCTTGGCATGATATCCGCCATGAAGCAGCAGGCAGGCATACACAGTACCATTGTTGCGGATGTGATAGATGCCATTGCAGAATCCATTAAGGCAGATGAAGATTTGGAAATATATACCAGCGGAGCCAATAACATTTTTAAGTATCCTGAGCTGGCAGATCAGCAAAAGGCCAGTGAAATCATCAATACCTTTGAGGAAAAGCAGATGCTTACAGAGCTGGTGCAGGATACTCTGGCAGATGAGAATAATACCGGCATTCAGGTTTATATCGGAAATGAAACACCAATCCAAACCATGAAGGATTGCAGCGTAGTTACCGCAACCTATGAATTAGGTGAGGGAATGCGAGGAACAATAGGAATTATCGGTCCTAAGAGAATGGATTATGATAAGGTGGTAGGAACCCTAAAGACAATTACTCATCAGTTAGATGAATTATATAAAAAGAAAACATAGGCATGAAAGGGATGAGGACCAATGAGTGAAGAAATAAAAAAGGATGTACCGGAGACGGAGTTTAACGAGGCTATGGAAGAAGAAATTTGTCAGGAAACTCCGGAGGAAGACGCCTGCGAAGAGCAGCAGGATGAATGCGAAATCCCGGACACACAGGAGGAAACAGACAGTAAAGCCGACAAAAAGGCTGCCAAGAAGAAACTGAAATCCGATAAGAAGCAGGATGCACTTAAAGAAAAGGTTGAGGAGCTTGAGGATCGGGTGAAGCGCCAGATGGCAGAGTTTGAAAATTTCAGAAAGCGCACTGATAGAGAAAAGACTGTAATGTTTGAAACCGGAGCGAAAAGCGTTATCGAAAAAATTCTTCCGGTGGTAGACAATTTTGAAAGAGGTCTTGCCGCAGTTCCTGAGGATGAAAAGGGAGGCGCATTTGCCGAGGGAATGGAAATGATTTACAAGCAGCTTATGAGTGAGCTGGAAAAAATGGATGTGAAACCCATTCCGGCGGTAGGAGAAGAGTTTAATCCCGATTTTCACAATGCAGTTATGCAGGTGGAAAGTGAGGAGTACGAATCAGGCATTGTTGCCCAGGAGCTTCAAAAGGGCTACACCTACAGAGACAGCGTAGTAAGACACAGCATGGTAGCTGTGGTCAGCTAGATATAAAAGGCAGTCAACAACAATATTGTATAAAACAAACAAATAAAATCAGGAGGAGATCATTATGAGCAAAATAATTGGTATTGACTTAGGTACAACAAACAGCTGCGTAGCGGTTATGGAAGGTGGAAAACCTACCGTCATAGCTAATGCGGAAGGGGCAAGAACGACACCCTCTGTAGTGGCATTTACAAAAACAGGAGAAAGACTGATTGGTGAGCCGGCAAAGCGTCAGGCTGTTACCAATGCGGAGAAGACTATTTCTTCCATTAAAAGAGATATGGGTACGGACAGAGGACGTACCATCGACGGAAAGAAATATTCCCCTCAGCAGATTTCAGCAATGATTCTTCAGAAGCTGAAAGCGGATGCAGAAAGCTATCTGGGTGAGAAGGTTACGGAAGCGGTTATTACTGTTCCCGCATACTTTAATGACGCACAGCGTCAGGCAACTAAGGATGCAGGAAAGATAGCAGGTCTTGATGTTAAGCGTATTATCAACGAGCCTACAGCTGCAGCGCTTGCATATGGACTTGATAATGAAAAAGAACAGAAGATTATGGTATATGACCTTGGCGGCGGTACCTTCGATGTTTCCATTATTGAAATTGGTGACGGCGTAATCGAAGTTCTGGCAACCAACGGAGATACACACCTTGGTGGTGATGACTTTGATAACAAGCTGACACAGTGGATGATTGATGAATTTAAGAAAGCAGAAGGCGTTGACTTATCTAATGATAAGATGGCACTTCAGAGATTAAAGGAAGCAGCAGAGAAGGCAAAGAAGGAGCTGTCCTCAGCTACTACTACCAACATTAACCTTCCTTTCATTACAGCAACAGCAGAGGGTCCTAAGCACTTTGACATGAACCTTACCAGAGCAAAATTTGATGAATTAACACATGATCTGGTTGAAAGAACAGCAGTCCCTGTTCAAAATGCGATGAAGGATGCGGGACTTACCAATGCTGATTTAGGCCAGGTATTACTGGTAGGCGGTTCTACACGTATTCCTGCTGTACAGGATAAGGTAAA
>JAUNGK010000022.1 GCA_030524555.1 Bacillota bacterium | reverse complement strand
AAAAGAAGCGTCAGAAAGAAAATTCCCGCCGTCGATATCATACCTTTTCCCAATTGCATCAGCATTGTTGCTACGCTCATTTTAGTGACCATGCCTCCCTGTTTCTTATAATTACTTTACATTACCCTATTACCAAAAAGAAGAAACAGGGCAGAAAATAATCCTGCCCTGGAATTCTTTCGGAAAACTTAGCCGTACAGCCTATCCTACTTGCCAAGACAAACGCTGTCTGTCAGACCATACTTTTCAGCAATTTCCATAAATTTACCATCATCAGCCATCTCAAGTAAGGTAGCCTCTACCTGGTCTTTCAATTCATCATTTCCAAGAAGGAAACCGATACCATACTGCTCTGTTGCAAGCTTCTCATCCAAAAGCTTATATCCGTCGCCTCTTGACTGGATCTGATAATTTGCAACACCGATATCGATTGCAAGTGCGTCAATTGCTCCTGCTTCCAAATCCATAAATGCCGTATTGTAATCCGCATACTGGCTTAAATCAGCAAAGGTTGCTGCCAGATCAGCTGCATCACCCTCCAGTGCTGCAAGTGCAGAGGAATCCTTCTGAACACCTACCAGCTTGCCGGCAAGATCTGCCTGGCTTTCAATTCCCGCATCACTCTTTACAACAAATACCTGACTGTTATCTACATAAGGTACGCTCCATGTATAAGCATCCTCACGTCCGTTCATGGTAAAACCATTCCAAATACAGTCGATGGACCCGGAAGAAAGCTCCATGTCCTTAGAATCCCAGTCAATAGGCTGCTTTACCAGTTCCCATCCGTTACGGTCACATACCTCTTTAGCAAGTTCAAGGTCAAAGCCTGTGTAATCGCCGTTTTCATCCATGTACCCATAGGGCGGAAACTCAGCGTCAAAGCCAACCGTAAAGGTTGTTCTTGCTTCTGTTTCTGCGTCCTGTGCATCTGCACCCTGGGTCTCTGTGCTCTGCGTATCTGCCGGTTCTGTATCAGATCCGCATGCGCTCAAAAGACTCATGACTAGCAGCGCACAAGCAAGCAATGCTGCTAATTTTTTCATAATCTCCTCCGTTCTGAAGCATTTACAAAATTCAAATTTAATAAATTGCTTCACTATAATCTCTTATACGGCACTGCATTCCTCTAACAGAATAAAGCATGCCTGCCGTACGTTTATCATGCTATCATGCCCCCAAAAAGAAGTCAAGAAAAATCAAAGCCTAGGTTTCTGTGTTGGCATACTGTCCAACGATATCCAAAATTTCCTTTGCATATTTAGGATATTTTTCTACCAAATCCTTGATCTCCGCCTGTGCCTTGCCTGCGATTACCTCTTTATTGTAATCCATCCGCCGCCTTAGGGACTGCCTCCTGATAATCAGATTATGCCTGATCTCCACCATTTCCTTCTTGTCGAGAATTGCCTCTGTCTGATGAAGCCAGATCATAGGATCCTTGACCTGATAACGCCTGAGCACGTGCAAAAGCTCCTTCTGGCACTGGTCAAGCTCACGCTCCGCCTGCTGATATTTCCTTCTCTCTTCCCGTTCCTCCAAATACTGCTGCCAGCTTTTCCCAAGCTCTCCGGCACTGGAAACATTGTACTTTAAGTAAAGATAATCCAAAAGGTGGGTATTATTTACATAGCGGATCTTTACGGTATTCTGGAGCCGTATAATCCTTCCGATTCCGTTTTCCACCTGGGCCAGTTCCCGGACAGAATCGGTATGTTTAATAAATATTGCGGTAATTGCCACCGCTCCTATTGCTGCTGCCGCCAGATAGCCTATCCGGGTATTCATTTGAAATACAAACTGTAAAATCAAAAGAATGCCAATGCACAAAAGCACCGCAGTCATACATACAATAGTCATAGACCGCGTATCCTCAATTATCCTTCGCAGTTCACCTTTCCGAAACAAATATGCCTGTTTTTCCCCGTCAAGCTTCCGAAGATCACGCTTTATCAGATCCTGATATTCCTCCGCCTTAGTAAGCTTTTCATATCCCTCCTGAACCTCTTCCTCAAGCCGCTCCATCTGACGAAATTTTTCCTCACTCATGCGGCCCTTACGTTCCGTATAGCCGGTTCTTTCCTGCTCCAGCGAGTTAAGCTTTCTGGCACAGTCCTGAAGCTCTGCCATTTCTTCAGGCGGGAGGGCTTCTATCTCCTCCATATCCTTTAGGTAGGAGGTTACCATATTGTACTCAAATTGAAGATTATCAAGCTCCTGGGACGCTTCCGAAATCTGTTCAAGGCATCCCTTTACATACTCCTGCCGCTGATCCCTGTCATTGATCTGAAGGTCATCCCTGTCATAGACGATTTCATTCCAATCCTCAATCTCATACTCCGGTTCATCCGTATTCTTTTTCCTTCGGAACAACTTTTTAATTAAACCCATGCTTAAGCCTCCACAAGCTGGCGATACTTGTTTTGCAGCTCTGATATGATTTGATCGATCTCCTCATAATAAGACGCTACATTTCCCTCTTCCTTATATATTTTAAGCGCCGAAAGCATTCTGTTTTCCTGTGAAGCCTCAAACTGCCCCTTTGCATCCGTCAGCTTCTTTTCCACCATCATAGACAGTTCATGATACTCTCCATGCTCCGCTATAAAAGAAATATACGCCTCCTCATGAAGCGAAAGTCTTTTGGCCGCAAGAAAGGAAACACCTGATTCAGTATCACCGGTCATATCATATGCCTTTTTAAAATATCTGGCCGCCATGTCAAACATAAAGAACCCTGCATAGGCGGTTCCCATATTATGAAGAATTGCCGGGCGCAGTGCGCTTTCCGTCTCAGGAAGCTCCCTTAGCAGCCGTTCATACTCATCAAGAGCCATCTGATATCTTTGATTTTGCATAAGGAAATCTGCCTGCTTTTTCCGTCTCTCATAATCATTCAGTCCGGCGCTGCCCTGCAAAACCTCCTCAATCTTTGCCTTCTCCTGTGGTGTACAATAATTCACATAGTCCAATATGGTGCTGACAAAGATACCCGGCTGGCATCCCCTCTGAAACAAAACCAAAAGCTGATGGCTAAGCTCGGTCAGCCCGCACTCCTCATCCAGCCATTTCGCCAGTTCCTTATCCATCACATGATTGTCAATCATAAAGGGATTGCTGGCAAAAAGATAGCATAATTCTTCCACGCAATATACGTTGACACATACATTGCTGAAATGATAAGGCTTCTGTGCATATCTTCCGGTACATAGTATTATTCTGCCCAACCTGAAAACTCCCTTCTGTTACACCTGTATGGTGGAGGTCCACGCCTTCCCGCTTGAGGGAATCAGCTCTCCAAACCCTAAATCCTCTATGGTGACGGCTGCCTGATTAACAGCTGTCATCTCTATATGTACACTCAGCCTTGTCGTACCCCTTGGCCTTTCAGGTATCCCCTGAAGATGAACAGGCCGGTCCAGCACTGCGCTTCCCGTCAGCGGTGTGACAATAAAATCTACCGTATCGCCGCTTTCCAGTATAATATCAAAATCAGCGGATGCCTCATACCAGTTGGTTCCCGCATCAAGAATTGCATAATAGGAATCCTCGCCCCGTCTTAAGGCCTTAATACCCACATTGGATTTTAATTTATCCACTCCCAGATATACATGTTTTTTCCATTCCTCACCGGGATTTAACCTCTCCAGCATGCCATAGCAGGCACCCTTACTGTACAGGTTATTGCCCTGAAATACCCTTCTGTTTCTGCACAGAAGCTTCAGGGATTCCTTCGCCCATCCCTCCTTAAATCCGTCTCCCAAAAGAAAGATGGTAGAAACCTCTTTTCCGGCAAGGGCCTCCTGTGCAATATGCAAAAACATCTCATCCAGCTCCTGCTTCTGTCTCTGTCTGTCTGCTTCATCCTCTGCCCAGACCCTGCGCATCATTTCCGGAAAGCTTTGCTCTTTAATCAAAACAACCATAGGCGAAGTTCTCCGGTTGCATTCCAAATGCAGCATTTTAAGCTGGGTATTGTATTCAAAAATCACCACATCCTGTTTTCTAAGCTCCGCATTCTGATGCAGTGTATAGGCGTAAAAGCTCTCCCGATGACTTTGAAAACACAAACTTTGAACCTTAAGCTGCAATCCGGCGGCAACCCTGGATAGCACATCCACCATACGGGGGGTAAGCTCCTCCACCGTAAACATAACCGCTTCAACCTGACTTAAGGACAGCCGGATATTTAAAAGGGAAAGACTTCTTTTGACGAACAGAGTAAGAAGCGCTACCGGGTCATAAGGCTCTCCCTCAACAATCACGTCCTCGCCCCGCTGAGCAAGCCCCAATAAATCCTCCACCAAAATGCCTTCCTCTTCCCTGGCAAACTTCACAGCTTCCTTTCCATAATACCATTGTCCCACGCCGGGTCTTTTACATAAAACTGCAGGGATATTGTACTGCTCCGAACCCGCAACAGCTGAAACCGTCTCCGGCTGATCTTCATCCAGACCGCAGTAGCTGATCTGGGCAGACTGATGTCCCAGATCGTATCCCAGAACTACTTTCTTATTATTTCTTTTTCCGTTTTCATCCTTCTGGCTCTGAAACATTGTAATAATCCGTTCCCCTTTTCCTTACTATATCATCCGGAAAAATTCCTTAACCAGATAATCCTGCTCAAAATACTCATTTAAAAGCTTCTCCATGGTATCATAATCATGTAAATTTCTCCCTGTAGCAATATCATTTACAAGGTTGTATCTGCTTTCCTTCTGTTCCACTCCGGTTTCATTCCGGCTTAAGGTTCCGCTTTCCGTAAGCTGCTCCTTCTCACCCTCATCCTCCGTAATATAGTACTGAAGGCGCTCCCCGAAAAAGAGAATAAACTGCTTGACGCACACACCGCCGAACATGTCCTTCATCTCTTCCTTCTCGTACTCGCCGCCTGCCTGCCCCTCCTTCTCCACCAGATAATGGATCACCGCATGTCCCCTCTCCTTTGCATGATATTCTACCATGGTTTTATCTGCAAACCGGCGCATGAAAACAATATTGTCGGCATACTCCTTAAAATAGGGGAAATATTTTCCCTGTGCCATAATTTCCCTTAAAAAGATGATCAGCCATCTGGAAACCGCTTCGTCCACAAGCTTTTTATTTTCTGCATAATATTTCGTATAGGCAAGCTTGCAAACAAGAGGTATTTCCTCCTGCCGTTCGATTACCCTCTTCATATCCTCAAACACATAAGGATCCGTAACCTTATCCCGGACGAAATAATCGTAGGAGCACTGGGCAAGAAAAGCCATTTCCACACTGCTTTTAGCTCCTCCTGACACATAGCGCCTGAAAATTGCAACCTTCTCTCCCACATGGGCTCCTGTATAGAGCATCTGCACTAAAATTCTTTCACTGAGATCATAGCTGTCAAGTCCAAAGCTTTCAGCAGCTTTCCAGATATCCCGCATTACCTTGCTGGTTCCGCGGAAAAATTTAAACAAATAGTTGAGCAGGTTTTCATCATACTTTCCCGCCCTAAATGCCATAAAAGCAAGTGCGGTAAGGATCTCTTCCTCTTCCATTCCCTCCAGAGCTATGAGCCTGCTGCAGAGCCTTACAATAATCTTCGCCTCAATGCCCTCTCCGCCCCTAAGCTGTATCCACTGATATGCTTTCTCATACATTCCCCGCATAACCATAATTCGAACAAGCTCGGCAAAGCAATTACTCTCCACCTGCTCAGGTGACAGCTCACTCAGATAATCATCCAAATCCTTCATTCTGTCACTATCATAGAAAAAACGCACCAGCTTCATACGGATTTCCTGCTGCAGCTCTTCTACCACCTGTGGAGATTTCGTGATCCGCTTCATATATTCCACATTTTCATCACTTATTCCTGCCAAATCCCTGCCCCGTTCACACAGCCACAGATCAAAATGCCCATTTGTCTCCACATAGGGCGCTGCCATTGACACCAGCTTATCCGGGACAAGCAGACGCTCAAGCGTATATTCCTCCTCCCGGCAATACCGGTTTCCATCCATATCCTCCAAAAGAAGGCTAAAGTCACTGCCATACACGGGAATGAATGCTTCCTGTCCGGTCATAGGAAAGATAGTTTCCCCCTTTTCCTTTTCATAGACCAGAATGATACGCCGAATATCCTTCCGCTGCACAGTAAGATGCTGTACAAAAAGGGCATGTATAAATCCCTCTGCAGTTTCAGGGGTGACCATTACCGGCGTAATAATATTTTTATATAGATAAGCCAGATATTGATTGCTTTTCCCTTTCATCATGCGGAATACCACAAACCGCTCGATCTGCTCCCTGTAGCTTTCATAAAGCTCGGGATATTGTCCCTTGTTTCGATGCACATAGGCATAAAGATAGGCGTTGTGAAGCCCGTCCAGGTTGCTGTCAAAGGCAAAATACATCAGCACAATCTTGGGGATCACCCTATCCTCGCTCATATCAATGGACATCATATAATACTCATAAAGTCTGGTAATTCTAAGCTCCCGCTCAATTGCCTTCTCATACCAGCCAAACGCTCCGGCGTCTGTTCTATTGCCCTTAATCAAAAGGGTACAAATCACCTGTAAAACCTCATCCCCCGGCATCTGTGCATAGCAGCTTCGAAGGATCCCAAACAGCCTGGCAGAATAATTCTTCTGCTTACCTGCCAAATACACAATCTGCGTAATCACATCCGGTATCAGCAGCTCTCTTTTGGCCGCATAGGTTAATACCTGCAGTTCAAAGCTCTGAAGCCGCATCAAAAGCGTAGGATTGGCCGCCAGCAAATTCCATGCCTCGATATAAATCACGGGACTGCTGCAGCCCTGCTTACACTGCTCCTCCAAAATAAGCCATTTCTTAGAGGGACTTTTGTTGTAATCCTCAGACAGATACAAAAGCAGCCATGCAATGCGCCAGCTATGATCATTCTGTGCAAAAATGCGTTCCACCTGCCCTGCAACCTCGTCTATATAATCCTCCCGGCGGTCAAGCAGCGTGGTCAGGTATAAATAATAGCTGTGCAGCGTAGGATCAAAGCTGCCTGCCATCATTTCTTTGGCCTGGTTCAAGGTCCATTCGGCCTCATTGTATCTCTCCTGCGTCAGGAGAAGCTGCACATGAAAGAGCTTAAAAGCCACGTCATGATCATCCATCTCCATCAACGTGCCAAGTAAGGCCTCTGTCTCCTTCATCCAATAAGATGCACTTATCTTTTTGGTCCGGAAGGCTTCATAATACTGCATCAGCTCCATGATACAGTGCCTTTTCTGTCTCCGTATCCCGGTAATCTTCATGGTCACGGGGCTGTTCGTAACCACAATATGAGCTGTCATGGATACATACGGGTTATAAATTCGGATACTTCCGTAATTTTTACCGGCATGAAGGCGTTCACTCGAAACGTAAAAGGGAAGTCTGTAGCAGTTCCCAAGAAAATCCTCGTCTCTGATCACTTCCTTTTCCAAGATAAGGAAGTCTCCTTCCGTCTCTAAAAAAAGTTCAGAATATCCCCATCCGTTCCTGTTTATCACAAGCCTGCTCTCCACTACTTTCTGGGGATTGTCTATTCTGATCTCAGTCTCCTCAAGAAGGAACTCTACCTTTTGCTTCTTCTTGACCTGAAGAAGAAACTCCTCCACATTCTGCTCCTTACGTCCTCCACCCACGAGACCTCTGTAAATGGCATAATACTGTCTGTCGGCTCCGTTAAACACCCTGTAAAACTCTCTGGAATAAAACAGGTTTACGGCCTCATCCCAATTGGTTCTTGCCAAATTTGCAAAATGAAAGAGATTTTTGATATCGCCAAGCTCTGATTTCAGCGCTTCCTCCACAATAGTCACCGTGTAGGGAATATAGTATTCTCCCTGATTGGATATCATGCGGAACTCTCCCTTAAGCTGATCCCCCTCTGTCATACCTGAAGCATCAAACCGATATCCGATCTCCTCCTCGGGGCCTGAAAAACGCTCCGTCAGGCACTTCATTTTCAGCCTGCTTGAGGATACGGTTCCTTCCGTTACCTGATCCTTCGGTCCGAAAACAGTAAAGCTTCCTTCGTATTGTTCATTTTCCTGAAGTGTCAATTCTATGACAGGACTGGAAAAATCCAAAGAACGAACATCATTATTAAAATTTCCCTCCAGAATTCTCTCTATTACGTCCTGCACTCTCTTGTTCCTCCGGTTAGCTGTTTCTCTTTTGATTTCACTTATAAAAATATTGCCTGATAAGCCATCATTAGTATACCATCATTTAGAGCTCCTTCGCAAGAGTAATGAGAACCTCTGCTTCTAAAGCAAGCAGAGACCAAGGCCCTTCGAAATAAAAGCTCTTGATCTCTGTATCTCTTTATTTTGAATTTTTATGGCTCCGCAATTCTGCTGACCCCCACATAAATGTTGGAAATACTGTACCATGTAGGGAAATCCACTATTCCGTTCTGGGGAAGATTGAAAATCCCCTGAAAGGTTCTTACTGCCTGTGCTGTTGCCGGTCCAAAAATTCCATCCACTGCAATTTTAGGAATGGCCGGATAGTTTTGGGCAATCCTGTTTAACTGCTGCTGCATTTGTCTCACCTTATCACCTGTAGAACCGATGGTCAGATTATACCCCGGCCAGGAAGAAGGTACCCCCGCAATGCTTTGTGCTGTATTAATATACATATCCGATCCGTAATAATACCGGATAATCTCAATAGGCGAGTAGCCTTCCTCTCCCAGATACTGGGACCCCCATTGACTTAAGCCGTCGCAGGTTACCCTTTTACCGTCACAGTAGGAAGTAAAAATAGGCTGTCTTACACCCGGTCTTGAAAGAAAATTGGCAAAAATACTGTCCACAATCCTGTCAATGTTGGTGTAAATATTCCTTCCACGCATCCATTTTTGATCGTAAGCGGTAGAGGATGTGATGGTAAAATCATAACCCTTGTTCCGGTACCTCTTTATCAGTAGTTTTAAGCAGTAAACCGCCCGGACGTACCTTGCATTTGATCGTTATGTCATTGTCTCTTACTTCTATCTTTTCAATCAGGGCTGATAACAGCATCTTCCTGGTTGCAGAATCCGTATTTTGAAATTCTTCCTTCCAGTCCGGCATTTTGACGGTCAGCATTTCCATATCAGAGTTCTGCTCCCCGGACTTTAAAAGCCTGCTCTTAACAAGGTCTGCCTTTTGATCCAGCTTTGCATAAGCCCGCTCCTTTTCTCCTATCATGGCAGCTAACCTCTCCGGACTGAAACAGTAATCTCCTCTGATTGCTTCCGGCAGCTTTCCCTCCAATGTTTGAATGTCAAGCCTTAGAGCCGATTGCTCCTTCCCTATAACCTTTAGTTCCTTCCTTGCAGCTTCCCTTTGACGGTTCTTTATCCTTTGCAGTTCTTCCGTAGGGTCTATGGACTTTAATTGCTCCATAAAATCTTCCACAACCTTCAGTACCACACCCTCCAGGTATTTTTGAGAATAGCAATACCGCTGCGGACACTTCTCCGGACAGATATATCTGCCCACAAAGACTGCTTTCCTTTCTCCGTCCCTGGTAGTCTGGTGGCTGCAGTAGCTTCCGTTTTTCAGTTTCTTACCGCAAAATCCGCAATAGGCCATTCCGGTTAATAACAATCTGCCGCCAGTGTTAAAGGGCACATCATTCTGCGCTTTATGATCTTTCCATGTCTGTCCCTCTAAAGTATTAAGCCTTGCTTTTCTCGCTTCCCGTATCTCCTGGGCTTTTTCCCACGTCTGCTGTGATACAATCACCAATTCCCGTACCTGCTCATTGGAATAAATCCAGTCTTTTCTGTCCAGCCTTACCAGGCTTCCGTGATTAACCCGCCTGCCTGTTGCCAGATATCCCTTATAAATGGGGTTGGTTAAGATGCTTCGTATCGTCCCTGCTTTCCATCTGTCGGTTGTAATTGCAGGAATGCCCTGACTGTTTAATTCTTTGGCAATCTTCTCATATCCCATGCCTCTGTGAACGGCAAGGCCGTATATGGTTCTGACCACCTCGGCATTTTCTTCCACAATCTCTAACTTCTTTAGAAGCCTTCCATGATTGCTGACCTTTCCCGAGGGGACTAACCTATATCCGTAGGGTGCCTTTCCTCCTACGAACTTTCCTGCCTTTACAAGCTCTATCTGTGTATCCCTCACCCGCATGCCGGTCTTTTTGCTTTCACCTTCATTCTGCCAAAAGCGAATATAATTCAGCAGCTTATCAATATGCTCCTGGGTTTTCAGCTGTCCGTCCTTAATCGTCCATACTTCAATTCCAAGCTGATTTAGCGCAGCCACATAAAAGCTGTATTCTTCCTGTCTTCCAATTCGATCCGACATATAAGTGAGCAGAATGTCAAACTTCCGCTCTCTGGCATCCGCCAGAATTTCCTGCAAAACCTCTCTGTCCTCTACTCCGTTTTTGTATGCAGATACCGCCTTTTCTATGTATTCCCTGTCAAATGTCCAATCCTTATGAAGCTCAATATACCGCTTCGCTTCCGCCCTCTGGACCGGTATGTCATTATCATACAGCTGCTGCCTGGAGGAAACCCGAAGCAGGGTTCTTACTCTTTTGTCTTCTGCCTGCTTATCCATTGCCGGTCACCTCGCTGTTTGCAGACAGCCCGGATAAGTCGATCCGTCTAAGGTACATTTCCTTTAATCTGCCCACAAATTCACGCTCTGCGCTATTGTTCACCTGTGTCGGAAACTCTAATGTTACCCTGACTTTCTTGACTCCAACAGTCATTTCTGTGCAGATGCTGTCTCCCGTGCCATAAATCATGTAACTTTTCCTTAATTGTTTTTAATACATGGCTATGCGGTTTAGCTGCAGCATATTCGGTTTCTATTGCACTACACCATTGCCGCCTCTTGTCCACATAATATTCTGGCTGATCATCTCGTCAATATCCATGCCGATGATTTCAGATGCCCTCTCCTTTGCAGCCGCTTCATTCGCTGTTCCCAAATTCTTATAAATCTCGTAAGCAGGCTTTTTATTTCCGTTTAGGTCATATAACCCAAGTGCCAGATTGCTTTCCATCTCGGAAGCCTCATCCGTCTGTCTAAACAGGATGAATGCATCCACATCAGGAAGGGATGCCGCTTTCAGGTATCCGTAGGCAATGGAAGCCTCCTGTTCCTTCGTTCCAAAGCTGGAGGTATAACCGATTTCCGCAAGGGAAATACTTCTGACCTCTCCACCGGGCGCTAAGAATTGATCCTGATGCATGTAGTCAATCAATATATCAATATTCTGCATCGTGATATAGGGCGTCGTAATGCTGTCCTTAACCCATACCGCCGGGCCGTTCCACGCATAAGGATCATACAGCGGAGAGTTATAAGGATGATAAGAAAGACTCCAGTCAATATTTCCTTCCCTGATCATATAGTAGTTGAACCTGTCCAAATAATCCCTGGCAAGAAAGCTTCCGGGATTGGATTTGCGATTCCACTCCTGATCAATGGAATTATAAATCCGTACATTGGCATTCATGCTCTTCATTTCATTATAAATAATACGAAACGCCTTGACATATATGTTCACGTTAAGCTCCAGTGATGTGGAGCTCGTGTACCACCAGGATGTGCGGGCATTTACTTCATTTCCCACGATCCAGTTATCCACCTGTCCGTTGCCGCATTGACCTGAGTACCGCTGCCCCAGAAACGCACCGATTGCCTTTAAATGATTTGTTCCTGCCTCATCCGCTACATTTAAGGCATATCCCGGGCAGGAGGTGCCATCCTTTGCCAGCGGATGAATTAAATCCTGGGCATAGGGATTGGTTCCACCGTTTAATAAAACCATGGTAATCTGTATTCCATAATGAGTAAGACTTCTGATGGTAGAATCATAATTAGCAAGGGTTTCACCATCAAAATAATACGTTTGCCCATTATAGTTAAAGGGAACCGCTCCGGGAACGGATGCATCCGAACAGATTGCATCCACATCCATGTTGTAGACTACCTGCTGTATCCCAAGATCCTGAAGCTCCCCGTTGGAAACTTTGGTGATATCCGGCAAGATTCCCTTAATTCCTGTATCCTTGCGGGCAGAGGTAAAGGCTGCTATGGCTTCCGGATTGGTAATATAATGTTCATCACTGACCTGAACCATCTGTCCGTTTCGCTTCACCGCAATCAAGAACTTACGGCTTAGATTTGACTCGTCTGTATTGTAATTCAAAGGAAAGCTTGCGGAAACGGATTTGCCCGCATCCACCTTTGCCACCACGCTTCCCGTCGGTCCATCCTGATAAACCTCATCCGCATAAACATAAAACTTTCCGTCATCGCTTGCGGGAACAGCGGATGCACTGATCTCACATACCACATCCGTTCCTGAAATCAAGCAGGACGTAATTGCAACAGGACGTCCTGCCGCCTCGGCCTTTAGGCCATTCCCAAATAAGGTATTTCCGCCCAAAACCAACCCCACTGCCAATACTGCTGCCGTTATCTTTACTAATATTTTTTTTACTTTTTTCATTCCCCGTCCCGCCGTTTTTCTTTTGTTTAAAATTTCAAAAACCTCTTTTTCAATTATAGCTAAAAGGCGGCTCAATGTCATTATCTTTTTAAATCCCAATTCCTTAACAATTCATTAAGCTTGTGCATGGCAGCCGCTCTGCATCTATTGGCTTCGGTACCACTCCGTATATACCCTGTTTAATGTAAATGACATAATGACAAGCACATTTGCGTAAATTGCATTTTCCGACCAGGTAGCATAAATCTCCGAGGAGGCTACATTTTTAATGTAATCTCTGTATTTGACATAATAATTGGAGGCCGTGTAATCGTCCGGCACCCCGTCATGTACAATCACATACTCCGGCACTACCACCCTGCTTAGAACGATCTCTCCGCTTTCATCCATGGGTTTAATTTCGTCCTCAGGAATTTTAGGCGGATACTCGCCGTAAAGCGTATGATCGGGAATCACAATCAGTTCCTCCTCCTCGGTTGGCGCAGTTTCAATCGGAGTCATACGGATACCCTGAAGCGCTGTCACATCAGGAAGAATCTCCGTTCCAGATACCATTACGGGTTCGTAGCCGGGTGCTTCCACCTGAATATTGTATTCCGAATAGGGCATCTGCTCCACCGGCTCCTGGCTGTATTCCAACGGCGGTGCAGGCAAATCTATTGTCTGTGTCTGTCCCGAGGAATCCGTGTGGAGCTGTTCTATAGTCACATCCGGCACCCCTTTGTAGGAAATGGTCACCGTTGCGTCCTGAACGGGAATCAGTCCCAGCGTGGAGGTTACGCTGATTTTAAGCTGTCCAAGATCAGTCGTATCCGTCTGCGCACTTTTTAAATTGTTTTCAGGCATAAAAATACCTCTGCACATAATACTTAAGATATCATATGCAGAGGCATCATTAAGTGTCAAAAACTGTAATACAGTTTTTATTTGGTCAGCAGCATCATAATGTCATTGCTTCTTGCTACGAACTTGCTCATAGCCTCCGGCTCAAGGGGTGCATGCTGTAAAAGAGCCAGATCATAAAGCTGTTCGCAGATCATTTCCACGTTGCTTCCCTCGGTGTTCTCCATAATATACTGTACTAAAGGATGGTTGGCATTCAGAATAAGGGTCTCCCCTTCCTTGCCAAATCCGCCCATGTCCATTCCCGGCATGGAATACATCTTCATCATATCCTGCATTCTTCTGCTCTCCTCGGAAAGCGTAATCATGGAGGATATCTTCTTGTTTTTCAGCTTTTCAACCTTAATGGTGATCTTATCCTTCTTAAGAGCCTTCTTCATCACCTTACCGATGGCCTCGGCAGCCTTTTCAAGCTCCTTCTCAGCCTTCTTGCTGGTCTTTGATTTAAAGGTATCCGTCAAATCCGCATCAATTCTCTGGAACTTAATGCCCTCGTTCTTTGCTTCCAGCTGAGAAATGAAGGGCTGGTCAATGTTATGGGTTAAGATTACCGCAGCCAGCTTTGCAGCCTTGAACATGCTGATATACTGTCCCTGCTGCTTTTCGTCGGTTACATAGTAGATGACCTTTTCCTTCTTTTCTTCCTCATCCTCTGATTTTTCAGAAGCCTCTGTACCCTCTACCACATTTCCGTCCACATCTACAACTTCCGCCTCCGGCTGCTTGTCACTGTCTCCTTCTTTATTTTCCTGCTCGTTTTCTGCCTCATCGGGATCGATCTTGTTCACCTCAAGGCACTCGGGCAGGGTGAGATATTTTCCATCCAGATTCTTGAACAGAATATAGTCTGTCATCTTCTCACAGAACTTGTCATCCTTCAGGCAGCCGAACTTGATGAACGGACTAATGTCATCCCAGTACTTATCGTACTCTTCCTTTTCCGTCTTGCACATACCGGACAGCTTATCCGCAACCTTCTTGGTAATATAATCGGATATCTTCTTTACAAAGCCGTCGTTCTGCAAAGCGCTTCTGGAAACGTTAAGGGGCAGGTCAGGGCAGTCAATCACACCCTTTAAGAGCATCAAAAATTCAGGGATAACCTCTTTGATATTATCGGCAATGAATACCTGATTATTGTACAGCTTAATTACACCCTCGATTGACTCATATTCCATGTTAATTTTCGGGAAGTAGAGAATACCCTTCAGATTAAAAGGATAATCCATGTTCAAATGAATCCAGAACAAAGGCTCCTTATAGTCCTGAAATACCTTGCGGTAGAATTCCAAATACTCTTCCCTGGTGCACTCATTGGGATGCTTCATCCAAAGAGGGGTAGTCTCATTCAGAAGCTCAGGACGCTTAACAATCTTGTACTTAAGCTGATCCTCTTCCTTCTCGGGCTTAATCTCCTCTACAACCGTATCCGTATCCAGCTTTTCCTGCGCGGTAACGATCTGGGTTTCCCTGGTATTTTCCTTGGAAAGATAAATTTCCGTAGGCATAAAGGAACAATATTTCTTGATTACCTCACGCGCCTTGTACTCATTACAGAATTCCAGCACATCCTCATTGATAAACAGGGTGATGGTAGTACCAACCTCTGCCTTATCCCCTTCTGTCATGTCAAATTCCGTTCCGCCGTCGCATTCCCAGTGAACCGGCTTTGCGCCCTGCTGCCAGGAAAGGGTGTCTATATGAACCTCATCCGCTACCATGAAGGCAGAATAAAAGCCCAGACCGAAATGACCGATAATCTGATCCTCGTTGGTCTTGTCCTTATACTTTTCAATAAAGTCCGTAGCACCGGAGAAGGCAATCTGATTGATATATTCTTCCACCTCATCCGCTGTCATACCGATACCATTGTCAATAAACTTCAGGGTCTTTTCCTCAGGGTTTACAATCACCTGAATTTTCCCTTTAAAGTCTTCAGGCAGGGTATACTCTCCCATCATATCAAGCTTTTTTAATTTGGTAATGGCATCGCATCCATTGGAGATCAACTCTCTGAAAAAGATGTCATGATCCGAATACAGCCATTTTTTGATGATAGGAAATATGTTTTCACTGTTAATTGATAAGCTTCCGTGTTTTTCTGCCACGATAAATCACTCCTTTTCAATCTTTTGATATATTCTTTCTAATACGCTCCGTAAACTAAAATAAAGTGTAGTTCTCTTTCCTTTAAAAGTCAAGATAAAATTAGCACTCATTTTTAATGAGTGCTAACAATTTCTCAAAAACCTTGATTTTATGCGGGTTTCAAAAATCTAAAATTTTTATTAACTAAAGTATTTGTTATAAATATCAAAGAAATCTCTGGTAGTAACTTCTTCATTTTCGATAAAGGTTACCTGTTTCCATAAAGGTTCATTTAAGGTTCTCGTCAGAGAAGTGATAAAAGCGTCATACTCCTGTCCAAACACCTCTTCACGCCTCTTTTCCACAATCTTTACCTTATTTTCATCTGTTTCTTCACGATTAAAGGTATTAATGCATTTAATAATATTATAGCCGTAAGACGTTTCCACAATTCCGCTGATCTCTCCGGTTTCCAGATTAAAGGCGGCTTCCTCAAAAGCAGCATCTGTCTCACCCTTGCCGAAAGAATAGCTTCCCTTTTCGCCCTCGCTGTACTGGAGAACCAGTTCTTCGAAATCGGCATCTTCCACTCTCGCCATTTCAAGAATTTCCCGGGCCTGACGCAGGGCATCCTCTTTGGCGCTTTCTGAATATTCGATTCTTTTCCCGGTGCCGTCCCTGGTATAGGTTTTGATCAAAACATACTGTACGGTGATGGTTCTCGCCTCATCATCGCTGATCTCGGGATTAATATCTTTAATGATATATTCGTACACCTTGTTGGCAAGAGCAAACTCCGCATAAAGCTTTTCGATAGTCTCCTCATCCGCCTGCAGTACATCCCGCTCCGTTTCATTCAAAGAAGCATAATAAGCCGCTGCCGCTTCCTGAACCTTCCTTTGCTCTTCTTCGTCCAATGTCACCCCATGCTTTTCGGCAAGCAGGTTCATGGTCTTAACCTGAGCCAGCTGCGCCAGCACGGTTTCCTTCACATTTTCCTCCAGCGTTACTCCGTCCAGGTTCGTTTTCCAAATTTCTTTTCCAAATACGCTTTCATACTGATCCTGCGTATTGGTCAGATAAATCATGATCTCCGGCAGCATACAGGACATGGTCTCAATGCGGAACACCTCATCCTTTTTAAAGCCGGTATAAAGCACCAGCTTTGTATCGGCATCCGCATTTTTGCAGCTGGACAGTGGAAACAGAAGAAGCATACAAAGGAATGCAGCCATAAATCGTTTCCAGCTTTTCATACAAATACCCCTTAATATCTCTTAAGAATACTTCTTGCTACACTGATCCCGTTGGCAGAGGCCTGCTGAAGTCCTCTGGTTACGCCGGCGCCGTCACCGATAGCACGAAGTCCCTTGATACTGGTTTCAAAATCCTTATTGACAATTACCTTATTGGAATAGAATTTCACCTCTACCCCGTAAAGCAGCGTCTCATCCCCTGCAATACCCGGTGTAATCTTGTCTAACGCAAGCAGCATCTCCTCAATATCCACCATGATTCTGTGAGGAAATACCAGTGAAAGATCTCCCGGAACTGCATCCTTCAAGGTTGGAATCAGATTGTTGCGGCAAAGCCTTTCCTCCGTGGTTCTGCGTCCTCTCCGAAAATCTCCGAAGGTCTGCACCAGAATTTTGCCGCCGCAGAGCATATTGGACAGCTGCGCAATATGCTTACCGTACTCAATGGGTGTCTTAAAAGGCTTGGTGAAATTCTTGCTCACCAAAATTGCAAAATTAGTATTGTTGGTCTTAAAGTCCTTTGATTTATAGGCATGCCCGTTCACCACCGCCAGACCGCCTTCATAATACTCCGTAGCAACCTCTCCCGAAGGATTGGTACAGAAGGTTCTCACCTTATCATCAAAGGTAGGCGTATGATAGATCAGCTTTGCCTCGTACAGATTTTCATTGAGGAACTGCATAATCTCATCTCTGACCTCCACACGCACACCAATATCAACGGTTCCCGGCGTGGTTTCAATCCCAATCTCCCCGCATTTATCCTTAAACCAGTCAGCGCCCTCTCTTCCTACCGCAGATACAATTTCATCCGCATAGTAGGTCTCTCCCTTATCGGTTCTTACGCCCTTGGCCCTGCCATCCTCAACCAGTATATCCTCAACCATGGTGTTAAACAGCATGGTTACTCCCTGTGCCTCCAGGTGGTGCTGGAGCTTTTCATAAATCTTGTAGCCCTCCTCTGTTCCCAGATGACGGATGGGACACTCCACCAGCTTAAGGTTAGCTACGATAGCTTTCCTTCTGATCTCTCTGATTTCCGCCTGCTTATCCACACCGTACACACTGGTATCCGCGCCAAATTTCAGGTAAATATTGTCAGATTCCTTAATCAGCCTTTCTGTTTCGTCATAGCCCAATATGGATGGCAGATTTCCTCCCACATCAGGCGATAAGGAAAGCTTCCCGTCAGAAAATGCCCCGGCGCCTGCAAAGCCTGTGGTGATGGAACAGGGCTTACATCCCACGCATTGCCTGGTTGTACGCTTAGGACACTGCCGCTTTTCGATGGAACGTCCCTTCTCCACAATAAGTACCTTCAAATCTTTATTTTTATCTGTCAGCTCATAAGCGCAAAAAATTCCTCCCGGGCCTGCGCCTATAATAATTACATCAAATTGCTTCTGCATAAAAACCTCATTTCCGAACAGTTTTCTGCGCCTTCCTGCTCCTTTATTTCCACTTACTAGGATACCATAACTTCAATACTACTTCCAGCATTTGTTTTCCTGATACGTATCTGGTTTTCTATCTTTTCTGCCAGTTCCGGGACATGGGAAATAATGCCGATAAGCTGATCCTTCTCCACCAACGTCTGCAGGGTGAGACAGGCCTGCTCCAGGGATTCTCCGTCAAGACTGCCAAAGCCCTCATCAATAAACAGTGCCTCCACCCGGATGCCGCCGCTTCCCGCCTGCACCACATCGCTCATGCCAAGAGCCAGTGCAAGGGAAACCTTAAAGGTCTCGCCGCCTGACAGGGTTTTTACAGAACGGTACCTTCCCGTATAATAATCCAAAACCTCGATCTCCAGATTATCCTTGCTCCTGCCATCGCTGACCTGCTGCATCCGCCGCAGCTCATATCTGCCTGCGCTCATAACCCGCAGTCTGATATTTGCAGCCTGAAGAATATCCTCAAAGTAAGAGGCAAGCACATACTGCTCAAATACCAGTCTTTTCTTATTATTGCCATTGGCTGCATCATCCAGATCCTTTAACAGACTGTATCTTTCCATAAGCTTTGATAGATATCCCATTTTCTCCTTTAGTGAAAAAAGCCCTTTTTCTACAGTCTGCAGCCCTGCTCCCAGCTTTACATACACATCAAAAAGCCTCTTTTTCTTCTCGTTTTGCTCTGCCAGTTTTTCCCTGATCTCGCCGATATTCTCCCGATTCAGCTTCTTGGTTTCCTTTTGAAGATGAGCAAGCATTTCCTTGCAGGCATGGCATTTCCTGGCATAGTCTTGAAGCATTTCTCTTTGCTCCTTAAGCTCCTCCTCCGTAAGCTGGGCGCTTCGATAGCTTTTTTCGCTCTTAAAGCCCCCACCTAGCAGCTGCTCCTGCCACTTTTCACACCTTGCCCTGGCTTCTTCCCTTTTAGCCTGCAGTTCCTTTTGCTGCCTGCTAAGAGACGTACTCTTCTCATCAAGAACCGCAAGAATATGCTCATACTCCTTTAACCTTTGACCAAATGCCGCTTCATCATACTCTGTCAAATACTTCTGAATAAATTTCGTTTCTCCCGACAGCCTTTCTTCTAACTCCTTCTGCTTAGAGGAATATTCCTCAAGCTGTTTGTTAATCTCCTCCACTCTTGAGCGGCATGCTGTGGTCTTTCCGTGAAGCTCGATCCTCTTTTGCTGCTTCTTCTCAAAAGCCTCTTTCAGAAGATTAACCTGCTCCTCGTCCGGCATATCCTGTTTTCTTTCGGCAGGATCAGGATGATGAATGGAACCACAGACCGGACATGGAATGCCCTCCTTAAGCTCCTGTCCCAAGATTCCCGCTATGCCATGCCGGTAGGCTTTCTCTGCCTGTTCATAGCTTATCTTCTCTGTTTCTTCCACCCTTTCAGCCTGTAAATAGCTTTCTTTCAGTTTACATAACTCTTCATTTTCTCTATCCCGCCGCTCCCGCAGTTCTTTGCAGGCTTTCATAATCTCCTGCTTTTCATTCTCCCATTGGTAAGCAGCCTTCAAACAATCCTTCTGCTCATAAAAGGACTTTTCCTGTTCCTTCCTTTCCTGCATTTTAAGCATTTCGTTTTCAGAATCCTTAATCATCTTTTCCAGCTCGGCCACATATTCCTGAGCCGCATTTTTCCGTGCTTCTGCCGTCTGAAGAACAGATGCTGCTTCTCCCCTTAAAAGTATCTTCTCCGCCTTTTTCATATCGGGAGCCTTATCCTTAAGATGCGTCCACCTTTCTTTTTCCGCTTCCAGCTTTTCAAAAAGACTCTGCGCCCTCTCTGCTCTGGCCGCCTTTTCGGTATATTTCTTAACCTGCTCCTCACTCTTTTCAAAGCTTTGTTTGCTGTCCTTCCACTGCGTCCTGTATTCCAATAGCTGTTTTTCAAGGAATGCCACAATGGCTTCATAATAATAGCTTTCCCCTGCGGTAAGCTCCTTCCACTCCTTCTCGGCTTCACCTTCAAACAAGCTTCCCCGCAGCAGCATTTCAATGTCTTCATCCATCTTATGGCGGCATTCCATTACCTGCCTGTAGGCGGAGGATGACTGATTCTTTAGGTAAGACGCCATTCTCTCGTATAAATCCGTACCGAAAATCTCCCGAAAAATTTTAGTCTTATCGGCGGGAGATGCGGAAAGCAATTTGGAAAACTCGCCCTGGGCAATCATGGATAGCTGCTTAAACTGCCGGCAATCCAGACGAAGCAGCTCTATCATACGTTTCGTCACCTCACTGCTTCCCTCAATGCTGCTGCCATCGGGCTCCGTAAGGACTGCTCTTTCCTTTTCCTTAGTCATTCCCTCTGACCTTTTTCTGGGTCTTAAATATTCGGGATTTCTGTATATGGTGTATTCCTTACCGCCATGAGTCATCACAAGCTCTACATAGGTAGGCACATCCGCATCGGCAAAATCGCTTCTCACGGTATTCTTTTCCCTTATGCTGCCGCTTAAGCTGCCGTACAACGCATAAGTAATCGCATCAAACACAGTAGTCTTTCCTGCACCTGTTGGCCCTGTAATCAGAAATAAGCCTCTTCTGTCAAGGCCTTCAAAATTAATATCCTGTTTTCCTTTATACGGTCCCCAGCCGCAAACAGTCAGTCTGACAGGCTTCATACCATCCTCCTATCCTATACTTCCACATACTTTACAGCCTCTGCTGCAATCCTCTTGCCTTCCTCTGAAAGCTCCTCTCCCCGAACCTCCAGATAAAAATTCTCGAACAAAGCCAGTGCATCCTTCTTCTCCGCCAGCTTTCTGCTTCCTGTAAGAGCAAAGGGTTCACCTTCCTTTGCATTCATCTCCTCCTGCCGCAAAATCTGCATTACGTTAGGATATACACTCCGCAGGGTTCCTATGGGATCAATCAGCTCTCCCTTATCCAAAAGAACCGCCTGAATATAATCAAGCTTTCCTTCGGTTTCTCCCTGTGCCGCCAAAAGAAGCGCCTGAAGGGTTCCCCTGATCCTACGGAACTCTCTCATGGGATAGAGCGGTACCTGTCTGATCTCCTGAAAGCCTGTTTCCCCTAGCGTAACCAAAAGTGCACATTTAGTCTGGCTGACCTCCCCAAAGGAATATTTTAAAGGCGCTCCCGCATACCAGATGGGATGCTCACCGATCTGCTGCGTCTTATGAATATGCCCCAGTGCCGTATAGTCAAAGCCTGCGAAAAGGGAAGCATCCACATTGTCAAGCCCGCCTACATGTATGGTAGTCTCGCTGTCCGAAAGCTCCGGCTCTCTGCCGCTGTCAGTGACAAAAAAGTGGGTGACCAGCACACGGTTCTTACGCATAATGTCCGTTTCCTTACCCTGCTTCCGGTTCCAATAACGGCCCAGCATCTTTTCCACAGCCTCACCACTGTTTGCCGCCCCTGCCTGCGCAGGCTTAAAAAAGGGCAGTAAGACAAACTCTGTTACCACATCCTTATCCGGGGATGAAGGTGCCTTTTCCCGAAACTCCACCACAGCCGGACCGTCCTTTAAAAGCCCTGCAATATGGACTCCCTGCCTGCCAAGCAGTGCTTCTCCAAAGCTTAATCTTTCCGGCGAATCATGATTGCCGCTAATCAGGATTGTTTGAATATTCTTTTGGGACAACCCGGTTAAAAAGCTGTCAAACAGCGTTACCGCTTCCCCTGTGGGAATTGCCCTGTCATAAATATCCCCCGCTATCACCACCGCATCTACATGGTTTGCCTGGGCAATCTCCTGAATTTGATTTAAAATATATCGTTGATCCTCCAGCATGGAAAAATCACTGACACTTTTCCCAATATGCAAATCCGAAATATGCAAAAAAATCATATAAGCTCTCCTGTCTTTGTAAACCACGCATCCCCATTGGTCAGAATATAGTCCTCCCCGGTTAAAATCCCATGGCAGTAATCCTCTACGCAGGAAAGCTTTCGCTTAAATGCCACCCCGCCACCAAAGATCAGCGTACTGTGTACATCCGAACCGGCAGTCATGGGCAGGTGATGCTCTCCGGCATAGGCAACCGCCATAGTGTCCCACTCCGGATCGTTGTGATTTTGACTTAAATGACAGGAGTGGGTTGCATTAATGCCCTCCACCCCGTCCACATCCTCGGGGAACAACCTGATCTCTGGAATATAGTCCTCCTTCCGGTAGGGATGCGCCTGTATCACAAGGCCTCCCGCCCCATGGATCATTTGATACTGCTCCTGTATGGAAGCGTCCTTAATCTGAGGATGTGCCTTCAGCCAGGCCTTATCTACTCCGTATATCAAAAACTCCGTTCCTCTGTAGTTAGCCTCATAACCAAAAAAGACCTGAAAATCATTTTCCTCTCCCCAGCTTTTGGCATCCTCATAGCCCTTACAAAATTCCTCCACCCACTGCTCCCAGGGCAGCTTCGGATCAATGCAGTTATTTCCGTACCAATTGTGATCGGTAACAATAATTCCTGTATATCCGGCCTCCTTGGCCGCTTTGGCCATTTCCCGGCCTGTGGCATGGGCGCATCTGCTGGATTGACTGGTGTGCAGATGGGTTTCATATAAATATGGGTAGTCTTCTTTCCTTATCATAATTTATCTGTACTGTTTTCCTTTCATAATCTGTGCTTTTCCACCATTAGTATTTTACCCTCTGCGGGCCTGCATGGCAAGGTGGAAAGACCAGCGTTTAATGTAAAAAAGGCAGCGTTTGAACGCTCCCTTTTTTTCTGATAATTCTATTATGAATGTGCATGCATTGCGGCATGCTCCTTCTTTAATTCTGCCAAAAGCTCATAAGCATTCCACTTTTTATTATTATCCGTCATTATGGCCTTATAAGGTATCTTTCCGCAGGCCGGATTGGAGCGAAGCAAAGCCAGCGCCCTGTTAAGCTCATCTTCCGACAGATTGGCAAACACAATCATCTGTCCGTCCAACTCACTACTTAACACATTGCTTTTGGGCGGCGTCTGCCTGTCTGCAAGCTGACCGATGGTCATCCCATACGCTTCCCTCCTCACATTTCTTACCGTTATCTGTGTAAGAAAAAGGGCTTTACACACTGCATCAAACTGCGGGCCTTCCTCAAAGTGGAACAATAAAATAATACCTTTTCCGGTCTTACTCATATCTTATAAGCTTCCTTTCATAAAATCAGGCAGCACCCTTAATCATCTTTTCTTCTAAAGATCAGGAATGCTCCAATCACAAGAGCTGTACTTCCAAGAAGAATCAACGCTATGATCCCTGCTGCCTTAACAGGCTCTTTGGCAGGCTTTTCATTGGCCGTATTATTTTCTTCCTCCATGATGATCCTCTCTGCCTCTTCCATTTCCGGTGCTCTTGCTTCAAGCAGGGTTTCCTTAGTTTCATCACTGACAATAATAATGTAATCCGATGCATGCATAAATTCAAATGCTGCTACATTATCACTTCCTATCAGAGCTGCACACATAAATTCAAACTCACCGGTCTGCTCGTTATAGTAGAACAGATTTGCATATTGTCCGGACTGTGCCTCTTCAAGGGTAACACGAAGTACCGCTGCAAATCCAAATGCTCCGTCATGGGCCAGTGAAAGCTCAACATAGCTTTCTCCTTCTGTCAGGGCATCCTTCTTTTCCTTCGGAATATTACTGTTTCCCATGGTAACCTTGAAGTCAACATCACCAAGCTCCCCGTCTCCCATAGCATTTCCGTCTATGCTCCAGCTTACTCCGTCTCCCATCTCCAGAACCACCTTTTTCCCCTGATCTCTGATCTGTTCCAGGGTTTGGGCATATACTTTGCTGTTATGATCCATTTCCATGGCAATAACAGACTTATCCTTAGATGCTGTCTGGGGCTGAGGCGTTGCAGCTGTCACCGTAATCTCAGGTTCCGCTAAAGCCTCCTCCTGCAGCTGAGTATTCTCAGAATTTTGAGGCTCTATGGTTACTTCTGCAGGAGCCTGTGTAGGTACGGATGCTTCCGCGGGCTTTTCCGTTGCCTTTGCTGCCGGTGCCTCCGCAGGC
>JAUNGK010000001.1 GCA_030524555.1 Bacillota bacterium | reverse complement strand
CAATACAGGATATGGCTAAAAATATGTATATCATAACCATGAAGCAGCCGGTCTTTTTTTTGTTCTGTTACTGTTTGATAACTGATATTTTCCCCGTGACATTTAGGGCATATCCTTTTTGGCTTTGATGAATGAATATTTGTTTCATTTCTTATTAATTCCATGCCGCAGCCTGGGCAAAATTTTCCGTTTGTTTCTGTACCACATTTAGGACAATACATGGAAGAACCTCCTTATTTTAAAATCAATAATCAATAGAGTAGAGCTGTTATGTAAAAGAAAAGCTCGCAATTTAGAAATATTATAACAAAGAAAGCAGTCTTTACAAGATATTGATTATAAAGTTTTGTAATAATGATTTGAAAACAGCATTCTTTGTATATTTGCATGTATCCTGCAGTATTTGCGTATAAGATAGCTATGCTGCCTTTTTGAAAAGAGATTGGCTTTTGAATGTTGTTCAGTATAATATAATTGAACAGTATTCAATGGGCTGGCGATATGGAAAATTTGAAATGTCAAAGGTTACATGTATGACGTCAGATAAGCAGAGGAAATATTTGCTTATGATATATGGTGTATTTTTCTAAGCGAAAGGATGAGGTGGTAGAACTGAATAAATCAGCCCCTGGAAAAGGGATTGAACTGAGTATTGTTAAGAAAGTGTATTGTAAAAATTTTCTTTATCCTACTCCCTTTGATCTTCATTTTTCTAATATGCATCTGCAGTGGTTTATTACCAGGCCTGCGGATTATATCAGTAAAATGAAGGGAACCGATAAGGATCTGGCGGCACACTTTACGATTATAAAGAATTATGGAATTGCTTTGTATGGAGCTCAAATAGACGAAATATTTGGGGATGTGACGAGAGAAGATTATCTGGACAGTATTTGGTGCGATATTGAGGGAGCCAAAGAAGATATTCTGGAAAACCCGGTGTATGTAATTTTAAATTTGTGCAGGGCGGCAGTCTATCTTAAGAGTAATCTGGTTGTTTCTAAAAAGCAGGGAGGAGAATGGGCATTACAAAATCTTGCAGGCAAATATCAGTCATTCATTACAGCGGCATTGCAAAGCTATGCTTTGGGTATTGATATGCAAGTGAGCAAAGCCGAAGCACAGGAATTTGCTGATTATATGCTGCTGATGATAGGGGAAATGATGATTGAAATTTAGCTTGTGCAAGGAATTTTTTAGGAAATAATATATAAATATATTCTTGCCTGGGTGTATAATGAGCGCAAAAGGAGGAACCTCATATGTTTCCTGATAGAAAAGAAGCAGAGAAGATGCTTGCAGAAGCTGAGACTATAAATCCCGGTCCGTGGGGAGATCACAGCAGGATGGTTGCCAAATGTGCGCAAAGAATTGCGGTAAGCTGTGGAATGGATGGTGAAAAGGCTTATATTTTAGGACTTTTACATGATATCGGACGCAGGTACGGTGTTACGCACCTTGCTCATGTTACAGATGGATATAAGTACTTGATAGAGCTTGGGTATGATGAAGCTGCCAAGGTGTGTATTACCCATTCCTTTGGAGTGAAGAATATTGATAATTATATTGGTAACAGAGATATCTCACAGGAGGATTATGAGCTGCTATTAAGGCTTATTGAGACCTATGAATATGATGATTATGACAGACTGATCCAGTTATGCGACAGCATAGCATTTCCGGACAGGATAGTGGATTTGAAAACACGTATGGATGATGTGGAGAGAAGATATGGCGCTGCTTATCCCCTGAGTAAGCGTCAAAAGAATTATGAGCTTAAGGAGTACTTTGAGGAAAAAATGGGTAGGAATCTGTATGAAGCGGTAATGGATTGTCCGCAAAAATAATATGATCCCTCCAAAGTGACAAATTCTTTAAATGTAATCTGTCTGTTTTGGAGAGATCATGAAGGTCTTTAAAATAATACTATTCTAATTGAGCAATGTAGCTTTCAGAGCACTTATCATCTGATCTAATCTTTCAGCCTGCTGTGTCATTTTCAGGATATCTGAGGTGTTGTCTTCGATCATATTTGAAATGCTGGCAAACTGATTATTTTCAGCCTGAATTGCTTCAAGTATTTCTTCATTAATTGTTACGGTGGTTTTAATAATACTATTCTGGTTATTTCTTACCTGATCCATTTTGGTAATTCCATCAAGAGATTCTTTGATGATCGCCATCATATCGTTAATTCCTGTAAAGGTTGTGACGAAGGTTTCATTCTGGCTTTCCAGATTGGCAGTACTGTCTTCCACTGATGAAACCATTTCTCCTGCGTTGATTTGCAGTTTGTTAATAACATCCTGAATATCACTTAGAGACTGTTTTGTATTAGAGGCCAGACCGCTGACGGATTCCGCTACAACAGCAAATCCCTTACCTGCTTCTCCGGCTCTTGCAGCTTCAATGGAGGCATTTAGAGCAAGCAGTCCGGTTTGTGAAGATATTTCACTAATTACATTTAATGCAATTCCGATTTCGTCAACGCATTTCACTAATATTTCGGACATATTTTTTGTATTTTGTAAAGCTTCTGTTACAGCATGGTTTTTAATTTGGAGTTCCTTTAAGAGAACCTCATTATTTTCTGATCTTTCCAACAGCTTGTGAGAAATTTCTTCTACGGAGGATATATGTTTGTCCAATTCTAATGAACAGGCCTCAAGAGAAGCCATATTTTCTTTACTCTTTTCCGTTTTATCTAATACATTTCGGCTTTCTGCCAGAAGCGATTCGCTGGTGGCAGATAGTTCCTCTGTTGATGAGCTTTCATTTTGAGATATTTCGGATAATACAATACTTGTTCTGCTTAAATCCTCTGCTAAAGAGGAGGCAGTTGAAAGAACCTTTTCCATACGGGAATTGTTTTCCTCCAGCTGATCTTGTTTGACATTGATCAGGCGGTTGCCGACCAGATATGTAAAGAATAATATTGAGGAAACGGAAAGAACTACTCCTATAATTCTAAGAACCATTTCGGGTACAATGTATTCGTCAAAGACAGGCAGGATAGTGTCCATCCTGATAACGCTGGATACGGTTATGGAGATTAAAACGATTACAGATGACACTAAGACCATTTTAAAATCCAGAAAAAACGCCATTAAGATTAAAAAGAAAAAGGTAAATCCCCAAAACTGCCTGGAAGGAACCATATAGGAAATGAAGTTAAACTGAATAGACATAACTAAAACAACAAAAATTTTTCCAAATCTCAGCATATTAGGCTTGATTCTTTTTTCGCCGTTTTCGTTCACTTCAAAAGAATGAAAAATAAAGTATAATCCGATCAAAAAGTAAATAATACAGGTTGTTACAAATATTCCTAAAACCATTCCGGAAATGTCAGGATAAAATCCCAGCAGCTTCAGAGCGGAAAAAGTGATACCGGCACATAAGCATGCGCTTGTAATGACAAGTATCACAAGAGTAAATGCTTTATTCATGTACTCTTCAATAATGTTAGTATTCATGTTGTTTGACCCCCTAGAATAATTATATAATGTTGAAAAATTATTGTATCATATTTTTTTAACAAAAACTATGATAATATTTCTTTTCTTTGTATTACGATATGTTTATTTGAAATAAAATTCGGATATTTAATGAAATTTCCTGACAGGACTGGGCATGTAATAGCCTGAAAAACTTGCTTTTTTCTTCACTTTATAGTATCTTTGAAAAGTGATTTTTTATATGAGGAAGAGGATTATGAAAAGGTTTATTTTATTAATTTTAGTTTGCAGCCTGTTTGCAAGTATTGCGACAGGTTGTGCTGACGTGGCTGTAAGCAGCTTTGGTGCAGATGCAGTGCCCGGGGAGGAAGCCGATTACGCAGCGCAGGTGGCGCAGACAGCTCCCATGGAGGAGGGCTATTACATGGTAGAGGGAACCCTCCTTAAGATTGATAAGGACAGCATCACGCTGGAGACGGAGGAAGGGCAGGTATTGCATTTTGATCTTGCGCCGGAAACAGTAATTTACAGCGGTGAAAATGATGAATTTGTAAGCGGACAGAGGGTCAGAGTCGTATTTGATGGAGACATTGGTGAGAATGGAATGGAGAAGGTCTCTGTCATTGCAGTGACGAATGCGGAAGCTTAGAAAGATTTTGATTTTTGGGATATTTGGTGTATTTGAATCGTTATATATGGTAAAATAAATAACGATAGGCTCTATGGCTTAAATATGTAGGAGACTGCATAATGAAAGAAAAAAGTATAAGAAAATTGGAAAAGCTGAGAAGAAAGCATGAAAAAAAGAAGGAAGTATACAGACTTCTTCAAAAGCATGCTTCGGATATCCTGAAATCGGAAAATTTTAAAAGCACAAGAAATTATATTCAGCATGGCTCTATTCCGGTTCATACTCACTGCATAGATGTTGCTGGCAAGAGTGTTGCCATAAGCAGGTTTTTGGGTATTTCCTGCAGTGAAAGAGAACTGATAAGAGGAGCGCTTTTGCACGATTATTTTCTTTATGACTGGCATGACAGGAATAGAGAAAATTATCAAATGCTGCACGGGTTTTATCATCCCGGAATAGCACTTAGAAATGCTGATCGGGAATATGAGCTGACTCTGCGTGAGAAGGACATTATCAAAAAACACATGTGGCCTTTGACCATAGTGCCCCCTCTTTGCAGGGAAGCATGGATTGTGACCACTGCTGATAAATATTGTTCGTTGTTGGAAACGCTGCGTCTGCATCAGGGAGCGGGAAGAGCAAGGGTAAGGATACGGGTAAGTGAATGAGTGGGAGACTGTATGAAAGTCTAAAAAGGTACAGTGACAGCGATTTTTATCCCTTTCACATGCCGGGGCATAAGCGAAATAAGGAAAGCGGGCCCTTAAATAAGTTTTATAGACAGGATATTACGGAAATTGACGGATTTGATAATCTGCATCAGCCGGAAACGATAATCCGGGACGCCCAATATAGAGCAGCACAGCTTTATCATTCAAAAGAAACCTATTTTTTGATTAATGGCAGTACATCAGGTATTTTAAGTGCTGTTTCGGCAATAGCGGGACGAGGAAATAAGCTGATTATAGCAAGGAATTGTCATAAAGCCGTATATCATGCGGCTTTTTTAAACCACATGGAGCCGAGGTATGTATTTCCCACGGTTAATGAGGAATATGATATTGCGGGGGAAATCACAGCGTCACAGATTGAAAGGGAAATTTGTTCTATTACAGAGCAGGCGGGAATATCAGCTTTGAATGCAGGAGATGAAATTGCCGGTGTGGTGATTACCTCTCCAACCTATGAAGGAATTGTTTCCGATGTCAGGACGATTGCAGATTTGGTACATCAATACCATCTGCCGTTGATTGTTGACCAGGCACATGGGGCTCATTTTGGATTTCATCCGTCTTATCCGGAAAATGCGGTCAGCCAAGGGGCCGATTTTGTGATTCACAGTGTTCACAAGACCTTACCGGCGCCTACGCAGACAGCGCTTCTTCACAGAAACGGAGAACTGACAGACGTAGAAAGGCTAAAGAAGTATTTGCGGATTTATCAAAGCAGCAGCCCTTCTTATCTTCTGATGGCAGGGATTGATGAGGCGTTATTTCTTGTAAAGCGTGAGGGGAAGGATCGGCTTGAACAGCTTCTGCATTTTAGAAATGAATTGTTTCATGCGCTGGAGCATTGTAAATGCATCAGGGTATGTCCCGATACGGAACCGGGAAAGCTTGTCATATCCGTCAAAAATTCATCTGTAACAGGAAAGCAGCTATACCGGATATTGAGGGAGAAGTATCATTTGCAGATGGAAATGGCTTGTGGCACTTATGTGCTTGCTATTTTGACTATGATGGATACAGAAGAAGGTGTTAAGAGACTTATTAATGCACTTTTGGAGATTGATGCAGGCCTGCATCAGGATAGGGAAGAAAATGTGCCTATGTCATTCTCAAAGCAGAAGCCCCACGTGAAAATGAGTATGTGGGATGCGTTTCTTGCATCCTGTCAGAATGTGGATATTAGAGATGCAGAGGGCGAAATAGCTGCGGATTTTGTAAATCTTTATCCGCCGGGGGTTCCGCTTTTGGTGCCTGGTGAAGTGATAACGAAACAGGTTTTGGATATTATTATGGAATATCACAAGCATGATTATACTGTTTCAGGAATTGATGATAATAAAATAAAGGTGGTTGCTTTAGGGCAATCTAGGAAAAAGGAGAATAGATATTAATATGCGTAAAACGAAAATTATATGTACAATAGGACCGGCCAGTGAGAGCGAGGAAAAGTTAAGAGAATTAATGCTTGCGGGAATGAATGTGGCACGTTTCAATTTTTCTCATGGAACTCATGAGGAACATAAGAAAAAATTTGACAGAGTGATTAAGGTGAGTAATGAGCTGGGACTTCCGGTAGCAACATTATTGGATACCAAGGGACCGGAGATTCGGCTTAAGGATATTGAGGGCGGAAGAACAGAGCTTGTAAACGGTCAGAAGTTTATCCTTACTACGGATGAGGTACTTGGAAACAATGAGAAGGTTTCCATTACCTATAAGAACCTTAAGAATGATATTTCTGTGGGAACCACGATTTTAATTGACGATGGTTTGATTGAAATGGTTGTGGATGAGATTGATGAAGCCGATATAATATGTACAGTGATTAACGGAGGACCGATTTCCAATCATAAGGGTGTTAATGTGCCGGGAGCTGCATTATCCATGCCTTACATCAGCGAAGTAGACAAAAGTGATATTATGTTTGGCTGTGATATGGGTTTTGATTTTCTTGCGGCATCCTTTGTCAGGTGCAGGGAGGATATTCTGGAGGTCAGAAAGATCCTTGATGAGCATGACAGCCACATGAAAATCATTGCTAAAATTGAAAATATGCAGGGTATACGCAACTTAGAGGATATCCTGACCGTTTCTGACGGTATTATGGTGGCAAGAGGCGACATGGGGGTGGAGATTCCCATGGAGGAGGTGCCGGTAGTCCAAAAGAGAATGATTAAAATGGCTGAGGCTCAGGGTAAGCATGTAATTACAGCTACACAAATGCTGGAATCTATGATTAAAAATCCCAGACCTACCAGGGCAGAAGCTACAGATATTGCCAATGCAATTTATGACGGAACCACAGCGATTATGCTTTCCGGTGAGAGTGCGGCAGGTCTTTATCCTGTGGAAGCTGTAAAGACTATGGCCAAAATTGCTGAGCGTACGGAGCAGGATATTGATTATGCCGGACGTATGAAGAGGAAGGAGAACATTGACAGCTTTGATGTAACTACCGCTATTTCTCATGCTACCTGCACGACAGCAATTGACTTAAAGGCAGCAGCGATTATTACAGTCACGATTTCCGGCTTTACCGCAGGAATGATTTCACGTTATAAGCCCGGCTGTCCGATTATTGCATGTAGTGTCAGCCCTAAGATATGCAGACAGCTCAGTCTTTCCTGGGGGATAATTCCCATTTGGATTGCCAGAGAAAATACTGCCGATGATTTGTTTGACGAGGCGGTTCATGCAGCAGAAGAGGCAGGCTATATTAAGAAGGGTGATAAGGTGGTTCTTACAGCGGGTGTACCCCTTGGAATATCGGGAAAAACCAACATGTTGCGTGTTGTTGAGGTTTAAATTCAATGGGAAAAATGATATACTTAATGGGGAAAAGCTCCACAGGAAAGGATACAGTTTATAAAGAGCTCCTTTCCTGTGAGCAATTGGAGCTTAAAAGGATTGTCCCATATACCACCAGGCCGATACGAATCGGTGAAGAAGAAGGAAAAGAATATCACTTTACAGATGATGTCGGATATGAGCAGCTTGTGGCGCAAGGCAGGGTGATTGAGGCGCGGGTGTATCATACATATCATGGATTGTGGCGTTATTTTACGGTGGACGACGGAAATATTGACCTTGACAGGTACAATTATCTCATTATAGGAACATTGGAATCTTATCTGAAAACGTCAGAGTATTTTGGGAAGGATAAGGTGCTGCCGGTGCTTTTGGAGCTTGATGACGGTATCAGGCTTTTGAGGGCACTTGACAGAGAGCGAAAGCAGGATAATCCGCGTTATCAGGAAATGTGTAGAAGATATCTTGCGGATGCAGAGGATTTTTCGGAGGAAAAGATTCAAAAGGCAGGAATAGCGGGAAGATTTTCCAATGATAATTTGGCAAAATGTATTGCGGAAATCAAGGAATACATTCAAAATAATCTATAAGAACAGGGGGTGACCGGTTTGGATATTAAAGTGAATCAGACAACACCTGTGGCGCAGCCTGAGGCAGCAGCGCCGGTGAGGGAAGCGGATGGCGCCTTTAAGTTCACACTGGTCAGCCATATTGAAGAGCAGGAGCTTCAGGCAAGGCTTGGAACCTTGATGGAGGAAATTACCATGCAGGGTGACAAGCTTGCTAAAAAGCGTGATATCAGGGACATGAAAAGATATCGGGGGCTGATTAAGGATTTCATGAATGAGATTGTCAGCCGTTCTCATTCCTTCAGCCGTGAAAATTTTTTGGACCGCAAGGGCCGTCACAGGGTTTACGGAATTATCCGCCTGGTAGATGAAAATCTGGATGCGCTGGCACAGGAGCTGATGAAGGATGAGCAGGATCATCTGCTTATTCTTTCAAAAATTGGGGAAATTAGAGGACTTTTATTGGATATCCTTACCTAAGCCGGGAAACCGAAGCTGCGGTAGTATAGGAAAGAGAGAGGGTATATGAGCAGATTTGTTGATATTGTGGGACAAGAACAAATAAAGGAGCATTTACAAAATGCGGTAAGAATGAATAAGGTTTCTCATGCTTATATTATTAATGGCGAGAGAAGTTCCGGCAAGGAATTTATTGCCAAGACTTTTGCTATGGCACTGCAGTGTGAAAACAGGCAGGATGCGGAGCCATGCCAGGAATGCCATTCCTGCAGGCAGGCGCTTAGTGCAAATCAGCCGGATATTATATTTATTACCCATGAAAAGCCCGGTACCATTAGCGTGGATGATATCAGAAGCCAGATTAACGGTGATATTGCCATTAAGCCCTACAGCAGCCCGAGGAAGATTTACATTATGAATGAAGGGGAAAAGATGACTATTCAGGCGCAGAATGCCCTGTTAAAGACTCTGGAAGAGCCGCCGGAATATGCGGTTATCCTTATCCTGACTACCAATGTAGATTCACTGCTTCCTACCATTTTAAGCAGATGTGTGGTTTTGAATATGAAGCCGGCGTCCGATGCCCAGATAAAGCAATTTTTGATGGAGCATATGCAGATACCGGATTACAAGGCGGATATCTGTACTGCCTTTGCAAGAGGAAATCTGGGCAAAGCAAAGATGCTTGCCGGAAGCGAGGAATTTGACAAGGTTAAGGAAGAAGCCATTACCCTGCTTAAGTATATCAATGAGATGGAAATAAGCGAGATCGTTGCTGCCATCAAAAAAATTAATGAATATAAGTTTGATGTAAATGATTATCTGGATATTCTTTCCGTGTGGTATCGTGATGTGCTCTTGTTTAAGGCGACTCATGATGCAAACCACTTGATTTTCAGAGAGGAAATACAGTATATTAAGAAGGTAGCTGACAGAAGTACTTACGAGGGAATTGAACTGATCAGTGATGCCCTTGAAAAAACAAAGCAGAGATTGAATGCTAATGTAAATTTTGACTTGGCTATGGAGCTTCTGCTTTTAACGATTAAAGAGAACTGAGTGAGGTTGATAGATTTATGATTAATGTAATCGGTGTGCGGTTTAGAACCGCCGGTAAGATATATTTTTTTGATCCCGGTGAGCTTGATATTAGGCGCGGCGATCATGTGATTGTAGAGACCGCAAGAGGAATAGAATATGGAACTGTAGTGGGAGATCCCAGAGAGGTTGAGGAAGATAAGGTAGTGCAGCCTTTAAAGCCGGTTCTCCGTATTGCTACCCAGAGGGATGACGAGCAGGAGGCCGATAACAAGCGGAAGGAAAAGGATGCTTACAAGATTTGTCTGGAGAAGATTCAAAAGCATGGCCTTGAGATGAAGCTTATTGATGCGGAGTATACCTTTGACAATAATAAAGTATTGTTTTATTTTACGGCGGATGGGCGTATTGACTTTAGAGAGCTTGTTAAGGATTTGGCTTCAGTATTTAAAACCAGAATTGAGCTGCGCCAGATTGGTGTGAGGGATGAGACAAAGATTTTAGGCGGTATCGGCATTTGCGGAAGAGAGCTTTGCTGCCATAAGCATTTATCTGAGTTTGTCCCTGTTTCCATTAAGATGGCGAAGGAGCAGAATCTGTCCTTAAATCCTACTAAAATATCCGGTGTGTGCGGAAGATTAATGTGCTGCCTTAAGCATGAGGAAGAGACCTACGAGGAATTAAACCGCAGGCTGCCTAATGTGGGTGACCATGTTACTACAGAGGACGGCTTAAAGGGTGAGGTGCACAGCGTTAATGTGCTTAGACAGCTTGTGAAGGTTATCGTTGAAGTAGATGACGAAAAGGAAATTCAGGAATATCGTGTGGATCAGCTTCGCTTTAAGAGAAAGCACAGGCATAATAAGGTAGATGTTCAGGATGCGGAATTGAAAGAGCTTGAAAAGCTGGAGAAGGAAGAAGGCAGATCAAAGCTTGACGATAATTAGGATTTCTGCGGAGGACAGATAATTGGTAACGCTGAAAGAGAATGAGCGAATTGACGATTTGCAGAGAAATCACTACAGGATTATTCAGGATCCTAAGCGGTTTTGCTTTGGGATGGACGCAGTACTGCTCTCCGGCTTTGCCAGAGTAAGGGAAGGGGAAAAGGTTTTGGATCTTGGAACCGGAACCGGTATTATTCCAATTTTGCTGGAGGCAAAGACAGAGGCAGCTCATTTAACAGGACTGGAAATTCAGGAAGACAGCGCTGATATGGCGCGAAGAAGTGTAGCCCTGAACCATCTGGAGGACAAAATAGAAATTGTAACAGGAGATATTAAGGAAGCAGTCAGTCTCTTTGGCGCTGCTTCTTTTGACGTTGTAACCTGTAATCCACCATATATGACGGAAAATCACGGGCTTACCAATCCGGAGGCGCCTAAGGCCATTGCAAGACATGAGCTTTTGTGCACTTTAGAGGATGTTATTTCCCAGGCAGCAGGATTGCTTAGACCGGGAGGTAATTTTTTTATGGTGCACAGGCCCTTTCGGCTTGTAGATATTGTGGTTTTGCTGAGACAATACAGGCTTGAGCCCAAGCGGATGAGAATGGTGCACCCTTTTGCGGATAAGGAGCCTAATATGGTACTGATAGAGGCAAGCAGAGGCGGAAAACCTCGTATGACGGTAGAGAAGCCACTGATTGTATATCGTGAGCCGAATTTATATTCTGATGAGATATATGAAGTTTATGGATATTGAGGAAATACTGCATGGATGCCTTTTGATGGAGATATACTTATGATTTCAGGTAGAGTACCAGAGAAAAATCAAACATTGCTATTGCTGCTATTGTTGCTTTTGGCCTGTCTTAGCTGGGGCTGCGGCAGTAGGGATGATGACAGCGCACAGCCGGCTGGGGATGAAAAGGACATATCGATTGACGGATTGAATGAGGCGCAGCCTGCTGAGATGAATGAGGATATACAGAGAGACGATTCTGCTGAGGCTGTTCAGGGATATGAGAGTGTATCGCCGAATGGGTCAGAAGAGTTTTCACAGGAGGCTGATCAGCTTCTTGAAGAGCAGGAGGAAGAGACAGAACGTCCGAAGGTGAAAGGTATTTTTGTTACCGGTGCCATGGCAGGCACATCCAATATGGAAAATCTGATTGATCTTGTGGATAAGACAGAATTAAATGCCATCGTGATTGATGTAAAAAATGATGAGGGAAGGGTTACCTACAGCATGGATGCTCCCATGGTGCAGGAATTAGGTGCCTGCAGAAAATATATTGGGGATATCAATGCTTTGATTGATGAATGTAAAGCAAAAAATATCTATTTAATTGCCAGAATTGTAGCTTTTAAAGACCCATATCTGGCAGAGCAGAAGCCGGATTGGTGTGTGCACAACAAGGACGGCAGTATTTTTCAGGATAAGGACGGCCTTTCGTGGCTTAATCCCTATAATCGGCAGGTGTGGGACTATCTGCTGACCATTGCGGATGAAGCGCTAAATGTGGGGTTTGATGAAATTCAGTTTGATTATCTGAGATTTTCAACAGATGCAAATATGGAAAATGCCTGTTTTGGTGAGGATGTACAGGACGAGGACAGACGGGAAATTATTACGGAGTTTATAAAGTATGCCTCGGAACAGATTCATGCTGCGGGAGGGGCGGTTTCAGCAGATGTGTACGGTGTGGTGATAGACAGCGAAAAGGATCAGCGGATTGTGGGACAGGATTATGTAGAGCTTTCCAAGTATCTGGATTATATCAGTCCTATGGTTTATCCTTCCCATTATGGTCCTTATAATTATAATATTCCGGTACCGGATGCGGAGCCTTATCGCCTGGTGCTGGCGGCAATGCAATCCTCAAGGAAGGTGCTTGCGGGAATTGAGGAGAAAAAGGAAACCTCTGTGTCGGGCAACAACCTGGGAGAAGCCATAGAGGACGAGTATACCAAAAAGGAACTGGCAGCTTTGGAGCCTTTGGAAGGAATAAAGGTGCAGGTAAGGCCTTGGCTTCAGGATTTTACAGCTACCTGGGTAAAGGGGCATATTTCCTATGGAGCAGAGGAAATCAGAGCACAGATTCAGGCGGTTTATGATGCCGGATATGAGGAGTGGATTTTGTGGAATGCAGCAAACCGTTATACGGAGGAAGGACTTATTAAGGAAGAACAGTGATGACGGGAACTTTGTTTTTGTGTGCTACACCAATTGGAAATTTAAGCGATATGACGCCCAGAGTGATCGATACGCTGCGCGAGGTGGATATGATAGCGGCAGAGGATACCAGAAACAGCATCAGGCTGCTTAATTATTTTGATATTAAAACGCCTATGACCAGCTATCACGAATATAATAAGGTGGAGAAGGCCGATCAGATTGTTTCGTGGCTTCATAGCGGCAAAAATATTGCACTGATTACAGACGCAGGAACCCCGGCAATTTCAGATCCCGGTGAAGTCTTAGTGGCGAAGTGTATGGAGGCGGGAATTTCTGTTACCTCTCTTCCCGGATGCTGTGCCTGCATCACGGCGCTTACCCTTTCGGGACTGCCTACAAGAAGATTTTGTTTTGAGGGATTTTTGCCTTCCGATAAAAAGGAAAAGAAATTTATACTGGATGAACTTAAGGAGGAAACCCGGACAATTATCATATATGAAGCGCCCCATCACTTGAAAAGGACGTTGGCAGAGCTGTATGAGGTTCTAGGGGAGAGGCGCATTACTCTGTGCAGGGAACTGACTAAGAGATTTGAGACCATCTATCCTACCACTTTGGCAGGAGCTATAGAATACTATGAAAACAATGAGCCTAAGGGGGAATATGTGCTTGTGCTGGAGGGCCTTTGCCGAAGGCAGCTTATGTTAGAAAAGCAGAAGGAATGGGAAAGACTTACGCTGAAGGAGCATATGATGCTTTATGAGGAGCAGGGCATGGATCGGAAGGAAGCTATGAAAAAGGTGGCAGCGGACAGGGGAATAACCAAGCGTGATGTATATCAGGCGCTCTTGTAAAGGTTGTACAATCTTAAGTATTTATTAATTTAAAAAAAATGGTAAAAAAGTACTTGTTTTTTTTGGAAGTTGTAGTAGTATAGAGGTAGAAGAAATAGTACTTTAGTATGGCTTAATTTCCCTAATAGGGACGAAAGGAAGTGTAAAGTATGAGTAAAACTAAGATCACACGGATTATAGTTGCTTTATTGCTTGTACTGGCTCTTGCAGGAGGGGGCATTGTTTATCACAATGTTTCAGTCAAGAATGAGGGAAGTGTTACAGATCAGGCTGAAAGAAGAGCTGAGGGTGAACCTGCCGATGGCATCGTTTATATTGAACCCGAGATGGTCAGCCTCGCAAATTCACTTTCCGGTACTGATGCTTCTCGCGCAGCTGCAAAGGCAGCTTTTGATATTGTTAATGCCCAGAGACAGAGTGCAGGTCTTTCCGCACTTACTTGGGATTCCGGTATTGAGCAGGCAGCAGCAGTCAGAGCAGTGGAGGCTTCTCAGGTATGGTCACACAACAGACCTGACGGTTCAGAATACTGGACTGTAAATAGCAACCTGATCTATGGAGAGAACCTTGCAAAAGGTTATGCTACAGCTGATGGAGCTGTTAAGGGCTGGATGGATTCCGTTACTCACAAGGATAACATCCTGTTTCCTGATTTTGCTACAGGAGCAATTGTTGTTCATGTAGGAAGTGACGGTACATGGTATTGGGCTCAGGAATTTGGCTATTAAATCAAAGACAAAATGCCGCATCGAAGGATGCGGTATTTTTTTGCGCACAGATACGCAAATTTGTAGATTTTTCCGTTTCTTTATTGTAAAATAAAGTATAAGTGATAGAAGGGCGGGAAGGGCTATGAGTAATAAAATTTATAAGATCATTTTAGCAGTATCCGTAGTTTTAATCGTTGTGGCATCTGTCAATATTTTTATTCTTGCCAGAGAGTACCGGGCCGGCATTAATGAATATCGAGACCTGGAGCAATATGTTGAGGTTGTAGAGGAAACGGAAAGTACTTCACAGGCTGATGAAGGGGAGCAGGCAGAGCAGCAGGAAACAAAGGAATCAGTTATTCCTGTTTCATTGGAAATTGATTTTGATCAGTTGAAGGAAATTAATGGCGATTTAGTGGGGTGGCTTTATTATGAGCCGCTAGATATCAGTTATCCTATAGTCAGAGGTGATGATAACGATTACTATACCCATTATACCTTTGAAAATGAAAAGAATAGTTCGGGAGCTATCTTTATGGATTTCCTGAACAAACCCAATATGGATAATTACAATACCATTATTTATGGGCATAATATGAGAAACGGAACCATGTTCGGTTCTCTTAAGAAGCTGCTTAATGACGATTCAATTATAGAGGAAGACCCTTATTTTTATATTTTTACAGAAGATCAGGCTTTTATGTATGAAATCGCATCGGTTTATATTACAACCTCTGAGTCTGATACCTACAATTTGATTGAAACGCAGGAGGATCAGCAGGATTATATTAATTATATTCTGGAGGTCTCCACATGGTTATGGGATAAGGAAATTACCTCATCCGATAAGATCGTCACATTATCCACCTGTCATGGCCTTCACAGCACGAACAGAACGGTAGTGCACGGTGTATTAATTGCTTCCGAAGACAGGTAAACTGTTATCCTGTTCAGGTGTGGTGGTGTTTATGACCTGCCAGCCTGTTACTTTTAAGAAATCGCCCTGGCTGGTTTCCGGATATAAAGGGGCTATGCTTACCTGAAGCATTTGATTGTCATTAATGGAATAAGAAAAAGTAAGAGAGTCTGACAGGGAGGAGTCCCCAAAAGGCTCTTTTTCTATTTTAGATTCGTACTCAGACTGATTTTGGCTTTGATTATAAATCTCTTCCAGCCTTTGGGACAACCCAAGAAGGTGCCGTTGTGCCTGATTACAAGCTTCATAATAATTGGTGGTTCGCTCGGCCAGCTTGCTGCTGAGACGATAGTCAGCATTAGCACTGGTGATGGAGAGACAAGAAAAGCATACTAAACAAAGGATAACAATAATGATAAGTATAGAGGATGTACCGATATTTAATCCATAACGTTTTTGGCTGTTCAAGGCTTTACCTCCTTTTGTGGAAATAAGGAAACGGACAATTCATAAATAAGCTCCCGGGCTTGATGCTCGGCGCTTTCAGTATCATTATTACATACTTTGATATTGCAGTACAACAGTTGATCCTTCTGCTCTACAGTTGCGGAAACAAAATAAAATATCATACCACTGTTTTGATATGAAATGCAGGGAGAAAAATCCGCATCAAATAGTAGATGCAATTCAGGGGTACCCGACGGGGAATTGGAGGCATCATAAAGGATACAATTTTGATTTTGGCTTTGAAACAATGCAGCCATCTCTTCTATATCGCCATTGCAGCCATAAAAGACCTCCGCAACATTCTGGCTCCATTCAAGGGCATGATTAAGCTCTACGCTGTCCTTGCTGAGGATGTGTGAATTAACAAAAAGCTTCACGCATACGGCGCCTGCCAGGGAGAAAAATAATATGGAAATAATTAATTCCATCAGGAAAAGTCCTGATCGGGAAGATGCGCTATTTTTCAAGGTTAACACCTCCTGAGTGGACATAAATATACAGGTCATAGGTTTGCTGATCTGCTATGGTAATCTGGCAGTTGATGAGATTGCTGGTAACAGGTGATAATTCAAAACCGGATATTGCAAGAATATTCTGTCCGGCAGAAGGCCCCAGAGTAACATTCTGCTTTACCATCAGCTCTTTTAGAAATCCTTCGTGTTCATACAGATATGTTCGGTACCCGTTATCCTCATCACCGGAGGTTATAATAATAGCCTGATGACCGTCAAGCTCTCCTATGGAAATTTGATTTTCAAGATCCGACTGGCGAACTTTTTCGGTAAGGTAGGCAAGAGCCGTTCTGGTATCAAAATTGTTTTCCATATTATTCATGGTTTTACCGTAGATATCTGCGCCAATAGAGATAAGAAAAATTGCGGAAAGGGCAAAAATACCTAAAAGCGCTAAAACAAAAAGAATATCAATAATATGCCGCTGCTGTTTTTCTTCCATAAATGCCGCCTCACTGTTTTAATAGAATCGTCACATCAGGACGTAGGTTAGAGCCTATGGGCTGATAATCCACAAAGAACAAATCCTTATCGTAGACAAGACCGTAGTGTTCCTCTATATATTCAAGACTGGGTGGATAAAAGCCCTCCACCGCATAGCAATGAATAATATCTCTGTTTAGCGCATTTTCAAGACTTTCCTGTTGTCTGCTGACGGTGGTTTCACTGATAGAGGAAAGTCCAAGTATAAAGAGGATCAACAGCAGAGGACATAAAAAATAAATTAGTCTTATGCGTGGAAGAAAATGTAATGGACTTTGATCATTCTTGGTTGCAAAGCGATTCATAATATCCATGCCTCCTTCTGTTAGCCGATACTGGACATAATTCCCATAAGCGGAAGAAGAACCGACAAAAGGATGACGCCGACAATAAGTGACAAAAGAATTACCAGGGTGGGTTCAATAATGGAAATAATTCTGCTTATCTGCTTGTCGGTTTCATTCTCATAATTTTGAGAGATCTGTTTCATTACCGTATCGATGGAGCCGGAGCGAAAGCCTACGGCAACCATACGTGAGTAAAGATTTGAAAATATCTGAGCTTTTGACAGAGCTTCGGGAAGATCGGAATGCTGTTCGATTTCCTGCTTGCAAAGCTCGATTTTGTTCTCCATATCATCGTTTTCCACAATCTGGGCAATCATATCTAAGCTTTGATAAGTATCCATACCGCTGGTAAAAGCAAGGTACATGCCGCTGGCAAAGCGTCCAGCAGCCATCTTATCATAAAAGCCTTTGGTCAAAGGAAACCGGCAAAGAAGCTGTCTGATCTTTTTTCTTCCTGCTGGGGTCTTATAGAAGACAAAGCATACGCCTATGATAAGTGCAAGCAGTACAGTCAGAACAATAGAATAATTGCTCAGTGTACCGCCGATGCGCAGCAGTGATTCGGCCAGAGAACTCATTTCCGTGCCCAGTTGGATAAACACCTGCTTAAATATGGGCAAAACCTTAACAATCAGTACAAGAATAACTACAAACATCATGGCAATCATGATCAGTGGATAGGTCACGGCGGAGCGGATGCTTTCGGAAATATTTTCCTCTCTTTCGTAGTACTGGGCGAGAGATAAAAGTACGGAATCAAGATTGCCGGATTCCTCTCCCAGAGCAGTTAGTTTAACAACGTAGTTGGGGAACACACCCGTAGCATCAAGAGCCTGATGAAAATAATTTCCCTCCCGGCAGGAATCTCCAATAGACTGTAAAAGTTCCCGTCCGGCGCTGTCTATGGTATCATGAATGAGAATATCCATGCCTTCCGCAGGTGTAATTCCTGCCTGCAGGATGAGAGCTGTTTGGCGGCAGAAAGATGCAATTTCCGCATTTGACAGAAGTTTTTGTTTTTTCATTGGGTTCCTCCAAAGGTTAATAGATGTATTTAGTGACATAGTTGTTTCCGTCACCGATAAAGTTTTTAAGTTCCTTTTCTCCGGCATTGGCAGCAAAGGTAGGATCCATCAGGGACCAATTTTGACCGTCAAACTGGATAATACCGTTGACCCAGCCCTGATCTTCCACGTAAGTGCTGATCCAGGCGTGATATGCATCTCCCGCATAGCCTACTTCAAGTCTGGTGGGTATCTGCTGGGAACGAAGCATGCTTGCCATAACAGCGGCATAGTCAAGACAGATTCCGGTTTTGATACTGAAAATCAAATCTACATCAGGAATATAGCCGCTTTGCACGGTTTCGGCCTTTTCAAAATCATAAGTGATATTTTCTACAACATAGTCATAAATAAAAATAATTGCTTCCAGATCATCATGGGCATTTGCAACCAGTTCACTGGCGGCGCTGACTACCTGGCTGGAAGCATTAAAATTGACATATTGATTGGGGTACAAAAAGGCGCCCATTGGATTGGTAATATTAACCTCTAAATTTTCTGAAAATACAGTTGCATATTGGTTTCCGCTTACATTTTCATATATGCCCAGCTGGTAGCTGCCGTTTCCGGCAGATAAAGGAAAGACCTCATAATCGTTGCCGATCAGATCATAGGTATAGGTCATATGATCAGGGCCGATTAGCTGAAGCTTTACCTTAGGGCAGTTGCTTAGATAAGCAACCATGATATAGCCCTCATCGGTATTGGAGGCATCTATGATTACATATTCATTAGAATAAACGGTTGTGCCATCTGCGGAAGGAACGAGACAGTTGGGCGTATTATCGCGGATGGTGTCAGAAGAAGACACATAGGTTTCCGGCTTCTTCTGGCAGCCCTGACAGGAAAGAGCAAGGCATAAAACCAATATTATAGAAAGAAGTTTGGTTGTCATGATATTTTTCATTTCCTTGTTTTTAGTAAGGGATCAGACCCTATAAAATGATTATAATAGAAAAAAAACAATTTTTCCATATGATAAACTTTTTTGACGGATATTTTCAAAATAAAAAGATAATGTGTTATAATCCTTTTATAGCAAAGCATGGGCATGGGGGTATGTCGTATGAAAAAATATTCCGCGAACAAAGAATATAAGGTGATTGCTTATTGTATCTCCAGATTTCAGAGAACGGATCAAATGGAATATATTAGCTGCATGTGTAAATATGCAGAGCAGTATCATTGTAAGGTTATGGTATTTTCCACCTTGACGGATTTGTATTATGATGATATCAATGACAACGGCGAAAAGCAGATTTTCTCCATTATGGATATGGGTGCCTTTGATGCTGTTGTGATTATGGCAGAAACCTTTAAAAAAATTGACATTGGAAGGGAAATTGCAGACCGGGCGATTGCTGCCGGCGTGCCTGTTATATCTGTTGACAGGCAGATGAAAGGGTGCATTAATATAGATTTTCGTTATTCGGATGCATTTGAAAAAATTGTCCGGCATATTGTGGTGGATCACGGATGCAGAAAGGTAAACTATATCGGCGGAGATGATGTCAGCAAGTTTTCGAAGGAACGATTTGATGTGTATCAAAAGGTGCTTGCGGAAAACGGAATCCCTTTTGAAGAAAAACGGACAGGGTACGGATTTTTCAGAGATAATATAGCACTGGAGGTACTGGATGAATTTTTGAAGGAGGATGAGCTCCCGGAAGCCATTATTTGTGCCAATGATACTATGGCGATTGCTGTTATCGGTAAACTGAAAGCTTTGGGAATTAAGGTCCCGGAGGACGTGAAGGTCACAGGCTTTGATGGCATTGAAATTGAAAAATACAATGATCCGAGACTGACAACAGCGGTGTTTGATCGTGAAGGGGTTGTAAAAGCAATTTTTGAAACGGCTCTTATGCTGATTGACGGAAAACAGACGGATCAGGTTGTTTGGGTTTCACACAAATATCAGGAAGGTCATTCCTGCGGATGCAGCAATAATCATGTACTGTCTGCGGCGGAAAAATTATTTGATTATCAGGTAAGACAGGGAATGCAGGAGGACTTTTTCCAGAAGGTTATCAATATCTGTTCCAAAACCAATAGGTGTGATGACTTTGTAGAATTAATTCATTTAACTAATGTATTGGTGAAGGAATTTTTCTGCAAGGAATATTGGCTGTGTTTTAGGGAAGATATCTGGAATAAAATTATAGCAGGAGATCCCACAGAGGATGAAGTTGACAGGATGCAGACAGTTGGGATTCAGGGTCTTTCGTTTTGGGATGAAGCTATAGAGGCGACTCATGTTGTTGGTGAAAAGGTTTTTCCGGTAAGATCCTTGAGCAAAGGTGATTTGATTTCCAACCTGCCTAAGGTTTTGGAGAGGGAAAATCAGCTTTTGTTTATACCGCTTCATCTGCAGGGCCTTTTTATTGGATATATTGGGGCTGCCTTTGACCCGGATATAGTAAGGTTTGATTTTTTAAATACCTTTTGTCAAAATCTTAGAAGCATCATTGAAAGCTTCTGGAGCAGGACTGCTCAGGAACAGCTGATGATGAAGGATGAGTTGACTAATTTGTATAATAATAAGGGACTTAAGAAAAAAATAGGCAGATTGTTTGCGGAAAATTCTGTAATTCCGTATCTTACGCTCATTGTTATGGATATTGAAAATCTGAAATTAATCAATGACTGCTATGGAAATGAAGAAGGCGATCAGGCGATCAGGCAGCTTGCCAATTTTATTAACCAATCTGTAGTGGATGATGAGATTTGCGCAAGAACGGGCGGTGATGAATTTGCAATTGTTACCATGAACAGGCATGGCAGGTCAAGAGCACAGGAGGTACAGGATTTTATAGAACGCAGGCTGGCAGACTATAATCTGATGTCAGGAAAGCCCTATGAATTAAAGGTAAGCTTTGGAAGCTATGGCGGCGAAAATGTTGATCAGCTGGATTATGAAATGCTGGACAGCCAGGCGGATAAAGAATTGTATTTGAATAAACAAAGTAACAGAAACCGGATGGGAGGAAATATTTTCTAGGCACTGTGCATATAGTGATAAAAAAGAAAAGAGCAGACTAATGTTAAATTATATTTGGGCTGCAATGATTATACTGGGAATCCTATTTGGTGTTATGACGGGAAATATGAAGGAGATCACGGAAGCTGCACTGGACAGTGCAGGGGAAGCGGTCTCCCTTTGTATTACCATGGCAGGAGTAATGGCTCTCTGGGTGGGACTGATGGAGGTGGCAGAGAAGTCAGGACTTTTGCTTAAGCTGACCAATATGCTTTCCCCTTTTGTGTCCTTTATGTTTCCCCGGATCCCTAAGGAGCATAAGGCAAGAGATTATATATCCACCAACATTATTGCCAATATTTTAGGGCTTGGCTGGGCGTGTACACCGGCGGGACTTAAGGCTATGGAGGAGCTGGCGCATTTGGAGGAGGAACGGGGGAATCCGGCATACTTTTCAAACAAAAATTCCGGTAATGGAGGAAAAAGGCCGGAACGGACAGCCAGCAATGAGATGTGCACATTTTTAATTCTTAATATTTCATCACTGCAGTTAATTCCGGTAAATATGATTGCCTACAGGCAGCAGTACGGAAGTGTGAATCCTGCCGGAATTATTGCGCCGGCAATAGCTGCAACGCTGATCAGTACGCTGGTGGCGGTGATATACTGCAAGGTAAAAGATAGAAGGCGGGGAGTATGAAGGCTCTCCGTTTTCTATGTGTGTAGCAGTCTTTTAATAAACCACCTGCTCTGCAGGCAATGTTGTCAACTAAGCCGGTGGTTTTGATTGTGAGGAAAAATAATTATAATTACTTATTATGATTGAAATATAAGTAAAACATAATAGAAATATATTATGCATAAAACAGGATGTATTTAATGTTTTAGTAGATTTTATTGGATAGTAATATAAAAATAAAAAAATTATACAAGATCATATCCGATGAAACTGTAATATTCTTAAAATAAACAATATATTGACATAATTAAAATTGCGTTTTATAATTCCATAAAATTGTATAGAGATGGTAAAAAGATATAAAAGTAAAACGAAAGCGAAGCTATATGCGATAGTAATTGGACAATTTTTCCATTACATAAGAAAAACAACAGATATTGTAAATTCTGATTTATGTAATGTAATTTTGTATAATTGGCTGAGAGAAGACTCATATATGTAATAAATGAAATGGGGGATGCTATTAATGCGAAGATACTTATGGCAGACCGGTATTATGAATTTTAGTAAAACGAGATTATTACAGTAAAAATAATATATACATGAGAAGATAAGACAATCACACATTGGTAATATGGTTTTGGATGTTTAGGGAAGGAAAGCAAAAAATGACAATAGAAGATGTTATCAAGAAATTTAATACAACCCCCTTTTTGTTTATTGGTTCTGGAATGTCCAGAAGATATTTAAATTTACCAGATTGGAAGGGATTGCTGAAGCATTTTGCCGAAAGTATTTCTAATGATGAATTTGCGTATGATTCATATGAAAACAGGGCAAAAACAATGGAGTGCAAATTAGGGATAATGCCTAAAGTGGCAGAGCTTATACAACAGGATTTTGATGGGAAATGGTTTGTAGATGAACAAATACGTACAATTGATAAAGAAATGGTAGAAGAAATTCATAAAGGATTATCTCCATTTAAGGCAGAATTGGCTGAATATATAAAAAGGCAATCAATTGTTAATATGGATTATCAAGATGAAATAGAGAAGCTGTCAGTAATTTCGGAGAAAAATATTGCGGGTGTCATTACTACTAATTATGATTCTTTTTTGGAAAGCTGCTTTAAAGGATTTACCAAATATGTAGGACAATCACAACTGATTTTTTCAGCTATACAAGGAATTGCCGAGATATACAAAATTCATGGTTCTGTTGAAGCACCTGAAAGTATTGTAATTAATGAAGAGGATTATATAGCATTTGAGAAAAAAAGTACTTATCTTGCAGCTAAATTAATGACGATATTTATGGAGTATCCTATCATTTTTATGGGATATTCAATTAGTGACAGCAATATTCAGAGTATTATTAAGTCTATTGTGAATTGTTTGGATGCAAGTCAAGTTAATCTGTTGGAGGACAGGTTTGTATTTATTGAGTATAAACCAGGAATGGTGGGAGCAGAGGTAACTCCGTATACTATTATGATCGAAAATAAGCCTTTAACAATGAAAAAGGTGTCATTAGATAATTTCATGTTACTCTATAATGCACTGGAAAATAAAAAAGCTAAACTTCCGGTTGCGATTTTGCGTAAATTTAAAAAGGAATTGTATGAATATACAATAACAAATACGCCGACAGCAAGCCTTCGAGTAGCGTCTATTGATGACGAACGCATTAAGGATGATGATTTGGTACTGGCAATAGGAAAAGCGTCTGCATTTGGACTTAAAGGACTTAGTGGGCTTGATGCAAACGAATGGTATAGAAATATTATTTTAGACGATCTAGAGTTTTCGGCAGATGAATTGTTAGAGTATGCTTTTCCTAAATTGCTCAGGCAAAATTCGGGTAAGCTACCATTGAATAAGTACTTGGCAGAAGCTACTAAGGATTTTTCAGAGTGTAAAGAAATAGCGAAAAATCAGGACTTTGATTCAATCATTTCAAAAACGATAAAAAGCAACAGAAAGTATTTGGGAGGATATCAATCTGTAAAACAGATTGGGAACAAGAAAAGGTCTCAACCAGTAAGGCATTAAGATTAATTGCTTATCTCGAAGAAAAGCAGATGGATGTACATGAATTAGAGGATGTATTGAGAGAAATATTTGAAGGAGATGTAAATGTCCTTCAAAATGTTGGGACTAATGAACGCTCAGATATACGTAGGCTGATTCGGATTTATGATTATTTAAAATGGGGAAAATAAAAGAATTTTCTGACTAAAGCACCTGTAAACAGACACCGTACAGAAAACCCTTTTGGAATCAATTTTTGTACCTTTAGGCTACAGCATTTATAAATAAATACCGAGATTATCAGTACATTATTATCTTATACTACTTTTGCTATAAGTATACAGGATAATGAAGCGATTGTAAACCCAAAATAAGGAAAAATTACTGGCTGAGCAGATGATAATTTCAATACGTTAGTTGTTAAAAAGCAGGCCCCCTTTATGGGAGATATCCTGCTTTTTATATGCATTGTTATATTTGTCAGAATGCTGTAGATTCGAATGTTTTTCAGAGGAATAGTGTCGATTGCAAATTGTCTTTAAATTTGTATATGAGAGTGGAATATTCTTCAATTGACAAATAGTAACGCTTTTTTAAAAAATGAAAAATTCTTGCCATTAACTGAAACAATGCTGCATATTGATTTGCTTATAGGCAGATGTTATATTATTAGTATATTAATATTCAGAGAAATGTATTGACAGTTTAAAACAATATTTTGGAGGTGAGAATGATGGTCGCAGATGAAAGGCTCCATGCAAAGCCAGTTAGAAAAGCGACCTTTGCGTGGAGTAGTTTTTAGTCGCAAGCTGAATATTTCTGGCTTTGCTTCTTGACAAAATCAAGCAAGGAGGAAGCCTGTATATGAAATATATTAATGCAAAAATCCTTCTTCCCGATGATTTGGTCAAAGAACTGCAAACATATATTCAAGGTGGATATATTTATGTTCCCACTGACCAGACACAGCAAAAGCGTTGGGGAGAAGTTTCCGGCTATCGGCAGGAGCTGAAATTGCGTAATGATCGGATTACGGAAGAGTACCGGCAGGGTGCTTCTATAGAGCATTTGGCTGAAGAATACTGTCTGTCGCTATCTGCTATCCGGAAAATCATATATCAGAAATAATCGTAAGGGATTGCATGACTGCAATCCCTTTTTATGTAATAAGAAAGTGCTCGATAAAATTTGTTTTTGTATTGTTTGGTGTATTGTGAATGCGTTTTGCGGACCAGTATAATCCAGGTAACAACTATGGGGAGGGCTGAGCATGACCAGGCAAAGGAAGAAAGCGAAGGAAAAAGAGGAAAAATTAAAATACAGCATATGGCAGAACTGTGTTTTCATGTTGTCGATTGCATGGAGAGAACGACGTAGTTTGCTTTGGCTTAGTCTGGCGATAGCAGTGGTAGTGGTGTTGTTGGATTTGACGCAGCTTTTTGTTGTTCCGATAATATTGAATGTAATGGAAACAGCTGGGTCTGTTGGCAGGCTTATATCTGTAATTATGCTTTTTACAGGAACATTGATGGTGCTCCATGCAGCCCATTCTTACTTCTCCACCTGTACATTGTTTAAATGGATAGAAGTTCGGTTGTGTATTGGGGCAATGATTCAAAATAAGATACTGACAACATCATTTCCAAACACTGAAAATCAAGCTATTCGTAAGCAGATGGATAAAGCAATGATGTTAGTGAACAATAGCAATGCGGCTACAGAAGCAATTTGGGATACGTTAATCAATCTATTGAAAAGTATAGCCGGATTTGTTGTCTGCCTTTCACTGCTGGCTATATTGAAGCCGTTTTTGATTATTGTTGTGTCTGGCACAACTGTTGTAAGTTTCTTTATTAGTAATTATCTGAACAGCTGGGGTTACAGGCATCGGGAGGAGGAAGCGGAATACTCCCGTCGAATGAATTACCTTAGCGAAAAATCCAGAGATTATACGCTTGCAAAAGATGTCCGCATTTTTGGAATGCGTAGTTGGATAGAAGATGTTTACGCCAGTACAATGCGATTGTATCGGAGCTTTATTGCACGGGGCGAACGTATATATTTTCTTGGCAGTCTTGCAGATGTATTATTTTCTTTTATGAGAAATGGAGTTGTCTATCTGTTTCTAATCGGTGCAGTAATGCAAGGGAAATTATCTGCCGCACAATTTGTGCTGTATTTTAATGCAGTAGGTGTTTTTACTGACGGTATCAGTGGTATCCTTGCTAATTGTACGATGTTGTATAAGCAAAGTTTGGATATTTCAGCTATCCGGGAATTTTTGGATTGCCCGGAGCCTTTTGCATTTGAAAATGGTATTTCCCTGGTACCTGACATGAATATGTCATACCAGATCAGGCTTCGGGATGTATCCTTTCGATACCCGGAGGCAGAGAGCAATACGCTGACTAACATCAATTTAACACTTCATCCGGGGGAGAAGCTGGCTATTGTTGGTCTTAATGGTGCGGGTAAGACAACGCTGGTGAAACTGATTTGCGGTTTTCTTGATCCGACAGAGGGCGAAGTACTGCTGAACAATATCAATATAAAAGCTTATAATAGGCGGGATTACTATCTCCTTTTTTCTGCTGTGTTTCAGGATTTTTCGTTGCTTGATGTAACAATTGCCGAGAATATTGCGCAGTCCGATAAAGACATAGAAATGAAACGGGTGAAACACTGCGCAAGGCAGGCGGGCCTTGAGGCAAAAATAAATAGTCTGCCAAACGGATTTCATGCGCATCTCGGTAAGGTATATGAGGACGGTGTGGAGTTTTCAGGAGGTGAAATGCAGCGGCTGATGCTGGCGAGGGCGCTGTATAAAAATGCACCGATTATTGTGCTTGACGAGCCTATGGCAGCGCTTGATCCAATTGCCGAAAGTGATATTTACAATAGATACAGTGAGCTCACTGATGGACGGACATCACTGTATATTTCACACCGGCTTGCTTCCACGCAATTTTGTGATCGCATTATTTTGTTGGCTGATAAAGGTATTTTGGAAGAAGGTACACATGATGGTTTGATTGCCAAAGGTGGTCGATATGCGGAATTATTTGAGATTCAAAGCCGGTATTACCGGGAAGGAGGCGGGAACAATGAATAACAATCAAAAAGTCTGTGGAAGCAAAGCCTCTGATATATTGTCTATTAAGGAAATGCTGTGGTTAAGTCTGCGGGGATATCAGATTTGGTGGGCGGAAAATCCCCAATTATTGCCTGCAACTGCAGCCTATGCCGCTGTCAGCTCATTGTCGCCCTATGTCGGTATCTGGTTATTGGCAAGGTTAATTGATGAGATTGCCGGATCGTGTGATTCGCATATGCTTATGGTACTTACAGCAGCTGAGCTGATTCAGGCGGCGGTTTTTAAGATACTAAGTGCCGGGCTGGAGCGATGGAAAGATGTACAGTGGGCCGGTATATGGCATACACAAAATAAGATATTCATGACAAAACTGCTTTCAATGGATTTTGCCGCAGTCAGCAATCCCCATATACAGGAGCTTCGTTTTCAAATTTGGCAGAATAGTAACTCAGGGGCATGGGGATTATACAAGCTGCTATTTTGTTTGGAGGATATGGTAAAATCTGTTGTGTCAATCGGCGGTGCTATTGTATTGACGATTCCCCTGTTTACATTGTCGGTGCCGAAGGAATGTGGGGGCTTAGCGATTTTGAACAACCCGCTTTTTATGGTGATTATGATTGCTTCCATATTTACAGCTGCTCTTTTAGCTCCTTTTTTCTCGATAAAAGCCAATGATTATTGGGTAAAGTATTCGAACGAGCACAAAATGGGCAATCGGCTCTTTTCCTTCTGGCTGGGTGAGCTTGGAAGCGATCGCACCCGGGCACTTGATGTTCGTATTTATCGTCAGGATGTTTTGAGCAAAAGTAATTTGGAACAAAATAATCCGTTTAATGGAAAATCAAAGCTCGCAAAAGCCGCAAAAGGTCCGATGGGAGGCTTCCGTGCGTTGTCAGGAGCCGCATCACAGATATATGTAGGCATTGCATACATATTTGTATGCCTGAAAGCTTTAGGTGGTGCGTTTGGCGTTGGTTCAATCATGCAGTACATTGGTTCTATTACAGCATTGTCCGGCAGAGTATCGTCATTCATGCAGGTGCTGGGTGATTTGCGTAATAATACAGCATTTTTGCGTACATCCTTTGAATTTCTTGATATGCCGGACAGCATCAATCAGGGCAGTCAAATCATGGAAAAGAAAAGAGGTGAAAAGTATAAAATAGAATTTCGAAATGTCTCGTTTCGATATCCCGGTCAGGAGAGTTATGCGTTGCGTAATGTGTCATTAACTTTTCATGCCGGATGTAAGCTTGCGGTTGTAGGTATGAATGGCAGTGGAAAGACAACGTTCATTAAACTGCTATGCCGCCTCTACAGTCCGACTGAAGGTGAAATACTACTAAATGAAGTTGATATCCGCACTTATGACTATTACGAGTATATTTCAATTCTTTCGGTAGTGTTTCAGGATTTTAAGTTGTTGTCCTTTGCGCTTGGTCAAAATATTGCGGCAAAGGTAAATTATAATGATGACAAAGCAGAGCGGTGTTTGTATAATGCCAGTTTTGGCGAACGCTTCAACAGACTGCCAGAGGGACTTAAAACGATATTGTATAAAGATTTTGATGACAAAGGAGTCAATATTTCCGGTGGTGAGGCACAGAAAATTGCATTGGCCAGAGCATTGTATAAAAATGCAGTATTTATCGTTCTAGATGAGCCAACGGCAGCATTGGACCCGATAGCGGAATTTGAGGTGTATGACAGAATGAATGAAATGGTGGGAGATAAAAGTGCAGTATTTATTTCGCATCGATTATCCTCATGCCGGTTTTGCAAGGACATCGTGGTATTTCACGAAGGCAGGCTGATTCAACGCGGCAGCCATAACGAACTGGTCGCTGACAAGTCCGGCAAATATTATGAGCTGTGGAATGCACAGGCACAATATTATATAGTGAAAACATGAGTAAATATTATTGCCCTTAGAAACCTCCCTATTGTATAATCTAGGCAAATGATTAGATTGGAGGGTAATTATGTATACAGCAAATGAGACAAGATATGACAATATGATTTATAATCGCTGTGGGAAAAGCGGCCTTAAGCTGTCGGCACTGTCACTGGGAATGTGGCACAACTTTGGTTCGGTAAATGATATAGAGAACATGAAGAGAATTCTGTTTACGGCATTCGACAATGGAATTACCCATTTTGATCTTGCCAACAACTACGGACCCGTATATGGAAGTGCGGAAGCCAATATGGGAAGGATTTTAAAGTCCGATCTGATGCCCTACAGAAATGAAATGGTTATCTCCAGCAAGGCAGGATATGATATGTGGAAGGGGCCGTATGGAGACGGAGGCTCCCGTAAGTATCTGATCTCCAGTCTGGATGAGAGCCTGAAAAGACTTGGCCTTGACTATGTGGATATTTTTTATCATCATCGTCCCGATCCGGATACGCCTATAGAGGAAACAATGGCGGCGCTGGATCAGATTGTAAGATCGGGAAAAGCGCTTTACGTGGGGATTTCCAATTATAATAAAGAACAGACCCAAAAGGCCTACGAAATTCTGAAGGAGCAGAAAACGCCCTTTATCATTCATCAGCCCTCTTATTCCATGCTAAACAGATGGATTGAGGAGGATGGCCTTAAGGATTACTTATATGATAACGGAATTGGCTGCATTGCCTTTAGTCCGCTGGCACAGGGAATTCTTACGGGGAAATACTTAAAAGGCATTCCGGCAGATTCCAGAGCGGGAAGCGGTAAAAGTCCTTATCTTCACAGCGGGGACATTACGCCCGAAAAGCTGGAAAAGGTCAAAGCGCTTAATGAAATTGCAACGCAGAGGGGACAATCCCTGACTCAGATGGCTCTTGCGTGGATTTTGCGTGACGGTAAGGTGACGTCGGTACTGATCGGCGCCAGCAGACCGGAGCAGATACTGGAAAATATCAAAGCGATTGACAACATCACTTTCACAGAGGAAGAATGCAGCAGGATAGATGAAATATTGGCTTAAAAGGTCTGATTTTTAAACAGCATAATCATTTCTCTTGTAAGACTGATGTGATCATCCTCCAGGGTTATTTCATCCCGTGTAAACCAACCGGCCTCGGCAAGTTCGCTGGTATCCAGCCGAATTTGGCCGGGGCCGTCCAGTTCGCAGAAAAATCCCATTAACAGACTTCCGGAAAAGGCCCAGGGCTGGCTCTTGTAATAACGGATATTTTTCACTTTAAGTCCCACTTCCTCCATCACTTCTCTTGCCACAGTCTGTTCGGCGCTTTCGCCGATTTCCGTAAATCCGGCAATAAGAGCATAATTGGCATAGGAGCGTCCGGCATATTTGCTCATCAAAATTTTATCTCCGTTTATGACACCTACAATCACCGCAGGAGAAATCCTTGGATATACCGTATTATGACAATGAGGGCAGAAGAGCATCCGTTCCTTGTGATCGGGAGTCATTTTTTGTCCGCAGCATCCACAGAACTGGTTGGTCTGGTACCAGCCGAATAAATGATGACCGGTAATCCCCGCAAAGGCGGTATGACGGGAGTCTGCAGTTCGAAAGATACGGACATTTTCATAGTGATATCCTTCTAAGGTGATAGAAGTCTCCCCGCCAGAGGCGGTTTGATCGGGATGAGCCAGAAAATATTTATAATTATCGATAGAAAATAAATAGTAGTAACTGCATGAAAAGCTCCGCATTTCCTTTAGGGTAGGATAACGAAGCTTACCGTTTTGAAAACGCACCAGCACGGTATTTTTGTGGAAAACCAGGATAAAATCATGTTCTTCCGGTTTACAATCCTGATATTCATTATGATATATTTTGGGGGAAATGTCCTGTATCATGGCAGAGTCTCCTTCTTGTGAATGCTTGATTTTTATGATAATATTAAAACCTGTAAGATGCAACCGAAAACAGCTAAAGCAAGATAAAATGCTGATAACAGGATATGACAGCAAGTCGAAAGAAAGAAGAGGAATTAGTTAAAATGAAATGGCTGAGATTCAGGATAAAGACTATTACAGAGGCAGAGGATATCATTATAAGTACATTATACGATATTGGTTTAGAGGGTGCTCAGATTGAGGACAAGGTGCCTCTTACCGCATGGGAAAAGGAGCAGATGTTCGTGGATATTCTTCCGGATGGTCCTGAGGATGACGGCATTGCTTATCTGAACTTTTTTGTGGAGGAAAAGGAAGGTGAGGAAATCTCCGCAGAAAAAATACTGGAGGATGTGAAAGCAGAGCTTTCGGAGCTTTCTGCGTTTATGGATATCGGAGAGGGAAGCATTACGGTGGATGAGACCGAGGATATTGACTGGATCAATAACTGGAAGCAGTATTTCCATCAATTTACTATTGATGATGTATTGGTAATTCCTTCCTGGGAGAAAGTTCAGGCACGGGATGAAAATAAGATCATTCTGCATATCGATCCGGGAACCGCATTCGGAACGGGAATGCATGATACCACTCAGCTTTGTATCCGGCAGCTGCGAAAATATATTACCCCGGAGACAGCGCTTTTGGATGTAGGAACGGGAAGTGGTATTCTGGCCATTCTTTCGCTGATGTTCGGTGCAAGGAAGGCTGTAGGAACGGACCTTGATCCCTGTGCGGTGGAGGCGGTGCGGGAAAATATGGAGGTAAACCATATTGCACCGGAGGATTTCACCATGATGATCGGCAATATTATTACGGATCAGTCGGTTCAGGACAGGGTGGGCTATGAGTGCTACGATATAGTGGTGGCCAATATTCTGGCGGATGTTTTGGTGCCGCTTACGCCTGTTATAGTGCATCAGCTGAAAAAAGGCGGTATTTATATTACCTCCGGCATCATAGATGACAAGGAGGAAGTAGTCACCGAAGCAGTGAAGGCAGCAGGTCTTGAGGTACTTGAGGTAACCTATCAGGGAGAATGGGTCAGCGTTACCGCAAGGAAGAATTAAAGAGGTGAGCCGTGGGTGTGTACAGCTTGCAGACTAAGAAGGAGTACCGGCATGTATCAGTTTTTTGTGGAGCCTGATCAGATTCGGCAGGATCGTGTAGTAATTACCGGAGATGATGTTAATCATATTAAAAACGTCCTTCGAATGAGAACGGGTGAGGAAATTGTTGTTCGAAACGGAAGCGATGGCAGGGAATATCACTGCAGTATTATGGAGCTTAAGGAGAAAGAAATTATCTGTGAGCTGCTTGATGTCAGCGAATGCGGATCGGAGCTTCCTTCAAAGGTTTATCTGTTTCAGGGGCTTCCCAAGGCTGATAAGATGGAACTGATCATTCAAAAGGCAGTGGAACTTGGAGTGCATGAAATTATACCTGTAGTATGCAGGCGTACAGTGGTAAAGCTGGATGAAAAGAAGGAAAAGAATAAACAGCAGCGTTGGCAGAATATTGCACAGGCGGCTGCCAAACAGAGCAAGCGGGGGATGATTCCGCAGGTTAAAAATGTAATGAGCTTTCAGGAGGCCGTCACCTACAGCAGGTGCGCATCCTTGCGGCTTATTCCCTACGAGCTGGCAGAGGGCATGAATAAAACCAGAGAGATTATGAGTCAGCTGAAGCCTTCGGAGGATGTGGCTGTGTTTATCGGACCGGAGGGAGGATTTGACCCGGAGGAGATCGAGAAGGCTGTAGCAGCAGGTATTGAGCCTATCACGCTGGGGCGGCGCATTCTGCGCACGGAGACTGCCGGAATGACGGCTTTATCCATAATAATGTACCATTTGGAGCAATAATCATATAGTAAAAGTAGAATAGAAGAATAAAAAGAAATACTTTGTTCGGAAAGGCCAGTGATAGTATGGAGGTATATTTAGATAACTCGGCAACTACCAGATGCTTTGATCAGGTAGCGGAACTGATGACTCATATCATGTGTGAAGACTACGGAAATCCCTCCAGTCTCCATAGAAAAGGTGTCCAGGCAGAAAAATACGTCCGCTATGCAAAAGAGGTTATTGCCAGAAATTTAAAGGTAAATGAAAAGGAGATATTTTTTACTTCGGGAGGAACCGAATCGGATAATCTTGCACTTAGGGGCTGTGCCTATGCAAACTGCCGCAGCGGCAGGCATCTGATTACAACCAGGGTAGAACATCCTGCAATATTACAGACCATGCGTCATTTGGAAGAAGAGGGATTTCGCGTAACCTATCTTCCGGTGGATACAAAAGGATGTATCCGGTTAGAGGATCTGGAAAGAGCCATTACGGGAGAAACCATACTGGTTTCCATTATGCATACCAACAACGAGGTGGGAAGCTTGCAGCCTATTGCGGAAGCAGGCGCACTGATTAAAGGAATGAACCCCAGAATACTGTTTCATGTGGATGCTGTTCAGGGATATGGGAAGTTCAGAATCCACCCGAAAAAGATGAAAATAGATCTGTTATCCGTAAGCGGCCACAAGATCCACGGGCCCAAAGGGGTGGGTTTTCTTTATGTAGATGAAAAGGTCAAAATAAAGCCGGTTATATTCGGCGGAGGCCAGCAAAGCGGCATGCGTTCGGGAACGGAAAACGTGCCGGGAATTGCAGGCCTTGCTAAGGCAGTGGAGCTGATCTATGGAAATTTGGATCAGGACGTCGCTAAAATGTATCAGATGAAAAAGGCCTTTGTAGAGGGAGTAAGGCAAATTGACGATGTGATTGTTAATGGACATCCGGATGAGACCGGAGCGCCTCATGTAGTCAGTGTTTCCTTTAGGGGAGTTCGAAGTGAGGTAATCCTTCATGCGCTGGAGGATAAGGGAATTTATGTTTCTGCAGGAAGCGCCTGCTCAGCCCACAAGCCGCAGCCTTCCGCTACCCTGCAGGCAATGGGAATTGATAAGGAGCTTTTAGGCTCTACCATTCGGTTTAGCTTTTCTGTTTTTACCACCATGGATGAAATCAACTATACTTTAAGGACGATGTATGATATAATTCCCATGCTTAGACGTTATACACGAAAGTAATGTGCGGCGCTGCGTATTTGCAGCGCTGCAATAAAGAGGAGCCGTTATGTTTACAGCATTTTTGATTAAGTATGCCGAGATTGGCGTAAAAGGAAAAAATAAATATTTGTTTGAGGAAGCTTTGGCGCAGCAGGTTAAATATGCGTTGAAGCGATGCGAAGGAGAGTTTAAGGTCACAAGAACAGAGGGAAGAATATATGTACATGCCTTATCTGACTTTGATTATGATGAGACGGTGGACAACTTAAGAACTGTATTTGGCGTATCGGGGATATGCCCGGTTATTCACGTGGAGGATGAAGGCTTTGAAAAGCTGGCAGAAACGGTAACATCCTATATTGATCAGGTTTATCCTGACAAGAACATAACCTTTAAGGTACAGGCAAGAAGAGCCAGAAAAAATTACCCCTTAAACTCCATGGAGCTTAATATGGAGCTGGGGGGAGCAATCCTTGAGGCTTTTCCCGAAATGAAGGTGGATGTGCATCATCCGGATGTGATGCTTCATGTGGAGATTCGTGAGAAAATTTATATATATTCCATGGAAATTCCCGGGCCCGGCGGTATGCCTGTGGGAAGCAACGGTAAGGCAATGCTTCTTTTGTCAGGGGGCATTGATTCCCCGGTAGCAGGATATATGATTGCCAAGCGGGGCGTGAAAATTGATGCGGTGTATTTCCATGCACCTCCCTACACCAGTGACCGTGCGAAACAAAAGGTGATTGATCTGGCAAAGCTGGTATCACGCTATGCGGGGCCGGTTTATCTTCATATCATAAACTTTACGGATATTCAGCTTTATATCTATGAAAAATGTCCTCATGAAGAGCTGACCATAATCATGCGGCGTTATATGATGAAGATTGCGGAGATGATTGCTAAGGAAAACGGATGTCTTGGGCTGATTACCGGTGAAAGCATCGGGCAGGTAGCATCCCAGACGGTGCAGTCCCTTGCGGTTACTAATGAGGTGTGCACGCTGCCGGTGTTCCGTCCCTTAATAGGCTTTGATAAGATGGAAATTGTAGATGTTTCAGAGAAAATCGGCACTTATGAAACCTCTATTCTTCCCTATGAGGACTGCTGTACCATTTTCGTGGCAAAGCATCCGGTGACGAAGCCCAATTTAAATGTGATCAAGCGGCATGAGCAAAATTTAGAGGAAAAGATTGACGAGCTGGTTGAGAAGGCTCTTGAAACGGATGAGGTAGTAATTGCCAAGTGGGAATAAAAAAGAAACCGCCTTTTGGCGGTTTCTAAGTAGTAGTCCAATTGACTGTTAGATCATGTAAGGTTTTAATGCATCCAAAACTTCATCAACATTATCTTCTGCATGGATATTAAGATCAATGGGCTTGGATAAATCCAAACTAAAGATACCCATAATGGATTTAGCATCGATTACATATCTTCCGGATACTAAGTCAAAGTCATAATCGAATTTAGTAATATCGTTTACAAAAGACTTTACCTTATCAATTGAATTTAATGAAATCTGAACTGTTTTCATTGTAATTACCTCCTTAAATTGTTCATACCTTCTGTTAATATAGTAAATGGTAAAATATGAAAAGTCAATGATAAAACAACACAAAAAAAGTGGTGAATAATATGAAAAGTGTAGCATTTCACAATCTCGGATGTAAGGTGAACGGATATGAGATGGATTTTATGCAACAAATTTTACAAGAAAAGGGATATAAAATTGTGCCTTTTGATGCAAAAGCCGATATTTACATTGTAAATACCTGCACTGTAACTAATATTGCAGATAGAAAAAGCAGACAGATGCTTCATCGTGCCAAAAAAATGAATCCGGATTCTGTAGTAGTGGCAGTGGGCTGCTATGTGCAGACAGGAAATGAAGAGGTGCTTAAGGACTTGAGTATCGATTTGGCTGTGGGGAATAACAGGAAAAAGGATCTTCCGGCCATCCTTGAGGAATATCTTAAGAAAAATACAGGGGCTTCTTCTGGTGATGGTGTGATAAAGGAGCAGGCATTTCAGGATAAAACGCTTCAGGGAAAGACTATTATAGATATTGGAAATACGAATGAATATGAGGCTATGCAGTTAAAACATACTGCCGAGCACACGAGGGCCTTTATCAAGGTACAGGATGGCTGTAACCAGTTCTGCTCCTACTGTATTATTCCCTATGCCAGGGGAAGAATTAGAAGCCGATCCATGGAAGAGGTGGGGAAGGAGGTAAAGCTCCTTGCTGCCAACGGGTATCGTGAGGTGGTGCTTACGGGAATTCATTTAAGCTCCTACGGAATGACAGGAGGAAACGATTTCTCCCAGAGCAGGCTGCTTGAGCTGATACAGGAGGTGCAGAAGGTACAGGGAATAGACCGCATCCGGCTCGGATCTCTGGAGCCGAGAATTATTACACCGGAGTTTGTGAAAGGTCTTGCGGCCTGTGACAAGCTGTGTCCTCATTTTCATTTATCTTTGCAGAGCGGATGCAATACGGTGTTAAAAAGAATGAATAGAAAATATTCTGCGGAGGAATACTATGATAAGGTATGTATACTCAGGGAATACTTTAATCATCCGGCAATTACTACTGATGTAATTGTGGGATTTCCGGGAGAAAGTGAAGAGGAATTTAAGGAAACAGAGGATTTCCTTAAGAAGACAGGCTTTTACGAGATGCATATCTTTAAATATTCCAGGCGTAAGGGCACCCCTGCGGCTTCCATGAGCGGTCAGGTTGATGAAGCGGTTAAAAATATAAGAAGCAGCCAGCTGATGGAATTGGATGCGGAGCTGTCAGAAGGATACAGACGGGAATATTTACATAGGAAAGCAGAGGTTTTGTTTGAGGAAGAAAAGCTTATAGAAGGAAGACATTATCAAATCGGTCATACCAGAGAGTATATTAAGGCAGCATATGAGACCGAAGAAAATCTTTCCGGACAAATATTTTCCGGTACATTGGAAAAGCCGCTTGGGGCTGATATTTTATTGTTTCAACCCCAAACACATTGAATTTTATATGAAAATGGAGTAAGATAAAGGCTAGTGAACGTTGCAGGTCGAGGTGAAATTTATGCAGGATTTGGGAAATACACGCTTTTTTAAGGTAGAAACAGATAAGTCCACAGTAAAGGAAATTTTGGCAGAGGTGTATTCTGCACTGACGGAAAAGGGCTATAATCCTGTTAACCAAATCGTGGGGTATATTATGTCCGGCGATCCTACCTATATAACCAGCTATCGGAATGCCAGAAGCCTGATTATGAAGGTGGAGCGGGATGAGCTGGTGGAGGAGATGCTGACAGAATATATAAGAAGCAGTCATTGGAAATAAGCGGAAGAAACCGAAGGGTGATTATACTATGCGTATCATGGGATTGGATTATGGGTCAAAAACCGTAGGTGTGGCGATTAGTGATCCTTTACTTATTACTGCCCAGGGAATTGAGATAATCAGAAGAAAAGAGGAAAACAAGCTTCGCCAGACATTGGCAAGAATCGAGGCGTTGATTCAGGAATACCAGGTGGAGCAGATTGTTTTGGGACTGCCTAAGAATATGAACGATACTTCGGGGCCCAGAGCTATGGTAACCTTAGAGTTTAAGGAAAAGCTCGAAAGGCGTACCGGACTGCCTGTACATACATGGGATGAAAGGCTTACTACTGTTGCTGCCGACAGGGCGATGGAGGAGGCCGGTATACGCCGGGAAAACCGCAAGGAATATGTGGACAAGATTGCGGCAGTTTTCATTTTACAGGGTTATTTGGATTTTATAGGAAGAAAGCAGGAAGATTAAATTGGAAAAAATCAAGTTTATGATGGATACACATGAGAGCGTGGAATTTTATGTTCTGGAGCAGACAAAGCTTAGAGGAAACCAGTATATTCTGGTGACAGATACCCAGGAGGGAGACGGGGATGCCTTGATCCTGAAGGAGGTTACCTCAGGTGACGGTAAGGCTGAAAGTGTCTATGAAGTGGTAAGTGATGATACAGAGCTGTCTGCGGTAGCCGGTGTATTTGAAAATCTGCTTGAGGATGTTGAGCTTTTGTAAGGATTCACCGGTAAATTGGGGAGATTATGGCATTTGACAGAAGAAGGATTTAAAGAGTTATTAAAAAGCAGGGGATTAAAGATTACGGATCAGCGATTGCTGGTTTTGGAAGCACTGGCAGCATGTCCCGGCAGACATCTGACCGCAGAGGAAATTTATGAGATTGTAAAAACGGATTGCCCGAGGATTGGTCTGGCAACTGTTTATAGAACGATACAGTTACTGTTTGAACTTCATCTAATTGATCGAATTAACCTGGATGATGGATTTGTCCGCTATGAGATCGGAGATGCAAATGAGAATGAGGCAAAGCACCATCATCATCATTTAATATGCCGAAAATGTGGAATGGTTATATCCTTTGAGGATGATCTCCTGGAGAGCCTTGAGGATAGAATACTGCAGACCACAGGCTTTGTGGTTGAAGATCATGAGGTGAAACTCTACGGATACTGTAAAGAATGTGGAGGTAAAACTGATTGAAAAAAAATGAACAGAAAAGCAGCTTGGGACTTAAGGTGATTCCACTTGGAGGTCTTGAGCAGATTGGTATGAACATTACTGCCTTTGAATACGAGGACAGTATTATTGTGGTAGACTGCGGTCTTTCATTCCCGGAGGATGATATGCTGGGGATAGACCTGGTCATTCCTGACGTTACTTATTTGAAGAATAATATCGAAAAGGTGAAAGGCTTTGTCATTACGCATGGTCATGAGGATCATATCGGAGCCCTTCCTTATGTGCTTAGGGAAATTAATGTTCCCATTTACGCTACCAAGCTGACCATGGGAATCATTGAAAACAAATTAAAAGAGCATAATCTGACAGGCAACACCAAGCGTAAGGTGGTAAAATTCGGACAGTCTATCAATTTAGGACAATTTAGAATAGAATTTATTAAAACCAATCACAGTATTGTGGATGCCGCTGCGCTGGCCATTTATTCTCCCGCAGGTATCGTGGTGCATACCGGCGATTTTAAAGTTGATTATACGCCTGTATTTGGGGATGCTATTGATCTGCAGCGGTTTGCGGAGATAGGAAAAAAGGGTGTGCTTGCACTGATGTGCGATTCCACCAATGCAGAGCGTCCGGGCTTTACGCCCTCGGAGCGCACGGTGGGAAGAACCTTTGATATTTTATTTGAGGAGCATAAAAATACCCGTATTATCATTGCTACCTTTGCCTCTAATGTAGACAGGGTGCAGCAGATTATTAATTCCGCATACAAGTTTGGACGAAAGGTTGTGGTAGAGGGACGCAGCATGGTGAGTATTATTGAGACTGCCACTAATCTGGGGTACCTGAGCATACCGGATAATACACTGATAGATATTGAACAGTTGAAAAATTATCCCGACGAGAAGACGGTTATTATTACTACCGGAAGCCAGGGAGAAAGTATGGCAGCCCTAAGCCGTATGGCGGAGGACAATCATCGAAAGATATCTATCGGACCTACCGATACGGTGATCTTTTCTTCTCATCCCATTCCGGGTAATGAAAAGGCAGTGACAAATGTGATCAATGAGCTGCTTTTAAAGGGTGCGGATGTGATTTTTCAGGATGTGCATGTTTCGGGACATGCGTGTCAGGAAGAGATTAAGTTGATATATACACTGGTGCATCCTAAGTATGCAATTCCCGTTCATGGAGAATTTAAGCATTTAAAGGCACAGGCAAAGATAGCACGTGAGCTTGGGGTGCCAAAGGAGAATATTTTTATACTTCGGTCAGGAGAGGTACTGGAGCTTACGGAAGAAAAAGCGCAGATTACAGGCAATGTTCCGGTGGGAGATATTCTGGTTGACGGTCTGGGTGTAGGTGATGTGGGAAATATTGTATTGAGAGATAGACAGCATCTGGCAGAGGATGGTATTTTGATTGTTGTATTGGGACTGGATGGAGCCACTGACGAGCTGGTAAGCGGTCCTGACATTGTTTCAAGAGGATTCGTCTATGTCAGAGAATCTGATGAACTGATGGATGAAGCGAGAATTATTGTAAATGAAGCGGTAGAAGGATGCCTTAATAGGGGAATTGCTGATTGGGGCAAGTTAAAAAGTTCTATTAAGGATTCCCTGGGAGAGTACGTTTGGAAAAAGACAAAGCGCCGTCCTATGATTTTACCTATTATTATGGAGATATAAGGAGATAGCGGTCATGCTGGATAAACAGATTGAAGTGGCAACGATTAAGTTTGTCAAATCGATTAAAGAGACGGAGGTTTATAAAAGATACAGCTTTCAGTTGGGAAAAATCAAAAAAAGCCCGGAATTGTTTGCTCAGGTCAATGAGTTCCGCAGACGAAATTATGAGATACAAAACACCAGTCAGGTGGACGAGCTTTTTGATAAGATGGAGCTATTTGAAAAGGAATATGAAAAATTCAGGGAAAATCCCATTGTTGATGATTTTTTAAGGGCTGAACTTGCCCTTTGCAGACTGATGCAGGAGATAAGTGAATTTGTTACATCTGAGCTGGATTTTGAATAAGCCCATGAAGGTGATGGCTTGAAAGGACACGGTGATTTTATGAAGGCAGGATATTTGATAGGAGCTGCGGTTGAAACAATTATAAAAGTGGTTGTAGTGGCCGCAGTTGTTATACTTATTTTTCGGGGTGCTACCAAGGCATACGATTTTGGGTACAGAGTATTTGCTGATGAACCCATGTCATTGTCAGGCGGAAGAACAATAACCGTAGGCATTTCCGAGAATATGACCATAAATGACATCGCGCAGATGCTGGAGGAAAAGGGCTTAATTGAGGATAGCAGGCTGTTTGTTGTTCAGGAACTTTTGTCTGCTTATCATGGTGAGATTATTCCGGGAATCTATGATTTAAGCACAACGATGACAGCACAGGAAATGCTGGAGATCATGGCTACGCCGATAGAGGAATCTGAGGACCAGGCAGAAGATGAGCCGGCAAAGGAAGCGGATTCCGATGAGGGGAATGAGGATGCCGGAGCAAGTGAAGCCGGTGAGGATGGAGAGTCATGATTACGGAAGAAAGAATCAGTACCTTTATCAACTCTTTTGATACGGGAAATACACCTTTTTTAAATGAGCTTGAACAATTTGCATTAGAAACCAATGTACCGGTCATAAGACCTCAAATGCAGAGCTTTCTGCGTCTGCTTCTGGCGATGAAACAGCCGAAGCGGATTTTGGAGGTGGGAACGGCCATTGGTTTTTCTGCGCTTTTGATGAGTGAGTACGGGCCGGAGGATTGTAAGATAACAACAATAGAGAAATACGAAAAGAGAATTCCCATTGCAAGAGAAAATTTCAGAAAGGCAGGCAGGCAGGAGCAGATTACCCTGCTGGAGGGGGATGCCACAGAGCTTCTAAAGGAGCTTAATGACACCTATGATTTCATTTTTATGGATGCGGCAAAGGGTCAGTATATTCATTTTCTGCCGGATATTTTGAGATTGATGCCTGTAGGAGGGCTGCTGGTTTCCGATAATGTGCTTCAGGATGGTGATGTGATGGAGTCCCGATATGCGGTAACCAGAAGAGACCGGACCATTCACAGCAGAATGAGGGAGTATTTATATGAGCTGAAGCACAATGAACAGCTGCAAACAGACATTCTTCCGGTAGGGGATGGCGTAACGGTCAGTGTCCGGATAAAATAACCTGGTAAAGGATAGGGAGGATTGAAATGAAAACACCGGAGCTTTTGGCACCTGCCGTTTCATTAGAGACTTTAAAGACGGCGGTGGCTTTTGGGGCAGATGCCGTCTATATAGGCGGAGAAGGCTATGATTTGTGGGCGGAGGAAAAGGATTTTTCTACAGAAGAGATTAAGCAGGGAATTACCTATGCTCACGAGCACGGTGTGAAGGTATATGTAACTGTCAATATCGTGGCACATAACAGGGATCTTTTGGATGCGGAAAGGTATCTTAAGGAGCTTAAGACGCAGGAACCTGATGCGGTAATCGTTGCGGATCCGGGGATGTTTATGCTGGTTAAGGAAATATATCCCGAGATTGACATACATATTTCTACCAAGGCCAATAATACCAATTATTTAACCTGTGGGTTCTGGTATGAGCAGGGGGCAAGAAGAATCACCTGCGGAAGAGGACTTTCGCTTAGAGAAATTAAGGAAATCAGGGAGAAAGCGCCAAAGGATATGGAGCTGGGAAGCTTTGTTCATGGCAGGATGTGTATTTCCTCATCGGGAAGACAGCTGTTTGGCAATTACTTTCAAGGGAGAGCCGGTGAGAAAGACGCAGGTTTTCATTCCGGGAAATGGGATTATGTCATAAGTGAGGAAAAGCGGCAGGGAGAATATCTGCCGGTTTATGAAAATGAAAGAGGAACCTTTATTTTTCATTCTAAGGATTTGTGCATGATTGAGCATATTCCGGAAATGGTGGAAGCCGGAGTAGACAGCCTTATCATAGAGGGAAGGATGGATGTGGGATACTGCGCCGCTGTGGTGGAAGCATATCGGATGGCAGTTGACGACTATTTAAATTCTGAGGAGAAATATCGTTCCGGTATAAAGGAATATTTAGCTAAAATTTCCCAACATACCCACAGGAATTTCACCACGGGATTTTATTTCCATCAACATACATAAAATAAATATATACGCTAAGGGAGAAAAAGAATGAGTGATTTGTTAAACGTGGAAGAACTGTTTGGCAGTAAGGTATTTACCCGCAAGACCATGCGGGAGCGCTTGCCGAAAAATGTATATCGGGAAGTGATTAAGGTCATGGAACAGGGCGGGGAGCTGACGCTGGCGGCTGCGGATGTGGTGGCAAAGGCAATGAAGGACTGGGCAATGGAAAACGGTGCTACCCATTATACCCATTGGTTTCAGCCGCTTACAGGAATTACTGCGGAGAAACATGATTCCTTTGTAACGCATCCCGATCAGGATGGAAATATGCTGATGGAATTTTCGGGTAAGGAGCTGATTAAGGGTGAGCCGGATGCCTCTTCTTTTCCTTCGGGAGGCCTTCGGGCAACCTTTGAAGCCAGGGGATACACGACGTGGGATATTACCTCCCCGGCATTTATTAAGGAAACAGCAACAGGCCCCACACTTTGTATTCCTACGGCCTTTTGTTCCTATACAGGAGAAGCGCTTGATAAAAAAACACCCCTTCTCCGCTCTATGGAAGCATTAAGCAAACAGGCAGTCAGAATTGTGCATCTGTTCGGTAATACTGAGGCCAAAAAGGTAATTCCTTCAGTGGGCGCAGAGCAGGAATATTTTCTGGTGGATCAGAAGAAGGCGCTGCAGAGGGAGGACATTATTTTTGCCGGAAGAACATTATTCGGTGCACCTGCACCGAAGGGACAGGAGATGGAGGATCACTACTTTGGGGTAATCCGGGAAAGAATAGGAGCCTTCATGCATGATGTCAATATTGAGCTGTGGAAGCTGGGAGTAACAGCCAAGACCCAGCACAATGAGGCGGCACCTGCACAGCATGAGCTGGCGCCTATCTATGAATCTGCCAATGTTGCGGTAGACCACAATCAGCTGGTAATGGAAACCTTAAAGCGTGTGGCAGGAAAGCACGGACTTCGCTGTATGCTTCATGAAAAGCCCTTCGCAGGAGTGAATGGATCGGGAAAGCATAATAACTGGTCCATCACAACAGATAACGGTGTCAATCTGCTTGAGCCGGGGCAGACCCCTAATGAAAATATTCAGTTTCTTCTGGTTTTAGCCTGTATTATGAAGGCGGTGGATACACATGCCGATCTGTTAAGACAAAGTGCTTCTAATGTGGGGAATGATCAGCGTCTGGGAGGCTACGAAGCTCCGCCCGCCATTATTTCTATCTTTTTAGGCGAGCAGCTGGAGGATGTGGTGGAACAGCTGGTGGAAACAGGCAAGGCTGATTCCTTAAAGGAAGGCGGAGTTTTGAGAACGGGAGTTTCTACGCTCCCGGATTTTGTCAAGGACGCTACCGACAGGAACCGTACTTCACCCTTTGCCTTTACCGGTAACAAGTTTGAATTTCGTATGGTGGGCAGCGAGGATTCCATCGGAAGCCCCAATACCATTTTAAATGCCATTGTTGCGGAGGCATTCTGCGAAGCGGCAGACAGGTTAGAGCAGGCGGAAGATTTTGATATGGCTGTTCATGATCTGATCAAGGAATATATGACTAAGCATCAGAGGATTATTTTTAACGGAAACGGATATGCTCCTGAGTGGAAGGAGGAGGCCGCAAGAAGGGGACTTCCCAATATTCCTTCTATGGTGGAGGCAGTGGATACGCTTATCACGGAAAAGTCTATTAATTTGTTTGAAAAGTTCGGTATTTTTACGGAGGCAGAGCTTCGTTCCCGTGCGGAAATTCTGTATGAGACTTATGCGAAAACCATCAATATAGAAGCTCTGACCATGATCGATATGGCCAATAAGCAGATTATTCCGGCAGTGATTAAGTTTGCAGGAATGCTTGCTGATACAACTGCATCCATCAGTGCAGCAGGTGCGGATGCAGCTGCCTGCACTGAACTTTTGAAAACCATTACGGAAAAGCTTGGGGAAACCAGAAAGGCTGTGGCAAATCTTATGGAGGTAGAAAAGAAGGCTTCAGCTATGGCTCTTGGCAAGGAACAGGCATTCTACTATCATGACAGTGTGATGGCAGCCATGAACGCCTTGAGAAAACCGGCGGATGAACTGGAAAAGCTGGTGGATAAGCAATACTGGCCTTTCCCTACTTATGCGGATTTAATATTTGAGGTGTAAAAATGCCTTGCATAAGCTCAGCTTTCATGCGCCGCCTCGAATACGGGACTGCTTCTTTGACACGGCTATGACAGCTTTCGAGATTTAAGGAAACAAGCCGGCCCAAATACCTATTAGCTGCCCTGTCGGCAAACTCAAATTCAATCACAGATAAAAGTACGCTGAGCCTTAGAAGAAATTTTGTGAAAAATCAAGAAATCCGTTTTAGATTTTTCCAAAATTTCTTATAGGATCAAGTGCTTTTATCTGTGATTGAATTTTCAGACAAGCCTATCGGGCAGCAGTATTATTGTGCCGGCTGTTTCTCTTAAATCTGACGAAAGACTGTCCTAAGCCGTTATCAAAGAAGCAGTCCCGTATTCGAGGCGGCGCGTGAAGGCTGAGCTTATGCAAAATTTTTAATAAATTTTTATTTGGGGCTTGCATTTTCAAATTTTTTGTTGTAATATAAGCGAAACAAACGAAGGCGTTTGCACAGATGTGCAACGCCTTTTTTTAGTTTAGGAGGAAGAGAGTATGAGTGAAGTAGTAAATATTGAAGAGCTTTTTGGCAGTAAGGTGTTTACCAGGGCAACAATGAAGGAGCGTCTGCCTAAAAATGTGTACAAGGAAGTTGTTAAAGTAATTGATCAGGGCGGAGAGTTATCACTTGCGGCAGCAGATGTGGTAGCTAAAGCGATGAAGGACTGGGCTGTTGAAAACGGTGCAACCCATTACACCCATTGGTTTCAGCCGCTTACAGGGATTACCGCAGAAAAGCATGATTCCTTTGTTTCCCATCCTGATGAAAATGGAAAAATGATTATGGATTTCTCGGGAAAGGAATTGATCAAGGGTGAACCTGATGCATCTTCCTTCCCTTCCGGAGGCCTTCGTGCAACCTTTGAAGCCAGAGGATATACGGCATGGGATATTACTTCTCCTGCATTTTTGAAGGAGGATGCTACCGGCGTAATTCTTTGCGTTCCTACAGCATTCTGCTCCTATAAGGGTGAAGCCCTTGACAAAAAGACGCCACTGCTTCGTTCTATGGAAGCGGTAAGTGAGCAGGCAGTCCGTATCGTACGTTTATTTGGTAATACAGAGGCTACCAAGGTAGTTGCAAGCGTAGGACCGGAGCAGGAGTACTTTCTGGTAGACAGAGAGAAATACTTGAAGAGACCCGACCTTATCTTTGCAGGACGCACCCTGTTTGGAGCACCGGCACCTAAGGGGCAGGAGATGGAGGATCACTATTTCGGAACCATCCGTGAGAGGATCGGCGCATATATGAAGGATCTTAATATTGAGCTGTGGAAGCTGGGCGTTACTGCTAAGACGCAGCACAATGAGGTTGCACCGGCACAGCATGAGCTGGCACCTATCTATGAGACAGCCAATATTGCGGTAGATCACAATCAGTTGGTTATGGAAACCATGAAGAAGGTAGCAGGACGTCATGGGCTGACCTGTCTTCTTCATGAAAAGCCTTTTGCAGGTGTCAATGGTTCCGGTAAGCATAATAACTGGTCACTGACTACGGATAACGGTGTGAACCTTCTTGATCCGGGAGATACACCCAATGAAAATATTCAGTTCCTGCTGGTTTTAGCCTGCATTATTAAGGCTGTTGATATCCACGCTGACCTGCTTCGTCAGAGTGCATCTGATGTGGGAAATGATCACAGGCTCGGAGCCAATGAGGCACCTCCGGCTATTATTTCCATCTTCCTTGGCGAACAGCTTGAGGATGTGGTAAAGCAGCTGGTTGAAACCGGTGAAGCAGATCATGTGCTCCAGGGCGGCAAGCTTGCTACAGGTGTATCCACACTTCCTGACTTTGAGAAGGATGCTACCGACAGAAACAGAACGTCACCATTTGCCTTTACAGGTAATAAATTTGAATTCCGTATGGTAGGCTCTTCTGATTCAATTGCAAGCCCGAACACCACATTGAATGCCATTGTTGCAGAGGCTTTCTGTGAAGCTGCGGATATTCTGGAGAAAGCAGATGACTTTGATATGGCTGTTCATGATCTGATTAAGGAATATTTGAGTGAGCATCAGAGAATTATCTTTAACGGAAACGGATATTCCGATGAGTGGGTAGCCGAGGCTGAAAGAAGAGGACTTCCCAACATTAAGTCTATGGTAGAGGCAGTTGATACGCTGACAACGGAAAAATCCGTTAAGCTGTTTGAAAAGTTCGGCATCTTTACCAGGGCAGAGTTGGAATCACGTGAAGAGGTTCTTTATGAAACCTATGCAAAGAGCATTAATATAGAAGCGCTGACCATGATCGATATGGCATCCAAGCAGTTTATTCCTGCTGTGGTTAAGTACAGCAAATCTCTTGCAGATACGGTTTTGGCTGTGAAGGAAGCAGGAGCAGATGCTTCTGTCAGCGCCGAGCTGTTAAAAGAGGTAACACAGAAGCTTGCCGCTATGAAGGCAGCTCTTGTAAAGCTGGAAGAGGTGGAAGCAAAGGCCAGTGCAATGGAAGATGTAAAAGAGCAGGCATTCTACTATAAGGATGTGGTAAAGACAGCAATGGATGAGCTGCGGACACCTGTTGATGAAGCGGAAATGCTGGTAGATAAGAAGGTATGGCCGGTACCTACTTACGGAGATCTTATTTTTGAAGTATAACATAATAAGTTGTTAACCTCCTTGTTGAAATAGAAAGAGCGCCATGCATGTATGCAGGGCGCTCTTATTTGCAAAGTGCAAGGACAGCAGAAGAAAGAAGCTGTTAATCAACCTTCACTTCCAGATATCCCAAAAGCTTACTCATATCATACTCATTTATGACACCCAGATTGGAGTCATAGAATTTACCGTCATAGTGAACCAGATAGTGACAGTAGAGACCCATCTTTTCCATCAGAATACAGCACTTGGGAAGTGTAGCTTCCTGTCCTTCCGTATATACAATTACATCACTATGGTCAATACCGTAATAGTTGAGAGCGGATATGACGCGTCCCATCGTTGCCTGCCATTCACGACAGTCCATAACGCTGATTACCTCTGCAATGGTAACTCCCGCCAGCATAGCAACACAGGTTTGTCCGCATAATCCGTCCTCAGGCTGGATAATCACATCAATATGATCGATCTTGCGAATCGGATGGTTAAAGTCATAGGGACTGTTTTGATTCATTTGAATAATACTGCCGTTAATGTGAAGAAGGATCTTGTGCTCCTGATCAATATTGATATGGGAAACCGCCTCATCATCCAAATGAATTTTGTAGTTGCCCTTATCCTCAGGAAGAAGCTCGCATTCAATAATTTTGTTATCCAAAACAAGGTCTGCTTTAATAATATCTCTCAGCTTGCAAACCTCCCAGACATTGAAAGGAACACGAATGCAGTAAATATCATTCTGTTTTTCGATTTTGCCATTAAAAAAATACCTCATATTACCCTCCTGAACTACATATATCATGCTTTTCAGTTTCAAGATAACAAATTTTGGTTGAATTGAAAACAGTTTTTTTGATGAAAATATATAAGTATTTAAAAAAAAACAGCATGATAAAAAAGTAACAATTTTTCTGAAAAAATTTTTAAAATTTACTTGTCAAACAGGATATATTCATGTATAATACCAAAAGTGATCAGTAAAGGGCTATCGCCAAACGGTAAGGCAACGGACTCTGACTCCGTCATTTCAAGGTTCGAATCCTTGTAGCCCTGCTTGAGAAGCCATGAGTTAATGCTCATGGCTTTTTATGTGTTTAAATATGCTGAAAGTAACAGTTCAGTTTTTCTGCGCCGTCCAGGATAGGCAACTGCTTCTTTGATAAAAGCTGTCATAGCTGCTATCAAAGAAGCAGTTGCTTACCCTGGACGGCGCAGGAAGACTGAACCGTTACATTAGACAAATTAAATATTAGGATAGATGTTGCTTTTCTGAATTAAATATTGTATGATGAGTTTACATAATAAACATATTATGGTAAATTACTTATGACGTTTATGATATTTAATGGAGGCGTGGTTATGAAAAGGCATAGGATTGCAAAAACAGGTATGGCAATCTGTCTTGTGCTTGGAATGATGATTTTTTTGGGAAATCGGCTTGAGGCACGGGCAGAGGAAAAGATAATAACGGTAACAGGAACTATTGCATCGGGAACAACGGCGGAGATTATGCAGCTTTCCACCAAGGAAGGCAGGATGGAAATAAAGCTGGATGACGGAACGGATACCAGTGCCTGCAAAATATTGCTTCCGGGAAATGAAGTCAGTGTTTCTGTCAAACATGGTTCTGATGAGTATCTCCACGCAGTTAAAATAACCAGCGAGACCCAGACACCCGGAGTCAGCATTGACTCATCAACAACAGCCGTTGTAACAGGAACAATCGGTGAAAAGACCAAGGATGATATTTTATATTTTAATACGCCTCAGGGAGAGATGCAGATTAAGCTTGATGCAACTACCAATATCAGCGAATGCTCTGTTCTCGTAGTGGACAAGTCTTACAGCATAACCTGTGCAAGAGGTTCCGATGCCTATATGCATGCCATCAGTATTTCGGATGCGGCAGCGGTAACTACAGCATCAGGGGCTTCTACATCAGGACTTACACCGGCACCGGCCAGTGCTGTAAATGTTACTACCGTAGCGGTTACGGGAACGGTGGGTGAGAGTACCAAGGAGGATCTTCTGTATTTATCCACTAAAGAAGGTATGATGCAGATTGTAATTGACAGCAATACGGATTCCAGAAGCGGTATGGTTTTAACACCCGGAAATAAGTTGACGGCTTATGTATATCGGGGCTCCGATGCCTATATGCATGCTGCAAGTATTGTGGGGGTTAAGGATGGTTCGGCTGCAGCCTCAATTGATACATCTTCTCCTGCATCTGTTGAAGGAACCGTGGGAAGCAAATCCAATGAAAATGTGCTTTATTTGAAGACTCCTCAGGGAGAAATGGAGCTTAAGCTTGATGCGGTAATGAGCGTCAGCAACTGTAAGGTTTTTGTCAGCGGCAAGAAGCTTACAGTAACCTGTGCAAGAGGCTCCGACGCCTATATGCATGCAATTAACATTACGGGAGCTTAATACATAAACATCATTTAAGATTGTAAGGTTCAGCCATGAAATAATAAGCACAATGCGATTTGTGTGTAAGCACTGATGAACATTTGCCGTTATTTCATGGCTGAACTTTGGTTACGGCTTAAATTATTTGACACAAGATACTGTTTCTTTGTAAAAGTTCATGCTATAATCAGTACTATTAGTGCAAAGGAAAGGGAAATTTCATGTATACTTATCAAAGCAGAATCAGATACAGTGAAACGGATGAGAATGGAAAGCTGCGGCTTCAATCTCTTCTGGATTATTTTCAGGATTGTTCTACGTTTCATTCGGAGGATATTGGGCTGGGACTGGAGTATTGCAGAGAGCGCCATGTTGTGTGGGTGATGTCCTCCTGGCAGATTGTGGTGGAGAGATATCCTGCCATGGGGGAAAGGGTGACCATCGGCACTCTGCCCTATGATTTTAAAGGCTTTGTAGGATACAGAAATTTTCTAATGACAGATGAAGCGGGAAACAGGCTGGCTTATGCCAACACGATATGGGGACTTTTAAATGTAGATACGGGAAAGCCTGCTATTCCTGATGAAAATATGCGTAAAGGATATGTGCTGGAGCCTAGGCTGGATATGGAATATGCCCCGCGAAAAATAAAGATTCCGGATAACGGTGCGACAGGGGAAATTATTCAAATTAAAAACCATCATTTAGATACCAATCATCATGTGAATAACGGACAGTTTATAAGGATAGCAATGGATGCGTTAGGGCAGAATTATAAGGTCGTTCAGCTTAGAGCAGAATACAAAAAGCAGGTTTTTCTTGGGGAAACGCTTACGCCTTATATTGCCAGAACTGAGGAAGGCAGGCATGTGATTGCTTTAAATAATGGGCAGGGTGATGTGTGCTGCGTTGTGGAGCTTGCGGAGGGTAAAGAGAAATAAAGTGATAGAATTAGGCAAAAGACAGAATTTAGAAATTGTAAAAAAAGTAGAGTTCGGTGTGTATTTGTCAGATCAGGGAAAAGAGGCGGCAGGTGGAAATGATAAAGAACCCCAAAAGGTTCTTTTGCCTGCCAAGGAAGTGCCTGATGATGCAAATATAGGGGACTGCCTGTCTGTATATATTTATCGGGATTCTAAGGATCGGCTGATTGCCACTAGAAGGGAAACTTCACTGGAAGTAGGACAGCTGGCACTGCTTAAGGTGAAGGAGGTAGGGAAAATTGGCGCATTTCTTGAGTGGGAGTTAGAAAAGGATCTGCTTCTCCCTTTTAAGGAACAGACAGCTACGGTAAAACCCGGTGATGAATGTCTGGTGGCTTTGTATGTAGATAAGAGTAAAAGACTGTGCACTACCATGAAAATTTATCCTTATCTTGAGACGGACAGCCCTTATCGGAAGGATGACAGGGTGGAAGGACTGGTTTATGAAATCAGCGGACGGTTTGGTGCTTTTGTGGCAGTGGATAACAGATACAGCGGGCTGATCCCTGCCAAAGAGCCGATGCAGGGCATTCAGATAGGGGATAGGGTACAGGCAAGAGTTGCCGGTGTTTTGGAGGATGGCAAGCTGACCTTGAGTCTTCGGGAGAAGGCATATATCCAGTCCGGCAGGGATGCGGAAAAAATTATGCAGATGCTAAAGGAAGGGGGAGGAAGGCTTCCCTTTAATGATAAAGCGGATCCGGAGCTGATACGGGAAAGAACCGGGATGAGTAAAAATGAGTTTAAGCGTGCTGTGGGCAGCTTATATAAGCAGCATCTTATTGTAATTGAACCGGAGGGTATCAGAAGGGTATAGGAGGAACGGAAATGAATGGGAGAAGAGCAAACTGGGTTTTCTTGTTTAGCATAATAAACAGTTTTTTGGTGGCTATTTTGGCTGCGTTTTTGTTCCCCTCGGTGGCTGACAGCCTGGTGGGGAGTAATTTGATAACAGAGCTGGCAGTGGTGCTTCCCGGATTGATTTTTGTTGCAGCTTCAAGGGAAAAGCTGTTTAGCTTCCTGGGCTTTCATAAAATGAAGATCGGTTCTGTTTTCATGGTGGGATTGTTTACCTTTTTGTCTATGCCGCTTATTACGCTTATGAATGTATTTTCGCAGATATGGGTGGAAAATGAAACGGTTGCCATGATGGAAAGCTATGATGTAAGCAATATGCCCTTTTGGGAGATGTTTCTCTCTCTTGTGATTGTTGCGCCCTTGTTTGAAGAGGTGATATGCAGGGGGATTTTCTATCGCTCCTATAGAAGATCAGGAAGCGCCTTTAAGGCAATGCTGCTTTCTGCGCTGCTTTTTGCACTTCTTCATATGAATTTTAATCAGGCAGCTTATGCTGTGGTGATGGGTATTATGGCAGTGCTGCTTGTGGAGGCTACGGGAAGCTTGTGGTCATCCATCATTTACCATGGTTTGATTAACGGAAGCTCCTGTATTACCATGTATATGAGCTTAAAGATCAATCCTGAAGTTTTCAGCGAATCTGCAGAGGTTACGCCTGAGCTTTTGATGTATATGATTGGGATATACATAATTTTGACGGCAGTTTTTCTGCCTATGGCATTTGCCGTGCTTGCATGGATAGGAAAGCATGAGGGAAGAGAGGGCGCACTGACCGCAATCTGGAGGGAGCGGAAGTGGAAACCCGAAATGCGGGTGGACAAAAAAGGGAAAATGAAAAAGGATAAGCTCATTACGTTACCTTTGATACTTGCGCTTATCCTCTGTGTTCTTGCGATGACGGGTGTTTTGCTTCAATTTCTCTCTGCTGTAGTCTTGCCTTGGATAATAAGGAATGCCGGCGCAATGTAAACTGTTAGATATACATGTCAAAATTACTGCCTACCGCCGGATTGACAGTCAGCTCCATAGAGCGGTCCATCATATTAATCAGGCTTTCACCAGCCTTTTCCGAGTTCTCCAATGCTTTATTAAGGACAGCGATGCCTGCCTTGCCGGCAAGATCCATATTGGCCAGAGCGGTTGATAATTCGGGAATATTCATTTGATCATTCCTTTCGGATAATTTATATTATACAAAAAGTATATCACAGACAGGTAAAAAAGGGAATGCCTGTCTGTGCTTCTTTTGTATAGGTTTACCAGATAAAATACCGGAAAAAAATCCCAAAAAACATTAAAAATACACAAAATGTTCTTAATTTGCGGTAGATTTTTTTGTACAAATATATTAAAATAAAAAAGGTAGTCTTTTGGGGATAGTTTTTTTAGATGGAAAATATTGTCTAAATTGTATAATATTTTTCAAAGGGAGTGGGGATATGATTTCTAATCAGATACTGCAGAATACAATTGACGGGTTAAAGGGCATTGCCAGAGTGGATTTTTGTGTTATGGATACGGATGGGAAGGAAAGCGCTTCCACCGCAGCCAACATGTCGGAATGTGCGCATGAGGCCGTTGAGTTTGGTAAGTCTCCTGCGGATTCTCAGGAAATTAAAGGATTTCAGTATTTTAAAATATTTGATGAACAGCAGCTGGAATATATTCTGATAGCAGCCGGCACAGGAGAAGGTGTGTATATGGCAGGGAAAATGGCTGCATTTCAGATACAGAATCTTTTGGTAGCTTATAAGGAGCGTTTTGATAAGGATAACTTTATCAAAAATCTTCTTCTTGATAATCTGCTCCTTATTGATATATACAGCCGTGCGAAAAAGCTGCATATTCAGACAGATGTAAAGAGAGTGGTTATGATCGTGGAAACTGCGGATGGCCGGGATAATAATGTGCTGGAAGCCATGCGTACCTTTCTTGGCGGCACCAGGGATTTTGTTACAGCTGTGGATGAGAATAACGTGATTGTGGTTAAGGATTTGTCAGAGGCAGAAACCACCGGCGAGATTGAAAAGGCGGCTGCAGCAATTGAAAGCTTCCTTCTGAAAGAAAAGATGTCAGGCATTCATATTGCTTACGGAACGGTGGTAAAGGAAATTAAGGAGGTAAGCCGCTCCTACAAGGAAGCAAAGATGGCGATGGATGTAGGCAAGATTTTCTTTGATGAGAGAAACATTATTGCTTACAGTGAACTTGGAATAGGACGTTTAATTTATCAGCTTCCCATTCCGCTGTGTAAAATGTTTATAAAGGAAATTTTCGGCGGTAAAAGTCCTGATGATTTTGATGAGGAGACCCTTACAACAATCAACAAGTTTTTTGAGAACAGCTTAAATGTGTCTGAAACCTCCAGACAGCTGTTTATACATAGAAATACGCTGGTATACCGTCTGGATAAGCTTCAAAAGAATACGGGACTGGACCTTCGGGTGTTTGAAGATGCCATTACCTTCCGTATAGCATTGATGGTTGTTAAATACATGAATTACATGGAAAGCTTTGAATACTAAAAATATGATGTTAATTAATGGACACAGATAAATACAGAGGTGAATGACTTTGGCGAAGAGTGACGTAAAGGGCAGAAGAAAAAAAAGACAGGGTGCAGGAAATGATGAAATCATTACACTGGAAAATGTAAGCAAGGCATATGCTACGGGCGCACCGGCATTAAATGGTGTGGATCTTCATATCAGAAAGGGTGAATTTGTTTTTATTGTAGGTGACAGCGGATCAGGAAAATCTACCATGATCAAGCTGCTTCTTCGGGAGCTGGTTCCTTCGGAGGGAGAGATTAATGTAATGGGTTATGATCTGGTGCGTATACGCCACAGAAAAATCCCCAAATTCAGAAGAAATCTGGGAATTGTATTTCAGGATTTCCGTTTGCTTAAGGACAGAAATGTTTATGAAAACGTGGCTTTTGCACAGCGTATTATTCAGGCGTCCAACAAGGAGATTAAGAGGAATGTCCCCAGTATTCTTGCGACGGTAGGTCTGGCAGGCAAGTATAAGGCAAAGCCCAGACAGCTTTCGGGCGGTGAGCAGCAGAGAGTTGCCATAGCAAGGGCGCTTGTGAATCGTCCCAGCATTCTGCTGGCAGATGAGCCTACCGGTAATCTTGATCCCAAAAATTCATGGGAAATTATGAAGCTGCTTGAACAGATCAATGAAAACGGAACAACAGTGCTTGTAGTTACGCACAACAGAGAAATAGTCAATGCAATGCAGAAGAGAGTTGTAACCATGAAGAAAGGCGTCATAGTAAGCGACGAGGAAAAGGGTGGTTATATCGATGAAGATTAATACATTTTTTTATACCATCAAGCAGGGATTTGTTAACATATTCAGAAATAAGTGGTTTTCTCTGGCATCTATAGCAACTATTGGTGCCTGCCTGTTTTTGTTCGGTCTGTTCTATTCTATTATTATGAATTTTCAGAATATAGTGAAAACAGCGCAGGAGGGTGTATGTGTTACGGTTTTCTTTGATGAAGGAATCAGTCAGGAAAGAATCGAAGAGATCGGAGCATTGATTGATAAGCGTACAGAGGTGTCTAAAAAGGAATTTATTTCTGCGGATGAGGCATGGGAGAGCTTTAAGGAAGATTATCTGCAGGGATATGAGGACGGGTTTACGGAGAATCCCATTCCCAATTCTGCCAACTATGTGATCTATATGAATGATGTATCCATGCAGCCTGCGCTGGTCACCTATCTGGAAGGGGTAGAGGGCGTCAGGGAGGTTAACAAGTCAGAGCTTGTCGCTGCAACCTTAACAGGCGTGAATGCATTGATTGCTTATATTTCCGTGGGAATCATTGCAATTTTGTTTGCGGTATCAATCTTCCTGATCAGCAACACGGTAACAATCGGTATTGCTGTGCGCAAGGAAGAAATTACGATTATGAAATATATCGGGGCAACGGACTTTTTTGTCAGATCTCCCTTTGTTATTGAAGGTATGATGATCGGTGTAATCGGTGCATTGATACCGGTAGGGATTATTTTTGTTCTGTACAATAAAGTCATTGAATATATTATGTCGAAGTTTTCCATGTTATCGAAGCTGTTATCCTTCCTTCCGGTGGAGGCTGTTTTTAATACGCTTCTTCCGGTATCCCTGATTATGGGTGTGGGAATTGGCTTCCTTGGAAGTATCACAACGGTTAGAAAGCACTTACGAGTATAGCTTAAGGCAGAGGTTAATATGAAACGATGGAAGAGATTGTTCTGCATCCTGCTGGGGCTTTGTTTAATTCTGGGGACTGCTTCTAAGTATCAGACCACTGCATTTGCCAGTGAGCTTACCAATGACAGCATCAAGGAGAAGGAAGCAGAAATCAGCAAGGCGAAGGAAGAAAAGAAAGAACTGCAGAACGGACTTACAAATGTAAAAGAGATTAAAAAACAGCTTGAGCAGTCTAAGCAGGATCTTGCCGAATACGTAGAAGAGCTGGATGCCAACCTTGTAAGTATTCAGACGAAGATTAACGAACTGAAGACCCTGATCAACCAAAAGGAAGAGGAAATTGACGAAAAAGCAGTGGAACTTGAAGAAGCTCTGCAGGTTCAGCAGAATCAGTATGAGGCGATGAAAACCAGAATTCAGTTTATGTATGAGAAGGGCGATACGCTGGCTATAGAACTTTTGTTCAGTGCTGAAGGCTTCGGCGATATGCTGAATAAAGCAGACTATATTGAGATGCTTTCCGCTTATGACCGTAAGATGCTGGATGAATATGTGGCTCAGGCAGAGTATGTTGCACTCTGCAAAGAGGGATTAGAGGAAGAAAAGGAAGTTCTTGATGAAGCGAAGACAGCAGTAGAGGAGGAGGAAGCTTCCTTAAACGAGCTGATTGCAGCTAAGGAAAATGAGATTTATAAGGTGTCTACCGATATTCAGGGCAAGGAGGCGGCCATCAAGGAGTATGAGGCTGAGATTGCTGCACAGGATGACACCATTAAAGCACTGGAGGCGGCTGTTGCAGAGGAAAGAAAGAGGCTTGCCGAAGAGCAGGGACGTAAATATGACGGTGGTATTTTTACATGGCCTGCACCATCCTATACCAGAATTTCCGACGATTACGGGTACAGAATACATCCCACTCTTGGCATTGAGAAATTCCACAACGGAATTGATATGGCAGCTCCGGGAGGCAGTCCGATTCTGGCTGCTTATGACGGTAAGGTAGTTGCTGCGGATTATAACAGCAGTATGGGTAATTATATTATGATTGATCATGGAGACAGCCTGTATACGATTTACATGCATGCTTCAGCGCTTTATGTTTCTAAAGGGGCGGAGGTTTCCAAAGGAGATAAGATTGCAGCTGTGGGAACTACAGGACGTTCCACGGGAAATCATCTGCATTTTAGCGTGAGATTGAATGGAAATTATGTAAATCCCAGAAATTATTTAGGGTCATAACAGAATGGAGAGATAAGATTGGATAAGTCATCAGAAGAATTTGACGTTATGTCTCAGGAAAGCGGGACGGACAGTGAGAAAACTGAGAAAAAGCAGAACAGGAAAAACTTTCTGCTTGGAATGGTTTTTGGGGTGTTGATTGTTTCGCTGGCGGTGATGTGCATATATGCGGGGAAGATGGCATACCATCTGCTTTCGGTCAGAGGAACCGGAGCACAGAGCGCAGATGGGGAAAGCGTAGTAAGCACTGATACAATTCAAAAAATGAGGACCATCGAGGAAGTAATTGATAGCTACTATTATGGCGATGAGGTGACCACGGCAGAGCTTCAGGACGGAGTATATAAAGGAATGATGGAGGCTTTGGGAGATCCATATTCCGAGTACTATTCCACAGAGGAGCTTGAGGATGTGGTAAACAGCAATCAGGGTATCTCCTATGGAATTGGAGCCTATATTTCCATGAATCAGCAGATGAGTATGGCGATGATCAGCGGAGTCATGGAGGAAAGCCCTGCGCAGGAGGCAGGCCTTCGGGAGGGCGATATTATTTATCAGGTGGAGGGTGAATCCACACAGGGGATGAGTCTTACCAAGGTAGTCAGCCTGGTTAAGGGAAGAGAAGGAACTACGGTTCATTTGACCATTTACCGCGAGGGTGAGGCAGATTATCTGGATTTTGAGATTGTCAGAGCCAAACAAATTGAAACTACCACAGTGGACAGCGGAACTTTGGAAGGACATGAGGATATTGGGTATCTGAGGATTCGGGAATTTGACACGGTTACCGTAGATCAGTATACGGAGGCCATGGCGGTTTTGACAGAACAGGGTATTAAAGGATTGATTTTAGACCTTAGGAGCAATCCGGGAGGTGATCTGTCGGCGGTAGTGGAAATAGCAAGAAAGATTTTGCCGGCGGGTCTAATCGTCTATACGGAGGATAAGGAAGGAAACCGTAAGGAATATACCTGTGATGGGCAGAGAGAGCTTCAGATGCCGTTGGTTGTTTTGGTGAACGGTTATTCTGCAAGTGCTTCTGAAATTCTTGCAGGTGCTATTCAGGATTATAATAAGGGAACCCTGGTAGGAACAACTACTTATGGAAAGGGTATTGTACAGCGGATCCACAGATTGGATGACGGAACAGCATTAAAGCTTACGGTAAGTGCATATTTTACGCCGTCGGGAAGAAATATCCACGGAATCGGTATTGAGCCTGATATTGAGCTTGAATATGATTATGAGGCATATGAAGCTGACGGAACAGACAATCAGGTTGAAAAGGCGTTGGAAATACTGGAAGGGAAAATTGAATAAGGCTGGCTGTGCCTGGATGTGAGCCGATGCCGAAAGAATAAATTACCACAAGTACAGAACAAAAGTTCGATTTTGTTCTGTACTTTTTATTTATGGTCTGCTATAATAACACTCGGGCATAGATAGAAGCTTGAATGGAAATGCTTATCGGTATAGAAGGAGGAGCTTTCATGGATCGTTTTAAGCTAGTATCCGAATATCAACCCACCGGCGATCAGCCGCAGGCGATTGCCGAGCTGGTAGAGGGATTTAAAAAGGGTAACCAGTTTCAGACACTGCTTGGGGTTACCGGCTCCGGCAAAACCTTTACTATGGCAAATGTTATTGCGGCATTAAATAAGCCGACCCTGATTATTGCACACAATAAAACCCTGGCAGGTCAGCTTTATGGGGAGTTTAAGGAATTTTTCCCGGAGAATGCGGTGGAATATTTTGTGTCCTATTATGATTATTATCAGCCGGAGGCTTATGTACCTTCCTCGGATACCTATATTGCCAAGGATTCTTCTGTTAATGATGAAATTGATAAGCTCAGGCTGTCTGCTACAGCGTCGCTCTCCGAGAGAAGGGATGTGATCGTGGTAGCCAGTGTGTCCTGTATTTACGGGCTGGGAAGCCCGGATGATTATCAGGAGATGATCGTATCCTTAAGGCCGGGTATGACTAAGGATCGCGATCAGGTGCTTCGGGAATTAATAGATATTCAGTATGATCGAAATGATATGGATTTGGACCGAGGATGTTTTAGGGTGAGAGGAGATGTGGTAGAGGTATATCCCGCAGAGGGTGGGGATTATCTGATCCGCATTGAATTTTTTGGTGATGAAATAGATCGAATTGCACAGACAGATCCGCTGACAGGCCAGGTTCATGCTACATTAGAGCATGTTGCCATATTTCCGGCTTCTCATTATGTGGTTCCTCAGGAAAAAATAAACAAGGCATGTAAGAATATTGAGGCCGAGCTGGAGGAACGTATTCGCTTTTTTAAAAGTGAGGATAAGCTTTTAGAGGCTCAGAGAATTTCGGAGCGGACTAATTTTGATATTGAAATGCTTAGGGAAACCGGTTTTTGCTCCGGGATTGAAAACTATTCCCGGCATTTGGCGGGAATGCCGGCAGGAGCAATGCCCCATACGCTGATGGACTACTTTGGGGATGATTATTTGATTATTATTGATGAATCCCACATGACAATTCCACAGATCGGGGCAATGTACACCGGAGACCGCTCTCGTAAGACTACGCTGGTAGACTATGGGTTCAGGCTTCCGTCCGCATTGGATAACAGACCTCTTTGCTTTGCTGAGTTTGAGCAGCATATTGACCAGATGATGTTTGTATCTGCAACCCCCTCTACCTATGAGCGGGATCATGAGCTTTTGCGCACGGAACAGATTATTCGTCCTACCGGGCTTTTGGATCCTGAAATTTCAGTGCGGCCTGTAGAGGGTCAGATTGACGACCTGATATCGGAGATCAATCAGGAAACGCAGAAACACAATAAGGTTCTGGTGACAACCCTTACTAAAAGGATGGCAGAGGATTTGACGGACTACATGAATGATGTGGGGATCAGGGTGAAATATCTCCATTCTGACGTGGATACACTTGAGAGAGCTGAAATTATCCGTGATATGCGGCTGGATGTTTTTGATGTGTTGGTAGGCATCAACCTTTTGCGGGAGGGACTTGATATTCCTGAAATATCCCTGGTGGCAATTTTGGATGCGGATAAAGAGGGATTTCTCCGTTCCGAAACATCCTTAATTCAGACCGTGGGCCGTGCAGCGCGAAATGTGGAAGGGCATGTAATCATGTATGCGGATCAGATGACGGATTCCATGCGTGCTGCTATTGACGAGACCAACAGACGCCGTGCCATTCAGCAAAGATATAATGAAGAGCATCATATTACACCTCAGTCCATTAAAAAGGCAGTTCGTGACCTGATCAGTATTTCCAAGGTGATTGCAAAGGAAGAGCTGCAATTTGAAAAGGATCCCGAATCAATGAGCAGGGATGAACTGGAGAAGCTGATACAGCAGGTGGAGAAACAGATGAAGAAAGCGGCGGCGGATTTGAATTTTGAGGCGGCGGCAGAGCTTCGTGACAAGATGGTAGAGCTTAAGAAAAAGTATAAAGAGCTGGAGGATGATGAGCGCAGAGGAAAACGCTGACGGACTTCAGGATATAGGTGCTGCGGGCAGATGCGGCACAGAAAGGAAAGCGGATATTGAAATGAAATTATCGGATAAGCATGTAGAGGTACCCAGAATACGTCCCAGAGAGTTTATAAAGATCAGGGGTGCCAATGAGCATAACCTTCAGAATTTGGATGTGGACATTCCCAGAAATGAGCTGGTGGTTTTAACCGGGTTATCCGGTTCGGGAAAATCCTCACTGGCCTTTGATACGATTTATGCGGAGGGTCAGAGGAGATATATGGAATCGCTGTCCTCCTATGCAAGACAGTTCTTAGGTCAGATGGAAAAGCCTAACGTGGAAAAGATAGAAGGGTTGTCGCCTGCAATCTCCATTGATCAGAAGTCGACCAACAGAAATCCTCGTTCCACAGTGGGAACCGTAACGGAGATATATGATTACTTCAGACTGCTTTATGCCCGGGTGGGCATTCCACATTGTCCGGAGTGCGGCAGGGAAATTAAACGCCAGAGCGTAGATCAGATGGTAGATCAAATCATGGATCTTCCCGAAGGGACTAAGCTGCAGCTTCTGGCACCGGTGGTTCGGGGCAGAAAGGGAGAACATGCAAAGGTATTTGACCGTGCCAAAAGAAGCGGCTATGTCCGCGTCCGGGTGGATGGAAGTCTCTATGAGCTTACCGAGGAAATCAAGCTGGACAAGAATATTAAGCATAATATTGAGATCGTAGTGGACAGGCTGGTAGTAAAACCGGGAATTGAGAGAAGACTGACAGATTCTATTGAAAATGTGTTGGAGCTTGCAGAAGGTCTTTTGATGGTGGATGTGATTGGCGGGGAAACCATTAATTTCAGCCAGAGCTTTGCCTGTCCTGATTGCGGCGTCAGCATCAGCGAAATAGAGCCCAGAAGCTTTTCATTCAATAATCCATTCGGAGCATGTCCGGTGTGTTTTGGGCTGGGTTATAAAATGGAATTTGATCCGGATTTAATGATACCGGATAAGTCCCTTAGCATTAATGAAGGAGCTATTCAGGTTATGGGATGGCAGTCCTGTAATGAGCCGGGCAGCTTTACCAATGCGCTTTTGCAGGCACTTTCCAAGGAGTATAAATTCAGTCTTGACACCCCTGTGGAGGAGCTTCCGGATAAGATTTACCGGATGTTGATTCATGGTACGGATGGCAAAGAGGTAAAGGTGCATTATAAGGGGCAGAGAGGCGAGGGAGTTTATCCTGTAGCGTTTGAAGGCCTGATCAGAAATATGGAACGGAAGTACAGGGAAACGGGCTCTGATGTGATTAAGCAGGAATATGAAACCTTCATGCGGATTACCCCCTGTAAGGAATGCGGCGGCATGAGACTGAAAAGAGAATCCCTTGCGGTTACTGTATGTGATAAGAACATTTATCAAATTACTTCTATGTCCATCAGGGATCTTTATGCCTTTTTACAGGAAATGAAGCTGACCAGGCAGCAACAGCTGATTGGAAACCAGATATTGAAGGAAATTAATGCAAGGGTCGGTTTCCTGATTGATGTTGGATTGGAATATTTGTCCTTAGCCCGCGCAACTGGCACCCTTTCCGGCGGAGAGGCACAGAGAATCCGTCTTGCTACCCAGATTGGTTCCGGGCTGGTGGGAGTCTGCTATATTTTAGATGAGCCCAGTATCGGCCTGCACCAGAAAGACAATGACAAGCTGTTAAATACTCTGAAGAATCTTCGCGATCTGGGGAACACCTTAATTGTGGTAGAGCATGATGAGGATACCATGCTGGAAGCGGATTATATTGTGGATATCGGTCCCGGCGCCGGCTCTCATGGAGGAAAGGTGATTGCCCAGGGAACGGCACAGGAGATCATGAAGGTGGAGGAATCCATTACCGGACAGTATTTAAGCGGGAAAAAGCAGGTGCCGGTACCGGATGAGCGAAGGAAGCCCAGAGGCTGGCTTACCATAAGCGGCGCAAGGGAGAATAATTTAAAAAATATTACTGTAAATGTTCCTATAGGGGTTCTGACCTGTGTTACCGGTGTCTCCGGTTCAGGCAAAAGCTCTCTGGTTAACGAAATCCTTTATAAGCGTCTGGCAAGGGATTTAAACCGGGCAAGAACCATACCCGGAAAGCATAAAAACATTACGGGAATTAAAAAGCTGGACAAGGTGATTGACATTGATCAGTCACCGATAGGAAGAACGCCCAGATCCAATCCTGCAACTTATACGGGAGTATTTGATATGATCAGGGATTTGTTTGCAGGAACGCCTGATGCCAAGGCAAGAGGTTATAAGAAGGGCCGCTTTAGCTTTAATGTAAAAGGCGGGAGATGTGAGGCCTGTGGTGGAGATGGAATTATCAAGATCGAGATGCATTTTCTTCCTGATGTATATGTTCCCTGTGAGGTGTGCGGAGGTAAGCGCTACAACAGGGAGACCCTGGAGGTTAAGTACAAGGGAAAGAACATCTATGATGTGCTGGATATGACTGTAGAAGAAGCGGTTCCGTTTTTTGAAAATCTGCCCTCCATCCGACGGAAGATAGAAACCTTAAATGATGTAGGGTTATCCTATGTGAAGCTGGGACAGCCTTCCACAACCCTTTCCGGCGGTGAAGCGCAGAGAATCAAGCTGGCAGCGGAGCTTAGCAAAAGGAGTACCGGGAACACCATCTATATATTGGATGAACCTACTACAGGGCTTCACTTTGCGGATGTTCATAAGCTGGTAGAAATTCTTCACCGCCTGGCAGACGGCGGCAATACGGTGGTAGTGATCGAGCATAACCTTGATGTGATTAAAACTGCCGATTATATCATCGATATGGGACCGGATGGCGGAGACAGAGGCGGAACCGTTGTAGCCTGCGGCACTCCTGAGGAGATTGCCGAGGTGCCGGAATCCTACACGGGACAATATGTGAAAAAAATGTTGAAAAGGTATAAAGAAAATAAAGAAAAGTACCGATAAATTTATCAAAGCACGGACGCAGCAGTTTGACGGATGGAACCGTTCGGATTTCTGCGTCCTTTTTTGTTAATTTTTTATGAAATCCCTTTGAAAATGTATTTCTATGGGTTATAATAACTTTGTATGTGCTTGATTATTGGAAATTATTATAACAGAAAATAGAAAATTCATAGAAAGGGGTATATGGCATGCAGTATACGGATATCGGAATTGATTTGGGAACAGCCAGTATTTTGGTCTACATCAGAGGGAGAGGAGTTGTACTTAAGGAGCCCTCGGTTGTAGCTTTTGATAGAGACACTAACAGAATTAAGGCAATCGGGGAGGATGCAAGGCTGATGCTGGGAAGAACTCCCGGAAATATTGTTGCAGTTCGTCCTTTGCGTCAGGGTGTTATTTCCGATTACAGAGTCACAGAGCAGATGATGAAATATTTCATTCAGAAGGCTCTTGGAAAGAGAACCTTTAGAAAGCCCAGAATTGCAGTGTGCGTGCCCAGTGGTGTTACAGAGGTAGAAAAGAAGGCGGTTGAGGATGCTACTCTTCAGGCAGGCGCCAGAGAGGTTTCGATTATAGAGGAGCCTATTGCGGCAGCAATCGGAGCGGGAATTGATATTTCCAAGCCCTGTGGTAACATGATTGTAGATATTGGCGGAGGAACCTCGGATATTGCGGTTATTTCCCTTGGAGGAACTGTTGTCAGCGCTTCCATCAAAATTGCAGGAGATGATTTTGATGAGGCTCTTGTAAGATATATGCGTAAGAAGCATAATCTGCTGATCGGAGAAAGAACGGCAGAGGACATTAAGATAAAGATCGGCTCAGCCTTTAAACGTCCTGAGGTGGATTATATGGATGTAAGAGGACGAAATCTGGTTACAGGCCTTCCCAAAACTGTTAAGGTATCTTCCGAGGAGACAGAGGAGGCGCTTAAGGAAACCACAGCTCAGATCATTGAGACCATTCACAGCGTTTTGGAGAAAACACCTCCGGAGCTTGCAGCAGATATTGCCGACAGAGGAATTGTTCTTACCGGGGGCGGAAGTCTTCTTCGCGGGCTGGAGGATTTAATTGCCGAGAAAACAGGAATTAATACTATGACAGCTGAGGATCCTATGACAGCTGTAGCTATCGGTACAGGAAAATACGTGGAATTTCTTGCAGGCTATAAGGAAGATTAGAAAGGTGCTATATGATAAAGGGACTCTATACTGCCTACACAGGCATGATTAACGAACAGCATAGGATGGACGTACTTACCAACAATCTGGCCAATGCGGACACCAATGGCTTTAAAAAGGAAGGTGCCACCAGCCAGACCTTTGATCAAGTCCTTGCGTACAAGATCAAGGATGCATCGGAAGGGTATAATCTTTCCCGAAGGATCGGTATCAACCATCCGGGAGTTAAGATTGGCGAAGGGTATACGGATTTTTCCCAGGGGCCTATTAAGACTACCGGCAACACTTATGATCTGGCTTTGACGGATAAGGGCTTTTTTGCCGTTGAATTTACCAACAAGGCGGGAGAAAGCTCTGTGAAATATACCAGAGACGGTGATTTTACTCTGACCCAGGAGGGACGCCTGGTGACCAGAGACGGTGATGCGGTGTTGGATGAGGACGGGCAGCCTATAGAGATCGATCCGTTGAAGACAGCGGAAATTAACACCTCCGGCCAGATCATACAGGATGGACGGGTGGTAGCTACTATTCAGGTTACTGATTTTGAGGATTATAATTATTTGGAGCGTTACGGAGAAAACTACTTTCAGCCTATAGAAGGCGCAACTCAGACAGATGCACCTGCACAGGTTTATTCCGGGTATCTGGAAACCTCCAATATTTCCGTAGTAACTGAAATGGTGAATATGATTACGGTTTCCAGAGCATATGAAAGTAATCAAAAGGTTATTACAACCTTCGACGGTACGCTTGATATTGCAGCAAATCAGCTTGGTAGAATTTAAGGAGGCAGTTTATGGTTAGAAGTTTATGGTCGGCAGCTACTGGTATGAATGCCCAGCAGACTAATGTGGATACAATTGCAAATAATCTTGCCAATGTAAATACGGTGGGATATAAGGCACAGGTTGCCCAGTTTAAATCCTTGCTTTATCAAACACTCCAAACTGCTACCACAACAGCAAACGGAGATCCCAAGCCTACCAGTTCCCAGGTGGGTCTTGGTGTGAGGAACTCTTCTATTAATTCGATTTTCACACAGGGAAGCCTTCTTTCCTCAAACAGTGATACATCATTTGCTATAGAGGGAGAGGGATACTTCGCAATTCAGGGCAGTGACGGTGAGACATATTATACCCGTAATGGTGATTTTACATGGGCGCTTAACGACAGAGGCGGTATGATACTGACCAATCAGGATGGTCTTCCGGTGCTCAGCTCCACAGGCAGGACGATTACCTTAGGTTCCAATTATATTGCCAGCAAAATATCCATTACAGGCGACGGAACGATCTGTTATCCTGATGCTAACAATAATCCTCAGTCCCTTGGAGTTTCCATTGGCCTGTATCAGTTTAACAATCCCGGCGGTTTGGTAAGACATGGGGATACGCTCTGGGAAACCTCGGCGGCAAGCGGAACAGCCCTGAATGAAGCTACCAACAGAAATGTAAACAGAAGCCGTGTGGTACAGGGATATTTGGAGGGCTCTAACGTACAGGTGGCAGACGAGATGGTAAATCTGATCGTTGCACAGCGTGCCTATGAAATGAATTCAAAGGCGATTACCACTACAGATGAAATGATGCAGACAGCCAACAACCTTAAGAGGTAATATGAATTATGGATATTAATGGAATTTCTTCTTTATATACGGATTATCTGCAAAATCAAAGTACGGCAGAAACGAAATTAAAGGATACTATCAGCAATACGGATTATTCACAGGCAACAGATGATGAACTGCTGGATGCCTGTAAGCAGTTTGAAGCATACTTTTTAGAGCAGGTTTTTAAGGAAATGCAGAAAACAGTGGATTGCCTGACAGATGATGAGAGCAGTGATCCCAATAATAATCTGGTGGATTATTTTAAGGATACAGCAATTCAGGATCTCGCTGCTACTTCCACAGAGGTTCAGGGGCTTGGGCTGGCGCAGACTTTGTATGAACAGATGAAGCGCAATTATGGATTGTAAGCAGGATATAATATTATGAAGTACATATGGGGCTGCCTATGACAGACGGGATACCGTCTTCTTTGGCAGCCCTTTTTATGCCATAGGAAAGTACTCAAAATGTAACAGGAGGCAGCATTTGGAAACGGTTAAGGGCTATGTGGATCACATTATTTATCAAAATAAAGAAAACGGTTATGCAGTGATTTCTCTGGAAACAGAAGGTGAGGAATTGATCTGTGTGGGGAATTTCCGTTCTGTGGAAGCCGGCGAAACATTGGAGCTTATGGGTAATTATGTGGAGCATCCGCTGTATGGACACCAGCTGAAGGTGGAGAGCAGCAGGGCGACGGTTCCTGATGATGCAATAAGCATGGAGCGTTATCTCGGATCAGGAGCAATTAAGGGAATTGGCGAAGCCTTAGCCTCCAGAATCGTTAAAAGGTTCGGCAGCGATACGTTTCGTATCATTGAAGAGGAACCGGAAAGACTGGCGGAGATTAAAGGGATCAGTATGCGAAAGGCCCAGGAGATCGGCCAGCAGATGATAGAAAAGAAGGATATGCGTGAAGCCTTCGTGTTTCTGCAGCAGTACGGAATATCCAATGTGCTTGCGGTTAAGATTTACCGTCAATATGGCATGAATCTTTACGGTGTTATGAAGGAAAATCCATATCGTCTGGCAGAAGATATTGACGGTGTGGGTTTTAAGATAGCTGATGAAATTGCAGCCAAAATCGGTATTCATATGGATTCTGATTACAGAATTAGAAGCGGCATACTTTATGTGCTTCTGCAGGCATCGGCGCAGGGGCATGTTTATCTTCCGGAGAGGATTCTGCTGGAGCAGACCTCGGAACTTTTGGGGGTAGATGCAAGTGCAATAGCTCCCCAGATACAAAATCTTGCCATGGATAAAAAGGTTGTGATTAAGAGGAAGGATGAGGAAGTAAGAGTCTATGCATTGTCCTACTATTATGCGGAGCTTGCCTGTGCAAGTATGCTTCATGATTTGAATGTGAAGCTGGAGGAGGAGCTTTTACCGGCACAGGAGAACAGAGTGCGGATGCTGCTTAAGTCTCTTGAAAAGGAACAGGGAATAGAGCTGGATGAATTACAGCAGCAGGCGGTATTGGAAAGCGTTAAATCAGGGTTAATGATCCTTTCGGGAGGACCCGGAACGGGAAAGACTACCACGATCAATACCATTATCCGTTTTTTTGAGATGGAAGGGATGGATATTCTGCTGGCTGCACCTACGGGAAGAGCAGCTAAGAGAATGACCGAAGCCACCGGCTATGAGGCCAGAACCATACATAGAATGCTGGAAATTAACGGCGGCCTTGAGGAAGGACGAAGTGCACAGTTTGAGAGAAATGAAGAAAATCCCCTGGAGGCGGACGTTATTATTATTGATGAGATGTCCATGGTGGATATTCATTTATTCCGTGCACTGCTAAATGCCATCAGCGTGGGAACAAGACTGATTATGGTGGGGGATGTGGATCAGCTTCCCAGCGTGGGACCAGGGCAGGTATTGCATGATTTAATAGAAAGCAGGGCTTATCCGGTAGTGATTTTAAAGAAAATATTCCGTCAGGCCGGGGAGAGTGATATTGTAGTTAACGCGCATAAGATTAATAGGGGGCAGGAAATTGAACTGAACAACAAGAGCAGGGACTTTTTCTTCCTGGAAAGAAGTGACGTTAATGTCATTTATAAGCATATGATACAGCTGATCAGGGAAAAGCTTCCTCCTTATGTGGAAACCTCTTCCTGGGATATTCAGGTTCTTACACCTATGAGAAAGGGGAATTTAGGGGCGGTTGTTCTAAATGGAATACTTCAGCAATATCTTAATCCGCCTGATTCTCAAAAAAGAGAATATACTACGGGAGAGAGGCTGTTTAGAGAAGGCGACAAGGTCATGCAGATCAAGAACAACTATCAGATTGAATGGGAGATCTTAAGTAAATATGGAATTCCTATTGATAAGGGGATGGGAATATTCAACGGAGATATGGGTATTGTTAAGGAAATCAATGAAACTGCACAGCTGTTGGTGGTGGAATATGATGAAGGAAGAAGAGTAAGTTATCCTTTTTCACAGGTGGATGAGCTGGAGCTGGCTTATGCGGTTACGATTCACAAGTCCCAGGGAAGTGAGTATCCGGCAGTGATTCTTCCTGTGCTTTCGGGACCTAAAATGCTGTTTAACAGGAACTTGCTTTATACGGCTGTAACCCGTGCCAGAAAATGCGTTACCATATTGGGAAGCAGTCAGACGCTTAAAGAGATGATACACAATGAAAGACAGCACATGCGTTATACCAGCTTGTGTGACCGCATCAGAGAAATAGAGGAAAGCTAGAAGAAAGGCAGGCGGATGAGGATTAGCAGAAATCCACTGGATTATTTATTTCCGGCAAGATGTGTGGTTTGCGACGAGATAAGCGACCTGGCCGGAGAAAGAGTTTGCAGCAGCTGCAAAGGCAGAATTGTTTATATTGGTAAGTCCTGCTGTATGAAATGCGGCAAACAGCTTCGGAAGGAAGAAAAGGAATATTGTGAGGATTGTGAAAGGACGCACCATCTTTTCGTGCGGGGAATGGCGCTGTACGATTACGGAAGCATGGCAGATTCCTTATTTCGTTTTAAGTACAGGGGACGGATGGAATATGCGGCCTTTTACGGCAGGGATCTTTTTGAAAAGAAGGCAGAGTGGCTTGAAGCGATTAAGCCGGATGGGCTGGTGCCGGTTCCTGTCCATGCATCCAGAATGAGGAGCAGGGGATATAATCAGGCGCAGCTGATAGCGAGGGAGCTTTCAAGACATTCGGGGATACCGGTTTTTGACCATTTGATTAAAAGAACCCGCAGCACTAAGCCTCTTAAGGGGCTGACTCCCCTGGAAAGGCAAAATAATTTGAAAAGGGCTTTCAAAATCTGCCAAAATGATGTAAAATTAAATACGATTGTTATTGTGGATGATATATACACTACCGGCAGTACAATGGACTCTATGGCCGGGGTTTTGTCGAAGGTGGGTATTTACCAAATTTACTTTTTGACATTGACCATTGGACGTGGCATGTAGAAGCGGGAGGTATTGTTATGAATGTACGAAATTGCAGAAAATGCGGAAGAATTTTTAATTATGTTATGGGACCGATTATGTGCCCCAGATGTAAAGAGGAACAGGAAGCCAAGTTTCAGGAAGTTAAGAAGTATGTACAGGATCATCATGGTGCCGATATTGTTGAGGTTTCCAGGGAATGTGATGTAGATCCCGGGCAGATCCGCCAATGGATCCGGGAGGAACGTCTCCAGTTTGCTGATGACTCGCCGATCAGAATCCCATGTGAAGGATGCGGAGCAATGATCCGTTCAGGCCGTTTTTGTGACAAATGCAAAATGGAAATGACTACAGGCTTTAAGCATGCTATCGGAATGGATAAACCTAAGGAGCCTGTGCATAAGCCTGTCTCTAAGCGGGAAAGCGATAGAATGCGTTACCTGTAATAATTGTTTTTACAAAGTAACAATTGAAGGGCAGATATATGATAAACGAAGAGAAGGTCATTCTAATGACCAGAATGGCATCCTATGAGGAGCATGAAGGAAAAAAAGATATAGCAATTATCCACTATTTTAGAAGCGATTATATCGGATTTCAAATTCTGAAATCGATTATTGCTGTTACAATTTCTTTTTTGGCGCTGTTTGGTGTGTATGTATTTTATAATTTTGAGGAAATAATGCAGGAGATCTATAAGATGGATCTGCTTGATTTCGGTAAAAGCGTCATGATCCTGTATCTATGCGTGGCAGGAGCATATGGAGTTGTTGCCTATGTGGTATTTGCCTGCAGATACAGCAGAGCAAGAAAGAGTTTAAAGCACTACTACGATAATCTCAAAAAATTATCAGGTATGCATAACAAATAATGAGGATAACCGTATGACAAGTTTACTGGTTGTAAAGCAATATATCAAAAATTTTATTAACAAATATGAGGTTTATTTAAAGCCTGTATTAAAGCTGATTCTGGCATTGACATCACTTTTGATGATTAACAGCAGGGTGGGATATATGCACAGGCTGGATAATATTTCAATTGTGCTGATCATTGCTCTTATGTGTTCCTTTATGCCAATGAATTTTATTATTTTTGTGGCAGCGGCTTTTGTAGTGCTTCACTTTTATGCATTGTCGCTGGAGTGTGCTGTGGTAACACTGGTATTATTCCTGGTAATGTTTCTTCTTTATTTTAGATTTTCACCAAAGGATACGCTGGTGGTATTGCTCCTGCCTATATGCTTTGTGCTGAAAATCCCTTATGTGATACCCCTTGCCATGGGGCTTTTGGGAACTCCGGCATCGGCGGTTTCAGTAGGCTGCGGCGTTATGGTTACTTATTTAATCAATTACATAGCTGACAGTGCAACTGCACTTACCGCAATGGAAACGGAAGAAATAACTACAAGATTCAGGCTTGTGATAGACGGACTGATCAATAACAAGGAAATGCTGCTTACAATTGCAGCCTTTGCCGCTACAATCATAATTGTTTACATGATCAGAAGATTATCTATCGATCATGCATGGACTATTGCGATGATTACGGGCGCTATTGCCAATGTGATGATTTTACTGGTTGGAGATCTTTTGTTTGATACGAATGTATCTATTATAGGTATTTTTATTGGAACGATCTTTTCGCTGCTGATAGTTAAAATTCTGGAATTTTTCGTTTTCCATTTGGATTACAGCAGAGTGGAAAAGGTTCAGTTTGAGGATGATGAGTACTACTATTATGTGAAGGCTGTACCGAAGATCACGGTGGCAACACCGTCAAGAACGGTTAAGAGAATTAATACTCCCAGAAAAAGAAGCGGCGGGAGCCATTCAAAGCGATAGGGAGGAACGGCGGTTAATATTTTAGTAATGGGGAATAACTAAATGTTGCGTGGCATTGAAATTGTGGAAACATACCTGTCAAGGGTGTCAGGTATCAGATGGGCAGATGTCGTGGAGATATTTATTCTCGCTTTTCTGCTTTATCATATTTTAGTGTGGATTAAAAATACAAGAGCATGGTCTCTTTTAAAAGGGATACTTGTTATAGCGGTCTTTATTCTGGTTGCTGCATACTTTGAAATGAATACCATTCTCTGGATTGTCCAAAACATGTTTGGCGTGGCTGTGACGGCAGTGGTGGTCATATTACAGCCGGAGCTGCGTAAAGCTGTGGAGGAACTGGGAAGAAAAAACATTATTTCTTCCATTGTCCCTTTTGAATTAGGGAAAAATCCGGGAGAAGGAAGATTTTCGGATAAGACAATCAATGAAATTACGAAGGCGTGTGTAGAAATGGGCAAGGTGAAAACTGGTGCCCTTATTGTTGTACAGCAAAATCAGTCTCTGGATGAATATGAAAGAACAGGAATAGACGTGGATGGTATTGTTACAAGCCAGCTGCTGATCAACATTTTCGAACACAATACCCCTCTCCATGACGGCGCAGTTATAATCAGAGGAAACAGAGTAGTGTCAGCGACCTGCTATCTGCCTCTTTCCGATAATATGGCTCTTAGTAAGGAGCTGGGAACCAGACACAGAGCAGGTGTAGGAATTTCAGAGGCTACAGATTCCCTGACGGTGATCGTTTCGGAGGAGACAGGAAAGATCAGCGTGGCATATGGTGGAAACTTAGAGCGCAATTTAAACGGAGAAACCTTAAAAGAAAGATTAAAAGCAATACAGAATAAGCCGGAGGAAGAAAGCCGGAAGAGAATTCTGTGGAAGGGACGGTCAAAGGGTGAAAAGTAAATTGACACGAAATATCAGCCTGAAACTGGCGTCAGTCTTTCTGGCAGTTATTCTGTGGCTGGTAGTTAACAGTATAAACAATCCCACGGTTCCAAACAGCTATTACAATATACCGGTGGAACTGCTCAATACAGACCTGATTACCGATTCAGGTCAGGTATATGAAGTGCTGGACGGAACGGATGTGATCAGTAAGGTAACGATAAGAGCGCCTCGTTCGGTAATCAGCGAGTTGAAGAATGAAAATATTATTGCCACGGCAGATGTAAATGATATCAGCAGTCTTGATACTATAGCGATTAAATTAACCACGGATCGATCCAATAAGGATATCAGCAGTATTGTGGGAAGCATTGATACCGTGAAGCTTAAAATCGAAAATAAGAAAACAAAGGCTTTGGCTTTGAAAGCCACTACATCAGGACAGATTGCTGATGGGTATATAGTAGGCGAGGTTACTCCGGATCAAAACCTGGTGAGAATTTCCGGCCCTGAATCCGTGATTGACCAGATTACCAAGGCCGTGGTGGATGTAGGTATAGATGGAATGACCAGCGATATCGTCACTAATGCTGAGATTAAGCTTTATGATGCGGACGGAAATATGATTACGAATGAGAATATTACGCAAAATATTAAGTCCGTAGGTGTGAAAGTGGCAATCTGGCAGACTGCATCGGTTCCTGTACATTACAGCGTCAGCGGCCAGCCTGCACAGGGGTATCAGGACACCGGAGAGATTGACGGAAATGGAGAAAGCGTTACTGTTGCAGGAAAAGCAAGTGTGCTAAGGAGCGTTACGGAAATTGTAATTCCGGCAGAGGTATTGGATATTACCGATCAAACGGAAGACCTGGTAAAGGAAATTGATTTAAGGCAATATTTGCCTGATAATGTATATCTTGCAAATTCGGCGGATGCCCTTAAAACTGTTACTGTTCATATAGAAGCTGAGATGAATAAGAGATTGGAGATCAGGGGCGAAAAGGTTCGTATATCGAATCTTCCTGAAGGATATAATGCCAGTATTTCCGACCTTGGAGAAAGCTTTATCATAGAAGTGGTAGGGTTGTCGAGAGATGTTGCAACCTTACAGGCTGCTAATATATCGGGAACGGTGGATATTGTAAAATGGATGCAGGAAAATGGCATGAGTGAGCCACAGCCCGGATATTATACGGTGGAGGTTGATTTTGGATTGCCGGAGGGAGTAGTCTTATCCGAACCGGTTACAGTGACTCTTCACATTTCGGAGCAGGAGCAGGAATAGTCGAAAGGAGCTAAGATAGAATGAGCAGATTATTTGGTACAGATGGTGTAAGAGGTGTGGCAAATGACGAATTGACGCCTCTGTTGGCAATGCAGCTTGGTCAGGCAGGTGCCTATGTACTAACCAGAGAAAATATGCATAAGCCTACTATCATGGTAGGATGTGATACCAGAATATCGGGAGATATGCTTGCCAATGCACTGATGGCGGGCATCTGCTCGGTGGGAGCCAATGCCGTTTATGTAGGTGTGATTCCCACTCCGGCAGTAGCATACCTGACCAGAAAGTATAAAGTAGATGCAGGTGTAGTGATTTCTGCTTCCCATAATCCGGTGGAGTTTAACGGAATTAAGTTTTTTGACGGAAATGGATATAAGCTGCCGGACGCTCTGGAAGATGAGATTGAAAGTATCATAAGAAACGATATGAGCGGAATTAAATTTCCCATCGGGGCTAATGTAGGTAAGATCAAGTATCGGACCGATGCCAGAGAGGAATACATTAATCATTCCATCCAATCGGTAAACGTTGATTTGTCAGGACTGAAGATTGTTGTGGATTGTGCAGAAGGTGCATCTTATTATACCTCAGTAGAAGCGCTTAAGGAATTAGGCGGTAATGTTGTGGCAATTCATAATATGCCGGATGGAACTAACATTAATGCCAATTGCGGCTCTACTCATATGCAGGAGCTTCAGGCAAGAGTGGTTTATGAGAAGGCTGACATCGGTCTGGCATTTGATGGCGATGCAGACAGATTGCTTGCGGTAGATGAATTGGGAAATATTGTTGACGGTGATCAGATTATGGCTATTGTCGGTACTCATATGAAGGAGAAGGGTGAGCTTACCGGTGATACCATTGTGGCAACGGTTATGAGTAATCTGGGATTCTTCCTGATGGCGGAGAAGAATGGCATTCATATGGAACAGACCAAGGTAGGAGACAGGTATGTTCTGGAGAGGATGAAGGAAATCGGGGCAAGCCTTGGTGGAGAGCAGTCGGGACATATTATATTCCTTAAGGAAAATACTACCGGAGACGGTCTGCTCAGCGCATTGCATCTTTTGAAGGTTATGGTGGAGACTAATAAAAAGCTTTCAGAGCTTGCTAAGGTTATGGAGGTGCTTCCGCAGGCACTTGTCAATGCAAAGGTTCCCAACCACAAAAAGGAAAGATATATGGAATATCCTGAAATTGCGGAGGCAATTAAGAAGCTTACCGATAAGTTTGCAGGAGAGGGAAGAGTGTTGATCCGCCCTTCGGGAACAGAGCCTTTGGTACGTGTTATGATTGAAGGTAAGGATCAGAAAATGATTGAAGAAGATGCAAGACAGCTGGCAGAGCTGATTCAGAATATTATGCTTTAGGGCGGAATGATTGGAGGGTTATTGTTATGGTAAGGCAAAAGGTGGTTATTAAAAATCCCACGGGGCTGCATTTAAGGCCTGCGGGGATATTGTGTAAAGAGGCAATGCAGTTTAAGTCATTGATTACATTTACATTCAGGGGTAATACCGCAAATGCCAAAAGTGTGTTAAGCGTACTGGGAGCATGTGTAAAATGCGGTGATGAGATTGAGTTCATCTGCGATGGAGTGGATGAAACAGAGGCTCTGGAGTCTCTCGTAAAGGCAATAGAAAACGGTTTAGGTGAATGAAGGAAAGGCATGGAATAGTAAAATGCTGAATTATAAACGTTACAGGAAAAATCCGGTGGTTGACTATCCGGAAAGAGAGTGGCCGAATAAGGAGATCGAAAAGGCTCCTATATGGTGCAGCGTTGACTTAAGGGATGGGAATCAGGCACTGATCGATCCCATGGTGGTCAGCGAAAAAATTGAAATGTTTCAGTATCTGATTAAGCTGGGATTTAAGGAAATTGAAATTGGCTTTCCGGCAGCAAGCCAGATTGAATTTGACTTCCTGCGTCAGCTGATTGAAAGAAAAATGATTCCTGATGATGTGCGTGTACAGGTGCTTACCCAGTGCCGTGAAGAGTTGATTGACCGTACTTTTGAATCCATTGAAGGCTGCAAGGAGGCAATTGTACATATTTATAATTCTACCTCTACGCTGCAAAGGGATGTAGTATTTGGCATGAGCCGTGAGGAGATTATAGATATTGCCGTAAAGGGTACCTTGATGGTGAAGGAACGTGCAAAGAAGTTTCCCGGAAAGATTATTCTGGAATATTCACCTGAAAGCTTTACGGGGACGGAGCTGGATTTTGCATTGGAAATTTGTACAGCAGTACAGGAAACCTGGGGAGCTACCAGGGAAAATCCCATTATCATTAATCTTCCTTCTACTGTTGAAATGAATACGCCAAATGTATATGCCGATCAGATTGAATGGATGAATCGTCATTTTAAGAACAGGGAGAGCATTATTTTAAGTGTGCACCCTCATAATGACCGGGGAACCGGTGTGGCGTCTGCTGAGCTTTCCATGCTTGCAGGAGCTGAGAGAGTGGAAGGAACTCTGTTTGGAAACGGGGAGAGAACCGGAAATGTGGATGTGCTGAATATTGCATATAACATGTTCTCGCAGGGTATTAATCCGGAGCTTAACATTGAAAAGGTTAATGAAATTATTGAAATATATGAAAGATGCTGCAAGCTGCCTGTTCATCCCAGACATCCCTATGCCGGGAAGCTGGTGTTCACTGCCTTTTCCGGCTCTCATCAGGATGCAATTAATAAGGGTGTAAAAGCAATGAAGGAACGCGGCAATGAATTTTGGCAGGTGCCGTATCTTCCTATTGATCCTTCGGATATTGGAAGGGAATACGAACCTATTGTGCGTATTAATTCCCAGTCAGGTAAGGGCGGTGTAGCCTTTATTATGGATACCTATTTTGGCTTCAAGCTGCCCAAGGGAATGCATAAGGAGTTCGCTAATGTGATTCAGGGTATTTCCGAGAAACAGGGAGAGGTTTCTCCTGATGAGATTATGGCGGCCTTTCGTAAGGAATATTTGGATCAGAAGGAGCCCATCCATTTCCGCAGACTGCGGGTAGATGATTTGAGCGGTGAGATCCAGTCTGAATTTGATACCAGAGTTGTAGTGACCTATACGGATGCAGGTGCTGAACGAACCTTTGAGGCTGTGGGAAATGGACCGATTGATGCGGTAAAACGGGGATTACAGCAGGAGCTTGATGTGAGCATCAAGGTGCTGGATTATGAAGAGCATGCGCTGCAAAGCGGATCAAATTCACAGGCGGCAGCTTATATCCATCTTTTGGATGCGGACAGCGGCAGAGTTACTTACGGTGTAGGAGTCAGCTCAAATATTACCAGAGCTTCTGTAAGAGCTATCTTCTCAGCTGTAAACAGAATGGGATTGGGAGAAAAATAAAAGAGTCAGGTAATAGCAAAAAGGATCGGGAAATTTTCCCGATCCTTTTAAAATTCGTTTGTTATTTGTGATTGTAGGCTTCAATAACCTTCCCGTCTACCGTAAAGGTATCGCCATCTTCAAGAATACATATCATAGTTTTGCCGGTGTTGAGCTTAATTTCATTTCCTTCATCATCATAGTATCTGGTAGCGCTGTAATCAGCGGTTTTTTCCCAGGTTACATGAATACCCCTGCCATTGGTGAAGAACCACCCGTCACGAGTGGTATCGTGGCACTGGAAGGAAAGATAACCCTTTTCGTCACGAATTTCATAATAAGTATTTTGAATTAGAAGGTTTTTAAAGGTAAGCTGTGTGTTAGTGGCAATGTCTATATGCGGACCGCCGCGTTCACCGGATAAATGCTGATATCTGTCATACAGACCGGTTTCATCATTATACTCAAAGTAGCAGTTAGTCAGTGGATAAGCAAGAGACATGTCTACCACCTTTGCGTCAATGGAATCCTCATACTGAGTCAGCATATTGGGATCCTGATCGGATGCAAACAGAAAATGCTGTTCGTCAGAATAATTATCCCGATAGCTGGTTGAGTAATCAGCATCATCAATATAATTTTTGATCAGAGTCGAGTTAGTAAAGGCATTGTCAAAATCGTTTTTGGCAATATCTCGAAAGTGATAGGTTTTAGACATATCAATATTTAAATTGATATGTTCCGTATCCTTCCGGTTAATCAAATCATCCATGTAAAACGGTCCGCCGTAATGAATGTGAAAGGCATCCCATTCAAAGGACCAATACATGAAATAATCGCGGCTGCTTCTGATGTTTCCGACCTTTTCCAGGTTATCCCAATTTTCCCATATACCCATGAGACGTGTAATACTGGACTCTACATTACACTCATACAAAACATCCGCTGTTGAAATGCCGTATTGGCTGGCTGTCTTCGTATTAGGGATCATGATAGAGACAGGTCGTCGGTTTGCAATTTCCTCATCAACCCACTCATTGGTTATGCGGCTTCTCACCATTCCTTCCCTGGGCGGAAGATCCGATTGGGGAGCATTGGTGGCTTCCGGCTGTGCATCTTCGCTTTGAACATTCTCTGAAACCGGTGTAGGAGTTTCTACGGGCTGTAATACAGGCTCCGTTTCTGTTTCCTTTCCACAACCAAACAGTAAAAACATTGATGATAGGGCTATCAAACCAATTATCTGTAATTTTTTCATGATGATTTCCCTCTTCATATCTTCATGCAATGAAAAACTTAGTTAAGAGTGTTTCCGTCAACATTAATTGAATCACCATCTTTTACGATACAGATCATAGTTTTTCCGGTGTTAACTTCAACTTCATTTCCGTTATCATCAAAGTACCTGGTAGGTTCATAGTCAGCAGTTTTTTCCCAGGTTACATGAATCGCTTTTCCGTTGGTAAAGTAGTAGCCGTCTCTTGTGGTATCATGTACCTGGAAAGCAAGATAACCATGCTCATCCCTAACCTCATGGTAGGTGAACTGAACAAATACATTTTTGAATGCCAGCTGTTGGTTATTGTTTGCAGCGTCTGTATCGGCCTTGCCATACATGGAACGATAATATAATCCATCCTCTTCATTGTATGTAAATGAAGTTTTGGTAATGGGATATGCTTTTTTCAGGTCAATTTCCTTTGCGCTGACAGCGTCGCTGTAGCTGTCCAAGGTATTAGGCTCGCTCTCTGATGCAAACTTGAAATGATCTGCAACATAGTAATCTTCCCGGTAGGTCTTTGAATAATCAAATTTAGAAATGGCTTCATTAATTCCCTCTGCGCTTGCATAAGCATTTTGAGGAGCAGAACGGTCTGTTGCACGGTAAAATGCATTCTCGTATAAACCGACCTTTCCGGTGCCGCCATAAGAGCATCCGGTAATGTTGTTGGTGCTTTCCTGCTCAATAATATCATTAATATAGAAAGGACCGCCGAAATGAACATAAATGGAATCCCATTCTAAAGCCCAGTAAACAAAATAATCACGGGAGCTTCTAACGTTTCCGATACGGTCTAAATCCTCCCAATCCTTAAAAACAGCCATGCTTCTTGTGATGCCGCCTTCTACAGGGCACTCATAGAGAATGTCTGCTTTGGAAAAATTGTAATGAGGCAGTGCGTTGGAGTCATTAGGGCTCATAACTGCAATCGGTCTTGCGTTTTCAAGGTCTCCGTCAATCCATTCGTTGGTAAGGGAGTTGCGAACCATTCCTTCCTCCGGGGGAAGATCTGTTTCGTCTTCTGTTTCTTCCTCGGTCTCAGTCTCCTCAGGCTGGGTTTCAACAATAGGTTCAACAATAGGCTGAACTACGGTTTCGCTGGCTTCTTCTTCCTTATTGCAGCCGGACAGGATAAGAGCAGAAGATAATGCTACAAGAAAAAGAACTTGTACTCTTTTCATTTATATTTCCTCACTTTCAGTAAACTCAAAAATGGAGGTTTTCATAAAAACCACACGGTAATCATTATAACATATATGAAAGGGTGCGTCACTAGCAATTTGTGTAAAAAGTTATACAAATTTATTAAGAAAATGTTACGATTTATATATAAGAATTTTCATGAAGTTTTTCTAATACTTGTCTAAAACGGATTTAAAGGGTAAAATAATAAACAGACTGATGAAAGGAAGTATTTGTCCATGAAAAAAATAATTGTGACAGGCTGTAATGGTCAATTGGGGCGTGCAATCAATTTAGAATTGCAGGGAAATCCTGAAATTGAATTTGTAAATACGGACGTGGCAGAGCTGGATATTACCAATATAGATAAGGTGATGGAGCTTGTAAGAGAAGTAAAGCCCTACGCTATCATAAACTGTGCTGCGCATACAGGCGTGGACGCCTGTGAGACTGATGTGGATAATGCGTATCGCATCAATGCAATCGGGCCCAGAAATTTAAGTATTGCTGCTGCACAGACAGGTGCAAAGCTGATGCATATTTCTACCGATTATGTATTTGACGGAAAGGGGACAAGGCCCTATCTTGAATTTGACCAGCCTAATCCTCAGGGGATATATGGTGCAACCAAACTGGCAGGTGAAAACATGGTTAAGGAATTTGCCGACAGATATTTCATATTAAGAACAGCATGGCTGTACGGAGATGGGAAAAATTTTGTAAGAACCATGCTTCGGCTGTCACAGACCAATGACAAGGTAAGGGTGGTGAACGATCAGGTAGGAAGCCCTACCAGCACAAAGGAGCTTGCAGGAGCTATTGCTCATCTGCTTTTTACGGAAAATTACGGGCTGTTTCATGCTACCTGCGAGGGAAGCTGCTCCTGGGCGGATTTTACCAGGGAAATATTCAGGCTTGCAGGCAGAAATACTCAGGTAGAAGGCATTACCACCGAGGAGTTCGGAGCTAAGGCGCCCAGACCGGCATATTCCATTTTGGAAAATTATATGTTAAAGCTGACTACGGATTATGTATTTGCAGATTGGCATGACGCAATAGAGGTATACTTGAAAAATGAGCTTTCTTAATGAATTATTACACAATCAGATATTTGTATCTGCAGCGCTGGGCTGGCTGGTGGCACAGGTGTTAAAGACGATTATACACATGATAGTCACGAAACAGTTTGTGGCGGAGAGAATGGTGGGAGGCGGAGGAATGCCAAGTTCCCATTCGTCTACCGTATGTGCGCTGGCTACCGCAGCGGGAATGAAATACGGTGGCGGCAGTTTTGAATTTGCCATATCCATCATGTTTGCCATAATTGTTATGTATGATGCCATGGGCGTGCGCAGGGAGACGGGAATTCAGGGACGCGTGCTGAATGAAATGCTTGAGATTTTCACCAATATGGGAAAAGAGATCAGCGCAGAGGCAAAGCTGAAGGAACTGGTAGGACATACCCCGCTGCAGGTTTTGATGGGAGCAGTTTTGGGAATTGTTATAGCGGCGATTATGGGAAGTATCATGTGAAATGGTAAGAGGGTACAATCCTTCTTACCATTTCTTTCTGTATTGGAGGGGGGTCATATTTTCGGCCCGCTTAAAAACCTTAATGAAATAACCGGTATCCTGAAAGCCGCAGTTCAGGGCAATGGTATCAATGGAAGCATCGCTGAAACGAAGCATGGATTTGGCATGGGAGAGGCGCTGTGAGGTCAGGGCGTTTCCCAGTGTGGTTCCGTATATTTTTTTGTATTCCCGTGACAAGTGATACTTGCTGATGAAAAAGCGCTCCGATAACTCCTCCAGTGATATTTTTTGATAATAGTTTTCGCTAAGATACTCATGAACCTGACGCAGCTTGTCGGGAATGGTGTACTCTCCCATTTTCAGGGTTTCGTTTTCCGTAAAGCAGGAGGTTATAATATCGGTTATATATTTGCTGGAGGTAAGCTCCATAAGCGGACTTTTGGTCTGCTGGCACAGGTAAAGCTGATCCAGGACGTCAGTAAAGGGGAGAATACTTCTTGGGTGAAAAAGGTATGGATTTTCCCGGGAAAGATAATACTCATAGTAGTAGGAGGCTTCTATTCCGTTAAAGTGAACCCATTTAAGGCTCCATGGATGTGCTGCGCTGCTTTCATGTGAATAGGGCTTGGTGCAGTCGATCCATGCACAGTCGCCGGAAGAAATCCGGTGGGTATTGCCGCAGTAGGACAAGGTGCCCTGACCCTCGAGAACCACCAGAAAAAGAAAAGAGCTTAAGTTCTGGCGTTTACTGACATGGGGCTCCAGACTTTGAAGAGTACCCACCTCCTGCACATAGAGGTAATGTTCTCTGGCGTAGGCAGAGGGCGTGGAAAGGATTCGGTTTGAGGATGATTTAGCCATTTGAGAACTCCTTACAGATGATAGCAATATTTTACTATTTTTACGCAATATATTTAATTGCCACAAGTATTATACAATAGTATACTCCCTAATGATACAGCAAAATAAGACAAATTCAAAGGAGATATTTATGCAGAAGACAGCACTTATTACAGGTATTACAGGTCAGGACGGATCCTATCTGGCAGAGTTTCTGCTGGAGCAGGGATATGAGGTACATGGTCTGATACGCAGACACAGTATCAGCAATACTTCTCGTATTGACCATATCCTGCATTCGGATTACAATAAAGTTAAATTTTTCTTACATTATGCGGACACTACCGATTCCAGCAACTTGATGAGATTGATTTCGGAGATTCGTCCCACAGAGGTGTACAACCTTGCTGCACAGTCTCATGTAGGCGTGTCCTTTGAGGTTCCGGAATATACAGCCGAGGCAACAGGGGTAAGCACCCTCAAGCTTTTGGAGGCAATTCGGGTAAACGGCGGAAATTGCAGATATTATCAGGCATCAACCTCAGAGCTGTTTGGGGGGCTTCCTGAAACGGCACCGCAAAGTGAGGCAACTCCCTTTTACCCCAAGAGTCCTTACGGTGTGGCAAAGCTATATTCTTACTGGATCACAGTGAACTATCGTGAGTCCTATAATCTCTTTGCCTGCAACGGAATCCTCTTTAATCACGAATCACCCAGAAGAGGAGAGAACTTTGTTACCCGAAAGATCACACTTGCAATTGCCAATATTATTGCAGGCAGACAGGACAAGCTGTCCTTGGGAAATATGAATGCAAAGAGAGACTGGGGCTTTGCGGGAGACTATGTGAAGGGCATGTGGATGATGCTGCAGCAAGACAAGCCGGGAGATTATGTGCTTGCCACCAATGAAACTCATACGGTGAGAGAATTCGTGGAAGCAGCCTTCGGAGAGCTTGGCATTGTTATCAGGTGGGAAGGCACAGGCGTAAACGAAAAGGGATATGATGCGGAAACAGGAAGGCTTCTTGTAGATGTAAATCCTGAGTTTTACCGTCCGGCAGAGGTGGAGTTCCTCTGGGGAAATGCAGCGAAGGCGGAGAGAGAGCTGGGATGGAAGAGAGAAGTGGACTTCGGCGGACTTGTAGCAATGATGATGGACGAGGATTTAAAACAGATTGCCAAAATGAGCTGTGAGGAATATAAGAAAAACAGAAGCAAAAATTAGTAAATCTAAATAATAAAGAGGCAAAATAAATGATTTCTGTGATTTTCATCTGGCTGTATATGATGTTTACCTGTTACGTAATTGGCTTTGCATGTGTCAAAGTTATGTCGGGGAATGGGATTTTTAAGGTCAGAAGAAAAGTGGATTATTTATATGCCGGAATTGGAGCAGTGACGGTTTATGCGCAGGTTTTTAGTATCTTTTGGAAGGTTGGACTTGCTGCGAATTTGATGCTGCTCCTTATCTGTTGCCTTTGCCTGATACTTCTTAGAAAGGATTTTTTAAATCAGCTTCATGAATTCAGATTAACCATAACACCCGGAAAGCTGGCAGTGGCAGCGGTATTGTTTTTGCTGTTTGCATATGGAACCTCCGGTGGGATCATCCATTATGATACGGGGCTGTATCACGCCCAGAGCATCAGGTGGATTGAAGAGTACGGAGTGGTGCCGGGATTGGGAAATCTACATAGCAGACTGGCATATAACAGTTCGGCATTCTGCCTGTCGGCGCTTTATAGTATGGCATTTTTGAAAGGAAGATCCTTCCACTGCTGTGCGGGGTTTTTGGCTTTTCTGCTGGCCATGGTATGCCAGGAAGGCTTCAGGCGGGAACACTTTAAAAGACCCGGGCTGGCGGATATGACCAGAATAATAGGAATCTATTATCTGCTTAATATTTTTGATGAGATGATATCACCGGCATCGGATTATTTTATGGTACTGTTAACCTTCTTTATTTTAATCAGATGGCTGGAGCTTTTGGAGGAGAAAGAAGAATCTTACCTGCCGTACGCAATGCTTTGTGTTATGAGTGTTGTGGTGGTCAGCGTTAAGCTGTCCGGGGCGCTTATTTTGCTTTTGGTTTTAAAGCCTGCGGTGATGATGATAAGAAAGAAGCGAATCAAAGATATTCTTCGTTTTTTAGCAATAGGGGTTTTGGCCATTGCCCCTTTTCTGGTCAGAAATGTAATTTTGTCAGGGTGGCTTGTCTATCCCTTTACAGCAATTGATCTGTTTGATTTTGACTTTAAGATACCTAAGGAGATGGCAGATTATGATGCAAAGGAAATACAGGTTTGGGGAAGAGGCTATTCGGATGTAAATCGATATGATGATCCTATAAGCAGCTGGCTGCCACAATGGGCGGCCGGATTGGATGGCATCAATAAGCTGTTTTTGGCACTTGCGGTAAGCGGCGTGGTTTTACTGATATTCTTTGGACTTTGGGCGCTTTGGAAAAGACGAAAGGATATGGTCTCCTATCTTCATGTGACCGGAGTTTTAGCGGCATGTTTTCTTTTTTGGCTGTTTTCTGCACCGCTGATCAGGTACGGATGTATTTTTCTCTGGCTTACAGCGGTACTGACATGGGGATATCTTTATTTAAAGCTCAGTCCCCATACGGACAGATTCATAATTTATATGCTGCTTATCTGTGCTTTTGGAGTTTATAAGCTGGGAGCCTTTGGCGGGGAGCTGTATCAAAAGGCTTCAACGGATAATTTGATTTTACAGAAGGATTATGAGAACTATAAGACAGTTTCCTATGAGCTTCACGGTTATACCTTTTATTATCCCGAGCAGGGAGATCAGACGGGTTATAAGGATTTTCCTGCCGCACCCTGGAAAGCGGAGGATATATTCAGAGGCGAGACGATAGAGGAAGGATTTAAGGATGTAATACATTCCTAATTAAAAAGAATGCAGTGCAGACTGCGCGAAAGGAGAAGAAAATGGAAAAATCAGATAAAATTTATGTGGCAGGCCACAGAGGATTGGTGGGAAGCGCTATTGTCAGAAACCTGAAGGAAAAGGGCTACACCAATATCGTGGGAAGAACCCATAAGGAGCTGGATTTAACCAATCAGGCTATGGTAAGGGAGTTCTTTGAGACGGAAAGGCCGGATGTTGTAGTATTGGCGGCTGCTAAGGTAGGGGGTATTAATGCAAACAATACCACCCCTGCAGATTTCGCTTATGAAAATCTTCAAATTCAATGTAATGTCATTGAATGCTGTCACAAATATCATGTGAAAAAGCTTTTGTTTCTGGGAAGCACCTGTATTTACCCCAAGCTGGCGCCCCAGCCTATTCCTGAGAATGCATTGCTGACAGGTCCTCTTGAAGTAACTAATGAAGCTTATGCTATTGCCAAGATTGCCGGGCTTGAAATGTGCAAGTTTTATAAGAGACAGTACGGAGACGATTTTATCAGCTGTATGCCTACCAATTTGTATGGGCCCCATGATAACTATGATCTGCAGGGCTCCCATGTAATGCCTGCAATGATCCGTAAATTTCATGAGGCAAAGGTAAGCGGGTCACCAACGGTAGAGCTTTGGGGAACAGGAACACCTTTGCGGGAATTTCTTTATGTGGATGATATGGCGGATGCCTGCGTATTTCTTCTGGAAAATTATGACGGCGAGCAGCATGTGAATATCGGAACCGGCAAGGAGGTTACGATTAAGGAGCTGGCTGAAACCGTAAAACGGGTTGTAGGCTTTGAGGGGGAGATCGTCTGGAACAAGGATATGCCTGATGGAACACCCAGAAAGCTTACCAACGTAGATAAGCTGCATGGACTGGGATGGAAGCATAAGATAGAGCTGGAGGAAGGTGTTCAGCTGGCCTATCAATGGTTTAAGGATAATGTGGACACTGCCAGAATGTAAGCTGCCTGTGCTGTACTTGCCTCCCCGCCTTATCGTTTTTTCTATTCAGAGGCTATGACAGCTTTCGAGATTTTGGGAAACAGTCAGCACAAATACCTATTAGCTGCCCTGGCGGCAAACTCAAAGTCAACCATAGATAAAAGTACTTGACCCTATAAGAAATTTTGGAAAAATCTAAGAAATCCGTTTTAGATATGATATTAACACCCCGGTTTCAAAACTTGCTTCGCTTCAAACATTGAAACCGGGGTGTACATTTTCTAAAACGAATTTCTTGATTTTTCACAAAATTTCTTCTAAGGCTCATCGTACTTTTATCTATGA
>JAUNGK010000232.1 GCA_030524555.1 Bacillota bacterium | reverse complement strand
GAGGTCCGGTGAGCATGGAGAGGTATCCAGCTTCGGAGCGTTGTGCACGGCTCTGTCAGCTACGATTGGAACCGGAAATATCGTAGGTGTTGCCACCGCACTTGTGGCAGGCGGTCCGGGTGCGCTCTTTTGGATGTGGCTTGCAGCCCTTCTCGGAACTGCTACCAAATATTCAGAGTGTCTGCTTGCCGTAAAGTATCGTGTGGTGGCTGAGGACGGACATATAATCGGCGGTCCCTTTTATTACATAGAAAAGGGAATGGGTGAGAAGTGGAAGTGGCTTGGAAAGATTTTTGCTTTCTTTGGAGTAGGTGTTGGTTTGTTTGGTATCGGTACCTTTACGCAGGTAAACGGTATCACCAGTGCGGTTAAGAACTTTTTTGATCCGAACAGTCAGCATACGGTCAGCCTGTTTGGAATGACTTATTCATGGTCAGTGATCATTGCAGGCATTCTGCTTACAATCTGTGTGGCACTGGTTATTATCGGCGGACTTAAGAGAATTTCAAAGGTAGCAGAAGTGGTAGTGCCGTTTATGGCGGTCTTGTATGTTGTGGCAGCTCTTCTTATTTTAATCTGTAACATCACCAAAATTCCTTCGGCTGTAGTTCTGATCGTTCAAAGTGCCTTTGGCTTAAAGGCGGCAGCAGGAGGTATGCTGGGGGCTATGATTGTGGCTATGCAGAAGGGTATTGCAAGAGGTATCTTTTCAAATGAAGCAGGACTTGGAAGCGCACCTATTGCAGCAGCTGCTGCGCAGGTGGAAGAGCCTGCAAAGCAGGGACTTGTATCTATGATGGGAACGGTGATTGATACACTGGTTATCTGTACCATGACAGGTCTTACCATTGTAATTACAGGAACATGGGATATGGACCTTGAAGGCGTGGAGGTTACCAACAAGGCATTCCAGATGGGACTTCCTTTCCCGGATCAGGTATGTTCCTTTATCCTGATGATATGTCTGGTGTTCTTTGCCTTTACCACAATCCTTGGGTGGGACTATTACAGTGAGAGATGTTTGGAATATTTGTCAAACGGCAACCAAAAGCTGGTTAAGGGTTACCGATGGGTTTATATCCTGGCAATCTTTATCGGTCCTTTTATGACAGTTTCCGCTGTATGGACCATTGCCGATATCTTTAACGGACTAATGGCAATCCCCAATTTGATTGCGGTGGTGGCGCTTAACGGTGTGGTAGTGGCTGAAACAAAGAAATATCTGGACAGTTTGAAAAAGTAATAAATGAGATAGAAAAGAGATGGGCTTTTGGTCAATAGCCCATCTCTTTTAGTTCTTTTACAATTTTAACATAGGCCTCGATTACATCAAAGCCCTTATAATCCTCTCTCTTTAAATCAATCATATCTCCATGGGAAATGCCCCGCCTTCCGGTGCTTACAAAGGTTTCTTTAAAATTTCCCCATTTGGCGGATTCAACAGTGACAAGCCCGTCATTTTGGGAGGCTCCTGCAAGAAACATCAGCAAGTTGGGAATGCTTAAAAGGCTGTCGCCGAGGGCGCTTTTAACAACAGAAGCATAGCTTTGGTAGTAAACCTTCGGTGAGTCAGGATATTTTTCATTAAATTCTTTACAAAAATCAGCAGAGAGCTGTTTGCTTGCATGATAGCAGTCAGGGGCAGTATCACCCAGCTTTCGGTAGTTGGCATCAAACAGGGATGCAACAAAGCGGTAGACACCATCCGGCAGCCTGTTAAGCAGGTTAAGAAGCTCCGAACCTTGGTGAGGCGTGGACATGGTGGTCAGGGATGCCACATGCTCTTCCATATGTAAGCCGGATATCAGATAGCGGGCATCCAGCCCGCCCTTGGAGTGGGCAATAATATTGACCTTGTCGCAATGGTTTTCCTCCATCACCTGTTCGATGGTTGCCTTGATGGCTTGCGCATTGGCCTCAATAGTGCCCCAGGCCTCCTGATGGCCGTAATAAACAACAGCCCCGTTTGCGGCAAGCTCCTTAGGAATGCGGCCCCAGTAGTTGAAATACTGTAAATCCCGAAAACCGATTCCGTGTAGCAGCACCAAAGGATATCTGGTGGCGCAGAGCATCTGGCCGTTGCGTTCTTTTCTGTTTTCAAAGCGGCAGATTTCCTGATCCATCTCTTCTCTGGCTTTCCTGCCAAGGTAACGCAGAAGAAACAGATTGAGTACAGGTATCCACAGCCAAAGGATGATAAGAAGTCTCTTTACCACGCCCAGCCTTCTGCAGGTGCTAAGAATCCTTATACAGGCGTTTAGCAGAAACAGGAAAAAGTGTACACAACAGAAAATCAAATCAATCAGAATGAGAATGATCCCCGTCTCTGCATCCCGGAAGTCTGTCATAAAATTCCATCCGTTCAGCGCCTCCATGAGAAGGTAAAATGCCAGCTGTATCCAAAAACCCCAAAAGCAGAAGCGCAAAAGATAACGTCCTCCCTGCAGGATCTTCAGCCGGAAAGTGGAAAGCTGTCTTAGGCCAAAGGGCATAATATGAATAACAGTACATGTTATCATATAAATCAGTACCAAAGGCAGAATAAGCAAAATACGTCCAAAGCTGTTTAAGGGGAGATAGTTTACAATTAATGCAATAAAAAGAGTAATATGCGGAAGCAGTATCATAAAATTAAAGCTCCAGAACCTTTTGAACGACTTCCACACCGCATCTGATGCAGTCAGGGCAGGAGCAGAGAACCTTGCCGGTGTTAATGCCCTTTAGTTCCTTGCAGACGGTGCTGCCGGTCTTTTCCTCGAAGCACTTAACCAGTTCCTTAGAAAGCTTGTAGGTATCTGCCTTTGTGCCGGGATTATCTGTGTTCCCATCACTGTTTTTCATACCTGCCAGCATAATGGCACCTGATAAGGCTCCGCAGGTAGCTTCCATTCCGCCCATGCCAAGCCCAAAGCCTTCGCAGGCTTTAAACAGTGTTTCCTCCGGTATCCCCACTTCTTTGGCAAAGGTGCAGGCAACCGCCTGGGCACAGTTGAATTTCCTGTCATGCAGCTTAATTGCTTGTTCTTTCTTATCCATTACAAATCTCCTTATCTCTTTTCCTAATAGTGTAGCACAGCAGGGAATATATTTCGACAAAAAATTGCGGCGAAAGAGTAAAACGTAGGTGTGCCTGGGTAACAATTCAGCTTTCTTTCGCCGCCCTGGATACGGTACTGCTTCTTTGATAAAAGCTTAGGACAGTCTTTCGTAAGATTTAAGAGAAACAGGCCGCACAATAATACTGCTGCCCGATAGGCTTGTCTGAAAAGTCAATCATAGAAAAAAGCACTTGATCCTATAACAAATTTTGGAAAAATCTAAGAAATCCGTTTTAGA
>JAUNGK010000231.1 GCA_030524555.1 Bacillota bacterium | reverse complement strand
TTGCCATTCCACATATCATCATTTTATTATATAACTCAGACGACACGGATCGGGTATTATGTTTCACCATTTGCTCTTTTGCAAAACCGATATCCATAAATTTTCGGTATTCCGTAACAATCGTTTTGGCTTTTTCTGCCTGAGAAACAACTTCGTCATAAAATTTTTTCTCATCACCTGTAAATTGAATAAAGGAACCCTCTCTGCCGCCATAATCAAAGCTCATATAATCCTGCTGTTGCCACAAAAAATGAATTGCAACATTCAAGTATGAACCTTTATTCCAATTACTCGGCTGAAATTCAACAAGGATCAAAAACCATCCATTATCATCAATCCATGTTCGGGATTGCCCCTTCTGAAATAGGCCAAAGGGCTTTAGTACTGTCCGTGCAGCTTGATTTAATATTTTATTATGATCTGCTTCATCCACCATAACTCATATTTATCCTTTCTTCTTTTGCAAATACAGACTCATATTTTCCCCCACAGATATATCCACTAATACCCTCGAATAATTGCTTTCTGTTATTAAAGGGCACTCAAGATGTTTTAAGTCCCAAAGCATACTTAATTTCATATTCGAATTCAATATCAGGCAAATCATATGGAAACGGATCTGCATCTTCATATGGTCCCTCTCTTTTTGTCGAAAACTCTAAAACAAGAAATGGCTTTTCCGAAAAATATATCCTATCCACTCGTATATATTCATTCTCCCTTTTCCAAATATGTTTTTCTATTTCTTCATATGCATTAGAACCGTCTTTTAATGTCCATGTTCCAATTTCATTATGATCCCCTATATATTCTGCTCCATATTTCTGCAGAATTTTTTCGGCAAAAGCAATTCTAACAAGAAATTCCTCTTTACTAACATTTAAATATGGCCATTGAAATTCCTTCATATCTCATCTCCACAAAATTGAATCTGTCGTTTGGTCAATTCTAATTTTATTTTGCAAATGTTCTTGCCAATACTCTATCAATTATTGCATATTTCCCCTGCCCGCTATATGTCTTTACACAAACATTCAAAACCGTACTAACGTCTTTTTTTCACAGGTAATTAATGAATCAACAACACTTATTACAATATTTTCTCCCATGAAAGTTGTAAAAAAAAACGAATTATCAGACAACGAATGAATACCTGTACACATTTCACTTCTATTCAAAAATTCTTTAATATTCCATATTTCCTGCAATTGTTCATCATATATTCTAAGATTATCTGTTGGCAATTTACCTGCATTAGCTTCATCTTTCCAATACCATACAATTTTGAATTCATTTATATCTAATATCTTATATGCTGCCTTTTCAAGCATAAATGCATTTACATCTCTCTGCGCATCATTTTCAGCCTGATATATATGTACAAATGTACCAATATTATAATCTGCCCAACCAGACGGGAACTTCCAATTCCAACTTCTTCCATTATCCCATTTTTGATATTTTAAGTAGTAAAGACCATTCGCTTCACGGCTTATTGTATATCTATATTGAACATTAGGTATTTCATATATAAACATATTTTTCTCCCTGAAAATTTGTATAAAAATATAGACACTATGTATTATGTACACCAAAACAGTTAGAAAACACTAAAAATTTTAATCGTATTCATACTTCTTCATCTTACCAAATCCCCTCTATTTCATGCCTGTAGAAATATTCAGTCCGTTCGTCAAATAAGATCCACACCACCCTGTCAAAGACCCCTGCGTGCTCTCTTAAATATTGGTCCACTGTAGAAACTGCAATCTTTGCCGCCCTATCCACCGGAAAGGAATATACTCCTGTGGAAATGGAGGGAAATGCCACGGAACGAATGCTATTCTCCGCTGCCACATCCAGAGAATGGCGATAACAGTCCGCTAGCAGTCTTTCCTCATCATGATTTCCGCCTCTCCAGACCGGTCCCACCGTATGAATCACATATTGGCATGGCAAATTGTATGCTTTGGTGATTTTCGCTTGTCCGGTTGCACAACCGTGAAGCGTCCTGCACTCCTCCAGCAGTTCTCTTCCTGCTGCCCTATGAATTGCACCGTCAACGCCTCCGCCGCCCAACAGACTATTATTAGCCGCATTCACTATTGCGGAAACATCATTGACCTTGGTAATATCACCACGCCTGCAGTCAATCTGCGTTTTGGCCCCGGCCTCTCCGTTTTGAAGGCTTTGGTCTCTTTTTTTCTCCTCTGTTTCCATGAATTACCCCTTTCATTTACTGCTTTTTATAAATTGCCGTTTCATGCACTATACTGATGCTTCGCTGGTTGTCAGACAGTTATTTCTATCTGATTGCCCCCAATGCCTATGATGCAGCTCTCATAATAACCGTCACCGGTTGTTCTCGGATCGCTTATTACCTCATAGCCGTCTGCCTCCAGCTGATGCGTCAATTCATCCACTTTTTCTTTGCTTCCCACTGATAAGGCAATGTGAGTATATCCTGTTCTTGACATTTCTTTGACATTATCAAATAAGCCCGGCTTATTCATAATTTCAAGTCTTGCTCCATCCGCAAAGGAAAGAAAATAGGATCGAAATCCTGTCCTGTTATTATAATATCCGTCATTCGCTGTCGCATTGAAATACTTTATAAAAAATTCCTTTGCGGCTTCTAAATTGTTAACATACATCGCTATATGTTCTATTCTCATATCCCGCCTCCAATGCATTGCAAGCTCATTATACATATCTCCACAAAATAGGGATTCAACCTCCCGTATACCTATAATATCTCCCCGTTGTAACGATATCGCCACCATTACATTCATAAGGCACTTCTTTCTCATAACGAAATCCCAGCTTTTGAATAATACGGCCAGATGCAGGATTTTCTACCGCATGAACAGCAATGCATTCCTCTATCTTCATAGTCTCTACCGCATACTGCATTACCCTGCTCATAGCCTCTGAAGTATAGCCTTTTCCCCAAAACCTCTTTCCAAGATTATAGGATATATCCCAATTATTCTCATCATTATTAAAGAAAATCAAACAGGTACCTATTATTTCAGATGTTTCCTTTAACACAATAATCCATCTGTTCCATTGCTACCATTGTCACATTGAATCATGTCAACCATTAGTTACTACTGCGCAAATTTCGTTTTATCATGCAAGAATCCTATTTATTTTTCATGCAGCCTTCCATAAATTCTGTCACTGTCATAATCCGGCGCAAATTCCCTGGCCGCTTTACATATCTTTTCAATTCCTTCTATACCTTCTTCCAAATCCTCCGCAATTTCTTCCACGCTTTTCCCCTTGCAAAGCTTTTTGCAAATTAAGTCTATCAGCTTTCGTTCTCCGCCTTCACTGCGACCTTCGGCAAGACCTGCACTGCGACCCTCGGC
>JAUNGK010000230.1 GCA_030524555.1 Bacillota bacterium | reverse complement strand
ATAATATCAACAAAATGAGCAGTTACTAATAATCATTTTGGAATTCATATAAAAATAAATTCAAACTACAAAATTATAGATAAAAAACAATACTCGGAACAGGTCAATCAAGTCATAGAATATGTGAAACGAAATATTGAAGAGAACATATCATTGGAGAAATGTGCAGAACTTGTAGGCTGCAGTTATACTCATTTGAGCCGGGAGTTTAAAAAAGAAACGGGAATGCGTTTTGTGGAATTTTTGAATCGTCAGAGGGTAAACAAAGCCAAAAGTCTTTTGATTCGCAAAGATATAACGATGAAGGAGATTGTAGATTTATCAGGTTTTCATAATTATAATTATTTTTTTAAAGTATTTAAAGAAATAGAAGGGATTACACCCAGTGAGTTTATGACAAAAAAATAGAGAGTTTCTCAAAAAATTGCTATCCTTTTTCACTCTTTCTGCCTTTATACTTGGACTATGGAGGTGGAAAGAAAATGAACAAATTGAAAACGAAAAAGAAAAATGATAAGATTGCATATTTGTATATCTTACCCCTGCTGGTGCTTTCTTTTGCGCTGGTATATTACTGTATCATTGATACGGTAGTTGTGAGTTTTACAGATTGGGATGGTATGTCTGACAGTTTTAAGTTTATAGGATTGAAAAACTATACCAAAATGCTGGCAGATAAAACTTTCTGGACATCTGTAGTGAATAATATCATTTTCTTCGCAGGAACTGTATTTGTGCAGGCATTTGTGGGATTTGTATTGGCGGTTCTTTTGAAAAAGAAATTATTCGGCTCAAATGTTTTTAAAGCAATTTACTTTTTGCCGATAGCAATGGCAACATCCATTATTACAGCGATTTTCCGAATCATTATGGACCCTACTAATGGGTCATTGAATCAATTCCTTCGAGCAATTCACTTGGGAGGATTGGCGCAAAACTGGTTGGGAAACCCTAAAATTGCTTTGCTTTCTGTAATCATAGTCAATATTTTTCAATGGATGGGATTTTCTATGATTACATATTATGCGTCGCTTATGAGTCTGCCGGATGATGTTTATGAGGCTGCAAAGATTGACGGTGCAGGCTTTTGGAGAACAACATTTTCAGTGACATTACCTATGGTCAAAGGGACAACCAATGTTTTGATTATACTTGGCATTGTAGGTTCTTTAAAGACATTTGATTTGGTAAAACTACTGACGGGAGGCGGCCCGGGAAGAGCGACAACGGTTATGAATACCTACCTATATGAGAAGGCCTTTAACGATTTTAATGCTGGAGGCGCAGCGTCTATCGGTGTTGCAATTTTGATTATAGCAATGATTATGTCGTTTTTACAGATTAAATTAGGGAAGGAGGATTAAACGATGAAAGCAAAGATGAAATCTATTTTAGGAACTTATGCAGTCTTGATTTTGTTTGCCTTAATCTGGCTGGCACCTATTGTGATTGCAGTTTCAAAATCATTTACAATCAATGGGCTTGGCAATTATGTTTATGTATTGAATTATGAGAAAATTAACTATTTCCGGGTTATATTTAATAGTTTGTTTATTGCAGTCATTACAGCGGTAACAGTAACGCTTATCACAGCGCTGGCGGCATTTGCATTTTCAAAAATGCATTTTCGGGGACAAAAAATTATTTATGGAGCGATTTTGGCGTGTCTGGCGGTTCCGGTGGCAGCGGTAACAAGTCCTCTTTTTTCAACAATTAAGAATTTGGGATTAGTGGATACACACTGGGGAGTGATTATACCTTTGATTGCTTTTAATTCGCCGATGATGCTTTTAATGCTCAAAAACTATTTTGATACAATTCCGAATGAGTTGTTGGAAAGTGTAAGAATTGACGGTGGCTCTACATTCTGTATCTGGAAACAGTTTATGATTCCGCTTAGTGTTCCGATGATTGCAAATGTACTGATTCTTACATTTATTTATTCATGGAATGATTATCTGGTTCCGCTTTTGGTTATGAGAAGCGAAGAAAATTATCCGGTTACCTTGGCGGCACAATACTTTATGTCAAGTACCTACCAGAGTCCTATTGATGTTGCAAGAATTTATGCAGTTATGATTTTACTGGCACTGCCTTCTATTTTGGTATATCTTGTCAGTCAGAAGTTTTTAGTATCTGGTATAACAGCGGGTGCGGTAAAAGGATAAATATTCAGAAAAATGTATAGTGTTGAGGAGAAAATCTAATGAAACTTTATAAGAGAAAGCAGGGAGATAAGGCGCCTTTAGGACAGCCGGACCCTTATATTTTAAAGGGAAATGATGGACGTTATTATATTTATGCCACAGACGGACAGGTTTATAGCAGTAATTATCTTTTAAAGGGATGGAAGTATGAAGGAATCCGTTTGGAGATGCCGGGGCAGAAGATTTGCTGGGCTCCCAGCGTACTGGAAATAAACGGGAAATATTATATGTATTATTCCAGTATTGATGAAGAGAATGAAGATGAACATGGACAACAGATTAGGGTAGCGGTGGCAGATGTACCTGTGGGACCTTTTGAATATGTAAAAACAATGCTTCCACCTTTTTCGATTGATGCCCATGTAGTGAAAACACCATCCGGAATGTATATGTTTTACTGCAACAACGATTATGAGGCAGAGCGTGCGGGAACCCGGATTATGTGCGATAAAATGAAAGACCCATTTACAATGGAAGGAAATCCGGTATGTGCATTGCCGCCTACGATAGATGAAGAAATATATATGAGAGATAGGTTTAAAAAGGGACAGCACTGGCATACAGTGGAGGGGGCTTTTTACTTCTATTACGGAGGAAGGCACTTCCTGATGTACTCCGGAGCCTGCTATCAGAACCCGACATATTTTATCGGATATGCTGTAGCGTATGGAGCAGAAGATGAGGATTTAAGGAACTTAAAATGGATTAAATATCCGGATAATGATTCTTATGAGCCGCTTCTTTGCAAAAACGAATTTATGGAGGGAACAGGACATAACAGCCTGATTTTCGAGGACGGAAAATGTTATATTGTTTATCATGGAAGAGATTATGGGGATATCAATTTGAAAGAAGATACTCGTTCTGCCCGTATTGATGAACTGGTCATTGACGGAGAGAAATTGTCTGTATCCATGATACCATGAGAACAAAAAAAGAGAAGAAAAAAGCAAAAAAATGGAGTAAAAATTTGATGCAGATAAGGTATTCTGATATTAGAAAAACAAAACAGGAGGTAAGTTGATATGAAAATGAAAAAGTTTCTTGCTGCATTAACAGCGGCAGCGATGGTTATGGGGATGGCTGGATGTGGAGCGGAAATAGAAGAACCACAAAATGAAGTTTCATCAGAAGAAAGTCAGGTAACCCTTTCCTTTTGGTCATGGCTTCCGA
>JAUNGK010000229.1 GCA_030524555.1 Bacillota bacterium | reverse complement strand
GACATATCTGTGTGATTTATTATAATATCGCTCTTCCATTCTCTCAGCATTTCAAAGAGCTGTTCCCTATATTCACTCGTTAATCTTACCAGTTCAATATTCATTCTTTTCTCTCTCGATTTAAAATTTGTTCACATCTACAAACAGTAATTTATCACTCTAACTAAAACCATTTACATGGGATTGTTAAGAAATGATCTGAATTTTCTTCAAATCCAATTTTCTCATAAAAGCCCTTTGCCATATCCGTTTGTACTAACCATTCTGAACTTTCACACGCATTTATACATCTTTGTACAAGTTCCCTGCCTATACCTTTATTTTGAAATTCTGGCAAAACAGCTAAATCATAAATTATTGAGCGAAAATGTAAATCACTTAATACTCTCACACATCCTACTAATCGTTCTTCACCCCATGCAGAAAAAACAAAGGTCGAATTAATAAATCCTATATTAAAATTATCAAGCATTTCTTGTGTTGTTCTATTCTCTGTTGCCCAACCAACTGCAAGAAATAACTGATACAGTTCATTACAAGGTAAATCTTTTTGATTTCTATATTCTACACGCATTTTTCAACCCCTGACTTCAATGAAATAGTCCCTGCTTCCTTTCCGTAGGTATTTCTATGGGTGCTTATCATTCAGCGAATCTTTCTCTTGATTATTTATAAAAGCATTAAATTCTCTAAAAGAAACCCCTGCAGGGACTTCATAAAATTGAGTAGTAGGACTTTCTTTTCCTCCACGTAATTCTATATAGTAATTTACAATCGCTTTCATTGCTTCTTTTTCAGAATTATATTCATATATCCCTTTCTTTTCAAAATTAGGATGTTCTAAATGATAAACTTTGTCGTTTCTATAAAATAAAACAAAGCAATGCATATGTTCATCCTCTTCCAAATTTCCATAATCATCAGGTTCATATATTCTACAACAAAACATCTTATTTTCAATATTTATTTTATCAAGTAAAAAATGCATAATTGCTACTTGTTCAATACATGTTCCAATCTTATATTCAAAAATTTTCTCGGTTGACATGGTGCGATACAATTTTCTAAAATTCCTCATTTCTCCAATATGCTTATTACCGTCTATATCGATCCAACCATACTGAATATTCTCATCAATCCACTCGTATACATCTTACGCTGTTTCTATATTATCAATACTCATTTATATCCCTCCCATGTCCGTGTTTTCACTCGATTTAGTCATCTCACCAAGTGAACATTTGAGTAAATCACCTTTTACCAGTTTCATATAATCCTCTATGCCTTTTCTTCCAATTCATCATATGTAAATTCCAGCTTTGCAGCAACAATTCCTGTAACATCTCCAAACAGGTACAGCATATCAAATGCGGTCTTCCATTCAACCTTTGATAAGAAAACTGCCTCAATTATGTATCTTATTTTTGATACGCAAAGCCGCTTCTATATGCATAATCCAATGTCTGGAAAATGGCATTTGAATCAACCCCCGAATGTCCTTACCGCACCAATAGTCAATCAACCAAATTGCATTTTCATCTTTGCTTACAACCTTTAACGATTTAAGATATTCTTTTCTCTCTTCCGGTATTTTTCTTTTCAATTCGTCATATGGCAAATTATTGATAAGCTTTTCCGTGCTGTCCTTTACCTCTAAAATGTATGAATAAAGCTCTTCCAAATTCAGCTGTTTGGAGAAGTCTGCAATCTGTTGCTTGACCAGTTCATTTCCTGTTGTAATGATGGGCGAATGAATACGCTTTTGATAATTACCTGCAAAGAAAACCTGCTCATCTTCTCCTATCAATGTGTGTGCAACTATATCTTCAATCCGAAAAATATGCCAGATGGAATAAGCAATCGTTTTGCAGTGATAGCCGTCTGCGTTTATAAAAGGGATTGCGTTAAATTCCTCTCTATCTAATTCTTCATTGAATGATGTCAATGTCTGCATTAACTGATTTCGCAAAATAAGAAAGGTATCCACTCCGGCTTTATAGGTATCTTTCCTTTTGATTTGTGTCTGCATTGTTTTATTTAATTCAGACCATTCCTTATTCATAATCCGCTATTCCCCGCAAATTCAAATTGTAAAATCACATAACAAAGTATAACACATTATAAACGGGCTGTGTGAGTTGGTTGAAATGCTTTTCATAATTTTGCTATAATAGGTAACGAAATGAAATCTCTGTTTTTCGTTGAAAGGAAAAGTGAAATGAAAAAGCTGTTCACAGTAATTCGTCAGGGAAAGCTTGATGAAGTAAAAAGTATTATTGAGAAAAAGCCGGAGCTTGTCAACTGCATCTCCGGGGCATTGCCGAAAAAGGATCACGGGCAGTCTCCGCTTCAGGTTGCTTTGAAAACCGGGAACTATGAAATTGCCGACTATTTGATTGAACATGGTGCAGATATTAATTTTATGGAAGCCGAAGATGATGATCCCGGGCTGCGTGCACCGGTTCTGTTTGATGCCATTAATTCTACCATTATTTCCCTTTGTTATCAAAGATTTGACGAATCGGAGATTGCGTTTGGCTATATCAGGAAGCTGATTGAAAGAGGTGCTGACGTAAATAAATTAGCATCAAACGGATTTGATGCAATTAATTGGTCAGTAAGCAGAGCAGAATTATTATTTAAAAGTGCAAGTGTGTATCCGCAATCCCAGCAGGCCGTGCGAAAACAGCTCACAAGAATCCTTGATTTATTGATTGAAAATGGCGCAGATTATACAGTCTGGGCTAATAGGGGACATTATGCTGAGCCATATCCTGGGCCCAGCAATAAAAGCATGTATATTAATGATTTTGTCCCGGGGGATGAGACGGACATCGATAGAAATAAGGAACTGAGAGCATTTATGCAGGAGTATTTCAGAAGCAGAAATTTGCATGTTTAATTGATAGGGGATCCAAACAGCGCCACATCTGCCATGCACATCGGTTCATTTTGGCCAGCTTTCTCATAAGGTAAATTATCGGGGCACTTTGGGAATCCGCTTTCTTAATACACAATCCTAAAATAATCCAAATACGCCTTATACTTATCCTGCGCCGTCAGGCAGGTATCTGTCAGATAACCTTTTTCGTAGTTCCATTCTTTTAGTCCGCGGTAATAGAACAGTTTCAGATTATCTTCAATGATAAACGGAACAATATTATATTTCAAACATTCCTTAAACATAATCAGTCTGCCTACACGACCATTACCATCCTGAAACGGATGAATCCGCTCAAACTTCACATGGAAGTCCAGAATATCCTCAAAAGTCTTCTTTTCCCTGGCATTATACTCTGCCAGCAGTGCTTTCATCTTATCGGCAACTTCTTCCGGAAGTACGGTGCCCATGCCGCCAACTTCATTTGGCAATTTTTTATAATCACCCACGGCGAACCAGTC
>JAUNGK010000021.1:17622-25551 GCA_030524555.1 Bacillota bacterium | reverse complement strand
AAAATGATGGAATTATGATGCAACAATGATGTGAAAATGATGCACCCTGCCTATATGCTGATAGTAGAAACAAGCATAGTAAGGAAGGGAGCATCATTTTTATGTACAAAAGAAAGTGTTGGGGAAAAGGAAAAAAGGCAAAAGGGTGGCTTTTGGCAGCAGGTATGCTGCTGTTTTCCTTATTTGTTACGGTCATGGCAGCTTGGGGAAGCAGTGGTCTTTTGGACAAAACGGAAAAAGCACAGGAGATAGAGGAAACCTCCTTTAAGGAGGCAAGCGAGAGGGTGTCTTCCGGGCAGCTTTCCGATCAAACGGTCAAGGAATTTATCAATCAAGGAACTTTAAGTAAGGAAATAATGGCAGAAGCAGAGACGGAAGAAGACCTGGACCCCTTAATTGCAATCGATCCGGGACATGGCGGGATAGACGAAGGCTGCACCGCTACAGGTATAAAAGAAAAGGATGTAAATCTCCAAATTGCAATGCTTGTAAAGGAAAAACTGGAGGAACTTGGATTTCGAGTAATGTTGACCAGGCAGGAGGATACATATCTTGCCAAGGAGGATCGTGTCAGGCTGGCAAATGACGCTGGGGCGGATGCATTTGTCAGCATTCATCAAAATACCTTTGAGGATGCAGGCATAAGCGGTATGGAGACATGGTATGACGGAACCTGTTTAAAGAGAGATAATGAAAGGCTGGCACAGCTTGTTCATATGCAGACCCTAAAGAGCACCGGGGCACAGGAGAGGGAACTTAGGGGCGATGCGGATTTTCATGTAACAAGCATGACACAGATGCCGGCATGCCTGATAGAGACGGGATTTTTGTCCAGTGAACAGGAAAAAAATCAGCTGTTAAGCAGCGAATATCAGGAACAGATTGCAGAGGGAATTGTAAATGGGATAGATTTGTTTTTTCATCCGAAAACCATGTATCTTACCTTTGATGACGGTCCTTCAGAAGAATGTACGGATATGGTGCTTAATATTTTGAGAGAGAGAAACGTAAAGGCAACATTTTTTCTGATCGGGGAGTATGTGGAAAAGTATCCCGAGGTAGCAAAGAGAATCGTGGAAGAGGGGCATACCGTTGGCATTCATTGCTATCGACATGATTATGGCATTCTTTATGAAAGCGTGGACAGTTATCTGGAGGATTTTCAAAAGGCGTATGATATTGTGAAAGAAACTACGGGGGTGGAGACCAGACTGTTTCGCTTTCCAGGCGGCAGTGTGAATGCCTACAATAAGGATGTATGTGAGGATATTATTAAGGAAATGACAAGAAGGGGATATATTTATTTCGACTGGAATGCCAGCCTTGAGGATGCAGCCGGTGATTATCAGCCGGAAGAGCTGATTGCCAATGCAAGGGAAACTGCGCTGGATAGAAAGCGGGTTGTGATGCTGGCCCACGACAGGGTATATAATACAGCTCTATGCTTGGACAGACTGCTTAGCCAGTTCCCGGAATATAAAATGGAAGTTCTTTCCCCTGATGTTGAGCCTGTTCAATTTGCGTTACCGTAAATGTATAATTCTTCTTTTTTTATCCATAATATGGGTAGAAAATATTAACTCATATTATGAGCCGGAAGGAGATTAAAAATGGCAGTGGATTTTAAGAACAGTGAGACAAAGGATAATTTGATGCGTGCGTTTGCAGGAGAAAGTCAGGCGAGAAACCGGTATACCTTTGCGGCAGAGCAGGCTAAAAAGGAAAAGCTTCAGGTGGTAGAAGCCGTTTTTAAATATACCGCAAACCAGGAAAAAGAGCATGCGGAGGTTTTTTATAATCATTTAAAGGAATTGGCGGGAGAAACAATTCATATAGATGGAGGATATCCGGTGGATATTTCTGATAATGTGCTTGAACTTCTTAAGAAAGCGCAGCATAACGAATATGAGGAGCACGATCCCATCTACAAAAGTTTTGGTGAAAAGGCAGCGGAAGAGGGATTTACGGAGGTGTCCCGTTCATTTTTCATGATTGCCGAGATTGAGAAGGTACATGGAGACAGGTTTGGAAGATTTGCTAAGTGGATGGAGGAGAATAAGCTTTTTGCTTCTGATACAAAGACTGAATGGATTTGCTTAAATTGCGGATATATTTATGAGGGAGAACAGGCACCGGAGAAATGCCCTGTGTGCTCTCATGACAAGGGATATTTTGTTCGTCTGGAGTACTCACCCTATGAGAGCGGAGAGAAGTAATGTCGCATTTTGTTTATGAATTTATTCTTAATGCGAAGGTAAACAATTGACAGTGCCGAAAAAATGTGGATATAATGAATAAGTACAAGTTTTTGGAAATGGTTTCTATTGGAGTATAGCATGAAAAAAACGAGAAAAAAATTTGCGGTGCTGCTTTTATGGGGGATCTTTCTTGCTCTTGTTTTTGGAATTGTGTTTTTGTCATTCCAGGACGGTGTGGAGGCGAAGGAATTAAGCAACCGTTTTATTTTACAGCTTGTTCAGAAAATTAATCCGCAGAGCAATATGACTGATATGGAGCTTCAGGAGCTTACCTATGATATCAGGCAGGGAGGAAGAGTATGGGCTTTTCTTTTACTGGGGATGATAGGAACAATGACGGTGCATCTTTCTTTTCCCAAATGCAGCTGGTGTGCCAAGACAGGCATTACTGCATTAATATTGGTTGCGATTGCATTTTTTACTGAAAAACTTAAAATTTATATTCCTACAAGACATTACAGCTATGAGGAGATGACGGTCAGTATCTCGGCAGTGATGCTCGGGTTTTCGACGGTGTCTCTTGTTATTCTGGCTGTAGGAGCGCTTAAAGATTTTTTCAGATCGGTGACGGCGGAGCATTCATGATTTAAAGGAGCTGCAAAGAACGAACCCCTTAACAGGGGATGGTTCTTTTACAGCTCCTTTTTTAATAATAAGAAGGTATAGATTTTTAGATGGCTCCGCTATATTTTTCTTCACAATACTTACAGCGGTAGGTTTCCTTTTCCTCATCGGCAAGAACAAAGATATGAGGAAGCTCCTGTTCAATGGAGGTAATACAGCGTGGATTTTTACAGCGGATTACATTTTTGATTTCCCGCGGGAGCAAAAGCTCTTTTTTGGATACGATCTCTCCGTCCTTGATTACGTTGACGGTGATGTTATGATCAATAAAGGCAAGCACATCCAAATCCAGCATATCAATATCACATTCAACCTTAAGAATATCCTTTTTCCCCATTTTATTACTTTTGGCGTTTTTGATAATCGCTACGGTACAGTCTAGCTTATCAAGCTGCAGATGATGATAGATAGAGAGACTTTTTCCTGCCTTTATGTGGTCAAGAACAAAGCCTTCCTCGATTTTTCCGACGTTCAGCATTTTTATTTCCTCCCTGTTTTAATCTACTTTAATATTTAAAAGTGTAAGTATAAGCGCCATTCTCACATAAACACCATATTGAACCTGCTTAAAATAGGCAGCGCGGGGGTCATCATCGACCTCCACGGAGATTTCATTAACTCTGGGAAGGGGGTGCAGTACCAGCATATCCGGGCGGGCAAGCTCCATTTTAGCCTTGTCCAGAATATAGAAATCCTTCAGCCTTACATAATCTTCTTCATTAAAGAAGCGTTCCTTCTGAACTCTGGTCATATAAAGAAGATCAAGCTCCGGCATGATATTTTCAAGTCGGATAACCTCCTCGTAGGGTATATTCTTTTCCTTCAGCATATCAGTAATGTAATCGGGGAGCATTAACTCCTTGGGAGATATGAAGATAAACTTAATTCCCTCGTAACGCACCAGTGCATTGATCAGGGAATGAACGGTTCTGCCGAATTTCAGATCGCCGCACAGTCCAATGGTAAAATGATTTAACCGCCCCTTTAGGGAACGGATCGTAAGTAAATCCGTTAATGTCTGGGTAGGATGCTGATGCCCGCCGTCACCAGCATTGATAACCGGAATTGCGGATTTGCTGGCGGCCACCATGGGAGCGCCTTCTTTGGGATGACGCATAGCACAGATATCAGCAAAGCAGGAAATAACGCGAATAGTGTCGGAAACGCTTTCTCCCTTAGCAGCCGAGGAGGAGCCTGCATCGGAAAATCCCAGAACGCTTCCTCCTAAATTCAGCATGGCAGCCTCAAAGCTTAGCCTTGTTCTGGTGCTGGGTTCATAAAAGCAGGTTGCAAGCTTTTTGCCCTGACAGGCGCTTGAATATTTGTCCATATGTGCTTCAATATCATTGGCCAGATCAAAAAGCTGATCCAGCTCTGTTGTTGAAAAATCAAGAGGGCTCATAAGATGTCGCATAATTTTTACTCCTTTTCTTATACTCGCAAAAAATCGAAGAGAAAATTCTCTTCGATTTTATAAAATACTAATTTTGAAATGACAATAATTCTTCCACAGGCTTTCTCCTGGGAGCTGTGGGCTCTTCAGCGGGATAGCCGATAGGAATAAGAGCAACAATTTCTCTTTCTTCAGGAATATCCAAATAAGAAGCAGCTTTTGCTTCATCAAAGATACCCATAATAACGGTTCCGAGTCCCTTTTCGTAAGCGGCAAGGCAGAAGCTCTGGGCAGCAACACCGGCATCAAACATCTGCCAGGAGCCTTCCTTAACGGTTGAATAGGAGCCATCCCGCTCAAAACCGCTTCGGCCTTTAATATATGTCACTACAATGAGCATAGGAGCCTGTGCTATGATCTCGCCGTTTCGTTTATATGCGGAAGTGCACTCGGCAGCAATCTTATTCTTTAAATCACCCTCAACCGCAATGTAACGGGTAATCTGGGTATGCTTCCAGCTGGGAGCATAGGATGCGGTTTCAACAATTTCCGAAAGAAGCTCATGGTCAACAGGTTGGTCTTTAAACTGGCGGATGCTTCTTCGGCCTTTGATACATTCTTTTGCAGTCATAAACACACTCCTTTTCTTTTTCTTATTGGTAATATCATAGCATAAGGAGAGATTTCTTTCAATCAATAAAAGACAGAACTTTAACGATTTTATTTACAGGAACGGATTAGCGGTAATCTTTTGAAGACTTTTGCATAAAATGGAATTATAGGGTTAACATTATTTGGAAGGAATCCGATATTATTAATATAAAGAATATGTTTATTATGTAAACTTTGATTGATAAATCTGGTTCTATATATTATAATGTAAGTAAGAAAACAGTTGATTTATTAATGATGAAAGAAAGGCGGTGAAGGATAGTGGGCATTGAATTTTTGAGTGGTTTTGGCAGTGTACAATCATATTACAAAGCACCTCAAATTCCTGCTGTAGATTCGGAAGAAATTTCAAAACAGCAGCAGATGGCTGACGAAGCGAAACAGCAAGAGCAGCCTGTGACATATTCTTCAAAGGAGCAGCCGCAGGTATTAGATAATAGGTTAAGAGCAGCCGATCTGGAAAATATCTCTCTTAGCTTTAATAAGGAAGAGGATTATGGATACATAGGAAGTGAGAGTTCACTGGCCGAGCTGGATGTGCAGAAAGCAATATCCGATATGCGTAAGGACTCGGTGCTTCAGGAATATCAGTATTTTGTAGGAAGCGCACAGACACTTTTTAATGGGAATGAGGATGGTATTGTTATTCCCAAGTTTACCGGAATAGAATAAACGACGGAAACCTTGAAACACCTTGCCAAACGGCAGGGTGTTTTGTACAATAAGGGGAGAAATTTTAGTGTAATCAATATAGTAGTAAGAAGGAGTGCTTATGCTGGAATGCTTTTTCCCTGATATGTATATCAGCTCAACCTATAAAATTGATTTTCAGAAGCTTTATGACTCCGGCTATCGGGGCATTATTTTTGATATTGACAATACATTGGTTTGTCATGGAGCGCCGGCAGATGACAGGAGCATTCGGCTGATAGAGAGTCTGAAAAGCATGGGTTATGGCATTTTGCTTCTTTCCAATAATAAAGAACCAAGAGTAAAAATGTTTAATGATGCGGTTCATGTTCAGTACATTTTTAAGGCAGGAAAACCGGCAAAGGCAGGCTATCAAAGAGCAATGACTATGCTGGGAACGGATAAAGACAATACGTTGTTTGTGGGAGATCAGCTTTTTACGGATGTGTGGGGAGCAAGGAATGCAGGAATTTATTCTCTGTTGGTACAGCCCATCAATAAGAAGGAAGAAATTCAAATTGTTTTAAAAAGGTACCTGGAAAAGATTGTGCTTTTCTTTTACAGGCAGAAATGCAAAAAGGAAGGAAAGCCTTATTTAATTGATTAACAGGACAGAAAATATTTGTAAAGGAAGATTATGAAAATGATTGACGGACATACGAGAACCTGTGGACTTATTGGAAACCCTGTGGAGCATACATTATCACCGCTTATCCATAATACATTGGCGAAGCAGCTTAACCATAACCTTGTATATGTGCCATTTCATGTGGAGGAGGGACAGGTTCATCAGGCAGTGGATGGGGCATTTGCTCTTAATATATTAGGGCTCAATGTAACGGTTCCTTATAAGAGTCAGGTGATGGACAGTCTTGTTCAGATCGATGATCTGGCACAAAAGATCGGGGCGGTGAATACACTGGTTCGATGTGAAAAGGGATATAAGGGCTATAATACGGACATGCCGGGGCTTTACCGTGCGTTGGCAAGCGAGAAAATAAAGCTGGAGGGGCAGGAGGTAATCCTTTTGGGTGCAGGAGGAGCGGCGAGAGCTGTGGCCTTTATGTGTGCATCTAAAAATGTAAAAAGAGTTTATCTGTTAAACCGCTCAGTAGAGAAGGCAAAAGCAGTGGCAGATGAGGTAAATGCTAAAAGCGGCAGGGAATGTATTTATCCCATGGCACTTGAAAATTATAACGAGCTTCCCGACCAAAAATTCCTTGCTATTCAGGCTACCAGCGTTGGATTGCATCCCAATGTGGAGCATGCGGTAATAGAGGATCAGGCGTTTTACCAAAGAATACATACGGGATATGATCTCATTTATAAGCCAAGAGATACCCGGTTTATGCAGCTTGTGAGAGAAAACGGAGGATGCGCCTTTCACGGATTGAAAATGCTTTTGTATCAGGGAATTATTGCATACGAGCTGTGGAATGATGTTTCTGTTTCTGAAAGCATGGCAGCACAGGTATATAAAGCGTTGGAGGAGCGGGCATGAAGCATAATATTATCCTGACAGGATTTATGGGCTGTGGTAAGAGCAGTATAGGGATCAGGCTTTCTTATCATTTGAAAAGAACCTTGATTGATACAGATAAGTGGATCGAAAGGAAGCAGGGGATGAGCGTATCCGAAATTTTTGAGAGAAGCGGAGAGGAGGCTTTCCGCCAGATGGAGACGCAATGCCTTAAGGAACTGCTTGATGGCACGGATAATCAGATTATTTCGGTAGGCGGCGGCCTTCCGGTGAGGGAGGAAAACAGACAGCTTTTAAAGCAGCTGGGCCAGGTGATTTATCTTAAAGCGTCGCCGGAGGTTATTTATGAAAGGCTTAAGGAGGATACCACCAGACCGCTTCTGCAGGTGGAGGATCCCCTTGAAAGGATAAGAACCTTGATGAGTGCAAGACAGGAGGCTTACGCCGCCTGTGCAGATGTGGTAATTAATGTTTCAGATAAGAGCTTTGATGAAATTATTGTACAGATATGCAGATGTGAGAAGGAGGAAGAAATTTGAAATGAAAATCTTAGTAATTAACGGCCCGAATTTGAATTTCCTTGGAATAAGAGAAAAAGCGGTATACGGAACGCAGGATTATGACTATCTGCTGAATATGATTGGGGAAAAGGGAAAGGCCTGCGGCGCTTCCATCGAGGTATTCCAAAGCAATCACGAGGGAGCCATTATTGATAGAATTCAGGATGCATATTTCGATGGAACGGAAGGAATTGTAATTAATCCCGGAGCTTATACGCATTACAGCTATGCCATTCATGATGCCCTGGCGAG
>JAUNGK010000021.1:0-17612 GCA_030524555.1 Bacillota bacterium | reverse complement strand
TTACAAAGCGGGAGGAGTTTCGAAAGGTTTCCGTCACTGCCCCGGCATGTGACAGGCAGATTTACGGACATGGGCTCCAGGGTTACTTAGAAGCTATTGATGCGGTTTTGGAGTTTGCAGGGGCAAATAGACCTGAAAAATGATGAAATTTTGCCATAAGTTTTTATTTCCGTCAAGAAAGTGGTTGAAAAATATCTTTTTTTATATTAAACTGGTAAAGAATTATAACGTGAAAATTTTAGGAGGAATATTTTATGATTTCTGCAGGTGATTTCAGAAATGGTATTACAATTGAGTTAGATAATAACGTTTACCAGATTATTGAGTTCCAGCATGTAAAGCCCGGTAAAGGAGCGGCATTTGTCAGAACTAAGCTGAAAAACATCAAGAGCGGCGGTGTAGTGGAGAAGACCTTCAGACCCACTGAAAAATGTCCACAGGCACGTATTGATAGAAAAGATATGCAGTATCTTTATTCAGATGGAGATCTGTATAATTTCATGGATGTTGAAACATATGATCAGATTGCATTAAATGCTGAAACAGTAGGTGATGCATTGAAATTTGTAAAAGAAAACGAAATGGTTAAGGTATGTTCCCATAACGGTAATGTATTTTCTGTTGAGCCTCCTTTGTTTGTTGAGCTTGAGATTATTGATACAGAGCCGGGATTTAAGGGAGATACTGCAACAGGTGCAACCAAGCCCGCAACTGTTGAGACAGGTGCTAATGTCAATGTACCTTTGTTCGTTGAAATGCATGATGTTATCAAGATTGATACAAGGACAGGCGAATACCTTTCCAGAGTATAAGTTTCACATACAGCCTAAGACAGACTTGAAAGACAATGAATAACGTTCATTGTCTTTTTTCGTTCGGAAACTAATTAACTATTATTTTTGGAAGAATGAGGTATTCGATGAACCACAAATCTATTACATTCACATCATTTACACAAATCCTTTTATCAAGTCTTCAGGAAAAGCTGGGCGGGGATTACAAATTATTTGCTCATATTGTCAAAAGGAATAACGGAGTGGAACTGACCGGAATCGTTGCGGGCAAAAAGGGCTGCAATGCATCACCGACTATTTATATTAACGAGTATTATCACGAAGATATGACGGAAGAAGAAATTGACGGCATAGCGGAAATGCTTTATGAAGATTTCCGGGAGGCAGAATTTAAAGAAGATCTTGATCTTTCGGATTTTTTGGACTATCAAATTGCAGGAAAGCGGCTTGCCGTTAAGCTGATTAATGCGGAAAAGAACAGGGAGCTGCTGTCTCAGGTCCCTCATAAGCTTTTTCATAATCTTGCGCTGGTTGCTTATTATCCGGTTCAGGAGGTTCCCTTTGAGGGAAAGGCGGTTATTTTAATTCATCATTCACACAGGAAAATGTGGCAGGTGGATGAGGAGACATTAATCAATGATGCAATCAAAAATACGCCGAAGCTTTTTCCGGGAAAAATTGAAAGTATGAAAAATGTAATGAAAAAAATGATACGAGAGCAGCTGGGGGATGGCTTTGATAAAGAAGAACTGCGGAAGATGGGAATTTCTGATGAGGAGTGGCTGGAAGCATTGACAATGCAGGATGAGGAAAGCTGTCAGGGAACTATTCCCATGTTTGTGTTATCCAATAGTCAAAAGCTATATGGAGCCGTATGCATGCTTTATCCCAATATATTAAAAAAATTTTGTTCAAAAATAAAAAAGGATTGCTATATTCTACCCAGCTCTGTCCACGAGGTGATTCTCGTGCCTGCGGATGCAATAGCGGATGAAGGTGCACTTCGTGAGATCGTGACAGATATCAACAGGACGCAGGTAGCAGAGGATGAGGTTTTGGCAGACTGTATTTATTATTACAACCGCTCAAAGGATGATATTTTAATGATTTAAGGTGTAGGACATAAGATGTTCACAGTTTTTTTATAAATGACGGACTAGACAATCAGAAAGGCATATGGTATGATATTCAAGGTGATGTAACAAATTTGTAACATTTGCACCCGTAGTCTAACGGATAGAACGAAGGCCTCCGACGCCTTTAATGCAGGTTCGATTCCTGTCGGGTGCACTTACATCACCTTGGATAAAGGATGGCCGGGGTTAAGGTCAGCTGTTATTTAATTATGGAGAAAGGAAAGCTATGAAACATTCTAATCAGAACAAATTGCATATGCTGAAGGGGAAAATCATGACAGTCAGAGACTGGGTCATGGATCACAGCAAAATGGTAATGCCGCTTGTCCTGGTTGTATGCGTGCTCATAACCATTATAGTGGCAGTAAATGCCAATCAGCGGGAGGCTCTGGAGAAGGAAGCGCAGCAGGCAGCAATGGCAGTAGCTTCAAGTGAGACAGACGTTACAATAGAAGGTCTAAGTACTCCTGAGTTTGAGCTGGAAGAAAATGCTCATCCTGAAATCAATAACCTTGTTCGTGCATATTATGATGCACAGGCATCGGGAGATATTGAAGTAATATCTAAGCTGAATACCTATTTGAATGAAATAGAGATAATCAAGGTTCAGGAGATGAGCAAATATGTGGACTCTTATCCGGTGCTTGATGTTTATACCAAGCCGGGATTAATGGAGAATACCTATGTGGCATATGTGTGCTCGGAAGTAAAATTTATTGATGTGGATCAGGAGCTTCCGGGAATGCAGACTTTTTACATCGGAATGGATGAAGACGGAAATTACTTTATCAACGATGGAACTAATGATGAAACCATAAGAAATTACATTAAGGAAGTTACTCTTCAGGATGATGTGGTTGATCTGAACAATAAGGTTGTGGTGGAATACAATGAACTTCTGGCAGAGGACGCAGAACTGGAGGAATACATTGCCTATCTTAAAGAAAAGATTAACGAGGATGTAGGCGAGATTTTGGCAGAGGTGGAACAGCCTGATACGCAGGCGGATGAAGCAGAAGCGGCGGATGCTGGTTCAGAGGAAGAAGCCGAACAGGAAACCCCGAATGTAACCAAAACAGTGCGGGCGACGGATGTGGTAAATATTCGTTCCTCGGACAGTGAAGAGGCAGACAAAATAGATAAGGCTCAGATCGGGCAGGAATTTACTCTTCTTGAAGAAAAGGGAAACGGCTGGAGCAAGGTTCAGTATAATGACGGTGAGGCATATATCAAGAGTGATTATCTTGAGGTGGTATCCGAGGAACCTGTAGAGGTAGCCTCCGCACAGGAAGAGGAGAGAGAAGAACCGGAGGATACTGCTGTTTCCTCTAATGAGACAGCTTCCGGTACGGTAACAGTGCAGGAGAGTGTAAGAGTTCGTAAGAGCGCCAGCACTGATGCGGAGTCCCTTGGAACAGTCTATGCAGGAGATGAACTTGAGCTTATTATGAAGCAGGCAGATGGATGGACTAAGGTAAAATACAAAGGACAGACTGCATATGTAAAGTCCGACTATGTTAAATAAATTAAAAACATTTTGAGCTGGCAGACTGCCAGCTCATTGTAATATAAGAATAAGGAGGGGCGGAAATGTTAGGGAAATTTAATGTGGGAATTATAGGTACAGGTAATATTGCAGCAATTATGGCCAAAACAATAAGCCAGATGAAAGGTGTTAAGCTTTATGCAGTGGCATCGCGGGAGAAGGTTAAGGCAGAGGTTTTTGCGGGAAAATATGGCTGCAAGAAGGCATATGGATCATATGAAGAGTTGGTAAAGGACAGCAAGGTGGAACTGGTTTATATTGCCACGCCGCATTCGGAGCATTATGAGCATGCCTGTCTGTGCATTGCAAATGGAAAGCCGGTGCTGTGTGAAAAGGCGTTTACAGCCAACGCAAAGCAGGCGGAAGATTTAGTAAGGATGGCGCAGGAAAATCATGTATTTATCGCAGAGGCCATGTGGACACGCTATATGCCCATGCTTACAACGATCAGAGAGGTTTTGGGAAGCGGGGTAATCGGAGAGCCGAAAACACTGACGGCAAATCTTGGATATGTGATAGACAGTGTGGAGCGCCTTAAGAATCCTGCACTGGCAGGCGGGGCACTTTTGGACGTGGGCGTATATACCATAAATTTCGCTTTGATGATTTTTGGAAATAATATTGAAAAGCTGCATTCCTGCTGTACATATACCGAAACGGGTGTGGATCAGCAAAATACCATAACCATTCAGTATGTAGACGGACGATATGCAGTGCTTAACAGCTCCATGGTATCCCAAAGTGACCGTAAGGGAATTATTTATGGAACGAAGGGGTTTGCAATCGTAGAAAACATCAATAATTTTGAAAGCATTGAGGTATATGACGCTTCTTATAAAAAAGTGGCAGCATACAAGTGTCCTAAGCAGATATCCGGTTATGAATACGAAGTAGAGGCAAGCATTCGTGCAATTCGCAATCATCAGATTGAATGTGAGGAGATGCCTCACAGTGAGACACTGCGTGTTATGAGAATGATGGATCAGCTTCGCAGTGAGTGGGGAATAGTGTATCCTTTCGAAAAGATGCCTGAAGAGGTAAAGGCTGATAATTAAAATAAGTGTTTAATAATGGTATAAAATTTGTATATCAGGTCAAAATAAGACAGAATGAACAGTTGGTTTATTCTGTCTTTTTTTGCGGAAAGATATTGTTAGTGGAAAAATAGAATATGAGGATGGAGCTTAATAGTATGCAGGAAAATATGTTAAAAAGGAGCATGGACAATAAAATGAAAAGTGATGACGTAGGCGTATTGCGGGAGGTTCAAAAAAATGCAAAAATGGCAATAAAAGCAATTGATGCTTTAAACGGTAAGATTTATGATGATGGTCTTTCCGTGCAGATGGCAAGAGAGTCCATGAAGTATGCGGAAATATATAATAAGGCTACGGACAGGCTTTTGAGCGGAGGTGCGTCATCCTACAGGGATAATGGTATTCAGGATATGATGCTGCGGGGAGCTGTCCGCACGAATACCATGTTTAACACCAGTACCAGTCATATTGCAGAAATACTGATACAAGGATCAAACCGGGGACTGACCAGTATGTGGAAGGCAATTAACCATAACGAGAGAGCAGGAAATACTTCCATGGAAATTGCGAAAGAGTTGATGGATTTTGAGGAAAAAAACATTGAGCGCTTAAAGCAGTACCTATAAGAAATAATTATTTTGAGCAAATTATATAAAAAATTTTTTAAAACTTTTACAATTTAATTGCTTAAAGTATATTGAGATTTTGGAAAGTACGTTATATAATACGTATTGGGCAAGGAAACTGGATACACAGGAAGTAATGCCTGTGTATTTTTGTATGGATCTGAGAGTGTGCGATAGCGTACATTTTGGACGTTATTGTATACAAGGATACCATACCACACTTATACTAATAAAGGAGGACATGAAAAATGTCGTATGTTGATGAAGTATTTCAGATGGTAGTTGAAAAGAACCCTGCTCAGCCGGAATTCCATCAGGCAGTTAAAGAGGTTCTGGAATCTCTCAGAGTGGTAATTGAAGCTAATGAAGAAGCTTATAAGAAGGATGCTCTGTTAGAAAGACTGGTTACACCTGAAAGACAGCTGTTATTCAGAGTTCCCTGGGTTGATGATAAGGGACAGGTTCAGGTAAACAACGCATTCCGTGTACAGTTTAACAGTGCAATTGGACCCTACAAGGGAGGTCTCAGACTGCATCCCAGTGTAAATCTTGGTATTATCAAGTTCCTTGGTTTTGAACAGATTTTTAAAAACTCCTTAACCGGACTTCCTATCGGCGGCGGTAAGGGTGGTTCCGATTTTGACCCCAAAGGCAAATCTGACAGAGAAGTAATGGCATTCTGCCAGAGCTTTATGACTGAGTTAAACAAATACATAGGAGCTGATACAGACGTTCCTGCCGGCGATATCGGTACAGGCGCAAGAGAGATCGGCTTTATGTATGGACAGTATAAGAGAATTAAGGGCGTATATGAAGGCGTTCTTACCGGTAAGGGCTTATCCTACGGCGGATCACTTGCAAGAACAGAGGCTACAGGCTACGGTCTGTTATACCTGACAGAAGAAATGTTAAAGTGCAACGGACATGACATTAAGGGCAAGACCGTTGTAATTTCCGGTTCAGGTAACGTTGCAATTTATGCCTGCCAGAAGGCACAGCAGTTAGGCGCAAAGGTTGTTACCGTATCCGATTCTACCGGATGGGTATATGACCCCGAAGGAATTGATGTAGCTCTTCTTAAGGAAGTTAAGGAAGTTAAGCGTGCAAGACTGACAGAGTATGCAGCAGCAAGACCCAGTGCTCAGTATCATGAGGGCAGAGGTGTATGGAGCATCAAGTGTGATGTAGCTCTTCCCTGTGCTACACAGAATGAGCTTCTTATTGATGATGCAAAGGCTCTGGTTGCCAACGGATGTATCGCAGTTGCAGAAGGTGCTAATATGCCTACTACCATTGAGGCAACAGAGTACTTACAGGCTAACGGCGTATTATTTGCACCCGGTAAGGCTGCCAACGCAGGCGGTGTTGCAACCTCTGCGTTGGAGATGAGCCAGAACTCCGAGAGACTTAGCTGGACCTTTGAAGAGGTTGACAGCAAACTTAAGAATATTATGGTAAATATCTTCCATAATCTTGATGATGCTGCTAAGAAGTATGGCATGGAAGGCAACTATGTTGCAGGTGCTAATATCGCAGGCTTCTTAAAGGTTGCTGATGCTATGACAGCGCAGGGTATTGTATAATAGTAATAATGCATAAAAAGGTTTGAAAAACATGAAATGCTGGATTGGCTGAAAATGGCTTAAATCCAGCATTTCTTGTTAGGGAGAAGAATAATATTGATGTTGACGGTACAGGAGAAAATGTGTCATTTTACTGTTTTTTTAGAATTTAACTATTGCTTTCTGTGATAAGGCTGATTAGAATATAGATGAAAATTCTTCTTATAGAAATTTTGTTTTGTTATTGAATTCAGACAAAGGAGGTGAAATACCATGTATGAGATGAAGGATGAATATTTAACAGGAATTGAGCTGATTGACAACGAGCACAGAAGGTTGTTTGAGATTGCAGAGGAAACCTATCAGCTTAAAATGGCGGAATTTATTCCGGATAAATATGATCAGATCAAGGCGCTGTTTGAAGAACTTAAAGACTATACAGCGATGCATTTTCAACATGAGGAAGAATATATGATGTCCATCGGCTACAAAAAGCTGTTTACCCAAAAGGTGCAGCATGATGCGTTTATTAAGTGGCTGGATGAACAGGATTTGGATGCAGTGAACGGTGAGTATGAGGATCAGGATCAGGTTATTGATGATATTCTGAAATATCTGACAGATTGGCTTGTGACTCATATCCTTGATACGGATAAGCAGATTCCTGCGCCATAGTATGGCATCCGAACACAGAACATATATTGCTGTCAAAAGTGAATACATGATAGGAAATGAATCAAAAGAACAAGTACCTGAAAAGGGATACTTGTTCTTTTGTTCTGTATTGCAGTGCTTATTTTGAAGAGAGTGGCATTACGGAAAGCACCGATCTTTCTACATAAAGTGTCTGGTCCCTTCTGGTGGAAACCGCCCATTTCACCAGCGAAATGGTTTCCCGTTCAATTTCCATACATGTTATGCATCTGGGATGGACACAGCTCCCGGTGTTCATGTAGAAGGGAGAAGAATCGTGAAGACGGGGTCTGTGGGTGTGTCCGGTAACAAGAGGCATTTCATTTTTGACAGCAAAATCAGACAGCCGCTGCTCAATGCGATCCTTGCATACATAATTTTTGGCAGCACTGGTAGGGTCTGACATTCCGAAATGTTCCAGAGGACGCCAGAGATAGCGGACCAGAAAGCGTGCCAGTTTCCAACATGTGGAGTTAAGAAAGTCTGCCTGATGACCATGGGTAAGATAAAGGCGATAATCATTGCAGGGATTTTCCAAAATAACACTTTCATAAAACTGCAGTCCGGGAAAAAGAGGCTGTATGCATTGGGTTGATGTGCAGAAATAGGAAGCGCATACGGTATCCGAATATCCGGTCTTCTTCTTTTCCATATCGTGATTTCCGTAAAGCATAATCAATCTGTTTTGACAATAGAACAAGGATAAGAGCCAGAAAACATCACTGTGGATCTCGATGATCTGACTCATTTTCCTGTTTTCCCAGAGTTCATCTCCGTCTCCAAGCTCAATATAGGTAAATCCGCGGTTGTAATAATATTGCAGGGCAGTAAAATATAAATTTTGATTTTTTAAAAAATTATCGTTAGAGCTTCCGTCACCTCTATGGCAATCGCTGAAAAGGACATAACGTGTTCGGGAATTTAAAGGAAAAACCGGGGCGTTTTCAAAGGCACGACGGATACGGGATTGATAGCTCATAAGATACTCCTTTATGATTTAGGGGCTTTACATTTGCAGTATTTTCTGGGAGTAAGCATTCTGCGGAAGGCGAAAGGAAGAAGATAATACAAATACAAAAGCCGGTCAATAGTCAGGCAGAATACACCTGTAATCTGCAGATAAATTTTACAGAATATACGGTTCCATAATTGCGCCCATTTGCGTATAAATCTTGCCAGACATCCATAATGCCGGTTTTGTGATCCGCAGAAGAAAAGGGAAAGCTCACAGCCGCAGATTTTCACGCAGCGCTTATCAATACCTGTTTTATACAGGGCATCTAAAAAGCTTGTAAGCATATCCCGATCCTGAAATTGAATGGTAGATTTCATACATAATTCGGAAGGCTGCGAAAACTGTCCCATGCAGAAGGCAGTCAGCCACCAGGTACGTTTGGAAATTGCAGCTAATAGCTTTTCTTTCCGAAGAAGACAGAAGGATAAAGGCAGCATATCCTCATCATTAACAGCTTTAAAGTGTGCGGTGGCAAGCTCATCAGGTGCAAGTATGCGATCTGCATAATAGACGCCGATTTCCGCACCGGTGTTAATCCCGTATTGCCCCTTCCACAACTCAATCAGCCAGGTGCGATCCTGATAATTGAAATATACAGGAAGGTAATCAAATATCATATTTAAGGATGCGGCGGCACGGTCAAATAAGGCAGTATAGCCGGCTTCACGCTGCCAGGCATCATTGCGTGAAGAAATAATATCAAATCGGCTGTCGTAGCAATAGCCAAAGGGTGAAAGCAGTGTGGAGAGCCGTTCACATTTTTCTTTAGGGGACATGGAACAGACCTTCCTGATAGCAGCACGTTTCCTGCAGGCACCCAGCACAATAAGGACAAGCAGAGCAAATAGCACAATACCGATTGAAAGATACATAATTGTAAATCCTTGTCGAAGTTTTTACTATATTGTATGTGTAAGATGCCAAGATGTGTGTAAGACCATAGGTGTGATGCTTGAAAAAAATATGGAATGCAGTATAATATTATACAGGCGGATGAAATATATATAAGCCGAAAAAGGATACAGAACACAGATGAAGCAAACAGGGATAATGATAGAGGGCGGCGCTATGCGTAGCGTATTTGCAGCGGGGGTGCTGGATTTTCTTATGGAGAAGGGGATTGAAATTCCCAATGTGCTGGCGGTATCTGCCGGCGCATATGCAGGCATGAACTATGTTTCCGGTCAAAAGGGACGGGCAGTGGATGCAGTTATTAAACCGTTGCAGAAGCAAAAATATATGGGGCCTAAGACTTTTTTAAAAAAGGGTACATTTTTTGATATGGACTATTTGTTTGATGAGGTTCCCAGAAAGCTGGCTCCCTTTGATTTTGAAACCTTCAAAAATTCTGCAAAGCGTTTTATTATTAATACCACCAACTGTTTGACAGGTGAGAGTGTATATTATGAGGATTTTGATACGGAGGATAAATTTTGGAAGGTATGCAGGACGGCCAATTCCCTTCCGTTTATTTCCAAAATTACCAATATAGATGACATTCCTATGCTGGACGGAGGTCTGGCGGATGCACTCCCTGTCTCGAAGGTTGCGGACGAGGGATGGGATAAAATTCTTGTGATTTTAACCCGCAAGGAGGATTACCGAAAGAAATACAGGCATTTTTATATGCTGTTTTTAAGGCTTGTCTATCATAAATATCCGCAGCTTATTAAAACAGTTGCGGATAGGGCCAATAAGTATAATTCCTGTCTTCAGGAGATTGAGCGTATGCAGGCGGAGGGTAAGGCGCTTGTGCTTAGGCCTTCCAAATTGGCGATAGGAAATAACGAGTCAAATGTTGATGTGCTCATGGATTATTATCAACACGGATATGAGGAAGCAATGGGGAGAGAAGAGGAGATATTCAGCTTTCTGGCAACTTAGATCACCGGTATCAGGATGGAGGCGTATATTATGGATATCAATCAAATCTTACAGCAATTAGACGAACTGTTTGCCAGGCATCAAATTGAGCAGGTAGAGCATTTCCTGTTGGAAAAAATTGAAAATGCAAAGGCGCTTGGCGACACCGGTTCCTTAATTACACTTTTAAATGAATTAATTGGTCATTACCGTGAAATGGGCGAAGGAGAAAAGTCTATTATCTGCTGCAGGCAGGTGCTTGAGCTTATGGAAGCGGCAGGGCTTAAGGGAACGGTGGCGTATGCCACAACACTTTTAAATGTTGCCAATGCCTGCAGGGCGGCGGGGCTTTTGCGGGAGTCCATGATCTATTATCAGGAAGTCCGCAGTATTTATGAGAAGGCGCTTGAGCCTGCGGATTTCAGGTATGCCAGCTTGTATAATAATATGAGCCTTTTGTTTCAGGAGATGGGAGATTTTGAGAGTGCCTGTGACTGTCTGGAAAGAGCCCTTTCCATCGCCTCACGTTATGAGAATGCAAGGATAGAGGTTGCGGTTACCTATACCAACCTGGCAGCTTCACAGCTAAAGCTTGGAAGATCACAGGAAGCAATTGATAATCTGCAGAAGGCTTTTTCCATTTTTGAGATGGATGAGGAAAAGGATTACCACTACAGCGGTGCTTTGTCTGCTATGGGCGAGGCACAGTATATGGCCGGAAATCTGGAGGAGTCGGCAAGGTACTATAAGCTTGCCCTTCTGGAGATTGAGCGTAATATGGGAAGAAATAAGGCTTATGAGATTACGCTTCAGAATTTAAATGCGGTTACTAAGAGGCTTCAGGATCTGCCGGCAGCGGGTAAAAGATTTAAAAACGGCATGGAACTGTGCCAGGCGTTTTATGAGGAATTTGGGGTTCCCATGAGTAAGGAGAAATTTCCACAGTATGAACACATGATTGCGGTAGGACTTGTGGGAGAGGGATCAGAATGCTTTGGCTTTGATGACGAGGTATCCAGAGACCATGATTTTGGCCCCGGATTTTGCATGTGGCTGACAGATCAGGTATATGATGAGATCGGAGAGCAGCTTCAGGAGGCATATGAAAAGCTTCCATCCACTTATATGGGGATTACCCGGTTTACCACTGCCAAAGCACAAAAGCGGGTGGGCGTATTTCGGATAGGTGATTTTTATGAGAATTTAATCGGACTTAGGGATGTGCCTACCACCCAGAACCAATGGCTGTTTCTTGAGGATTACAGATTGGCAACAGCAGTGAATGGCAAGGTATTTAAGGATGATCTGGGAGAATTTACCCGAATCAGGCAAGGAATTTTAAAATATTATCCTGAGGAGGTTCGTCTTAGGAAGATTGCAAGGCAGGCAGCACTGATGGCACAGTCAGGGCAGTACAATTATTCCAGGATGTTTGGAAGAGGTGAGAAAGTTACAGCGGTAATTGCCCTGTCTGAATTTATGAAGCATACTATGGCGATGGTATACCTGCTCAATCGTACCTATGCACCATTTTACAAGTGGATGCACAGAGGAATGCAGAAGCTTCCCATACTGCCGGAAATCGGAGATATTTTAAATGCTCTGGTGGATTTCCCCAGCGGGGATGAGAGAATACCGCAGACCATTGAGATTATAGTTGCCCTGATTATTGCGGAGATGAAAAAGCAGGGTCTGACCAGCGGAGAGGATAATTATCTGGATCACCATACAGATCAAATACTTGGACGTATTCCTCAAAAGGAGGTCTCTAATGAGTCATTTAAGGATGCATTAATAAATGAACTGGTAGCTTTGGAATGGGAAGCATTTGACAAGGTTGAGAACGAAGGCGGAAGAGCAGACTGCCAGGACGACTGGAACACCTTTTCCATTATGAGAAAGAGTCAGTATATGACATGGAATGTGGATATGCTAAAGAGTTATATCAGCGATTTTCATCGGGCAAATGACAGAGGCTGGAATTTAATTACAGAAAAATACGGACGCATGATGGAGAGCACGGCACCTTCAAGATATGAACAGATTAAGGCTTCACTCCCTCCGATTTCTGATGTGAAAAAGGAAATTATCGAAGAAATTGTCAAAATACAGGTGGATTGGATGGAAGAATTTGCTGCCAGATACAGTAAGGCGGCAGGCAATGCCAGAAGTATCCACACCAGTGAGGATAACCTTTATAATACCTCCTATGAGACCTATCTGAGGGGAGAATTATCTACCTATTCAGATGAAACTTTGGATCTGTATGGAAGGTTTATTGCACAGCTGTGCAGGGAAAACAAGAATCTGGCGGAAATGACTATGAGAAATACGGCTCTTTTGTATGGATATTCATCACTTGAGGATCTTGAAAGTAAATTATAATAAAAACCTGTTGTATATAATGTAAATATACAACAGGTTTTTAAGCGCAGGAAGCCATACCAGGATGCTTTGCATTAGGGCAGAGTCATCAGAATACCGTCTGCAATAGCTCTTGCTACTTCGTCAAAGCGGCTGTCGAAAAGCATGTTGTCGCGGGGAGTATTGATAAAACCTGCTTCTACCAAAACAGCAGGCATGTTAGTGCGGCGCAGGACTGCCAGGTTAGTGCGTTCGTTTACTCCCTGATTGACAAAGCCTACCTGCTCTAACTGCTGGTTGATATTGTTAGCCATAGCAGCGGCAGAGCCGTATTTGTTATACACAAGACTTTCAATGCCGGTATATTGATTGTCGTAGGGACTGGAATTACGGTGTATGGAAACGAAATAATCCGCACCGGCGGCATTTCCTTCCATAGCCTTTTGGGTAGGTGTTTCATAAACGTCTCCTGTGCGGGTATAGATGACATTGATGCCGGCGTCGCTTAGAAGCTTTCCGACAGCAAGTGTAAGACGCAGGTTGTCGTCTTTTTCCCGGCGCCCCATGTATACGGCACCGAAATCGGAACCGCCATGTCCGGCATCCAATACAATTGTAGCCATAATAACCTCTTGAAAAACTTTCTTTTTTTAGTTTATGCCAAAAAGCTTTTATGGTGCACGGAAGAATAAAGGAAAGGGAAATATCATGGAAAAAGCTAATAAGAAAAATTACGAAATTGACATGTGTAATGGTCCCCTGTTTGGGAAAATTCTGCTTTTTACACTGCCGCTTATGCTTTCAGGTATCTTACAGCTGCTTTTTAATGCGGCGGATGTGGTAGTAGTCGGCAGATTTGCAGGAAATGAAGCATTGGCAGCGGTAGGCTCCACAGGAGCCCTCACGAATCTGCTTGTTAATTTATTTATAGGACTATCTGTAGGAGCTAATGTGCTTGTTGCAAGGTATTATGGCGCAAAGGCAGAGGAGGAAGTAAGCCAGACTGTCCATACTTCTATTTTAATCAGTATTGTTGGCGGAATATTGCTTGCGGTAATTGGCATTGTTTTAGCAAGGCCGCTGCTTCTTTTGATGGACACGCCGGAAAACGTAATTGAGCATTCGGTGCTTTATATGAGGATTTATTTTTTGGGAATGCCTGTTATGCTTTTATTTAACTTTGGAAGTGCGATTCTCAGAGCTATCGGCGATACCAGACGACCACTGTTTTATTTGATTGTTGCCGGTGCGATTAATGTCTGCCTGAACCTGATTTTTGTTATCTGCTTTCATATGGGAGTTGCGGGTGTGGCTCTGGCCACGGTAATCGCACAGTGTGTATCAACAGCGCTGATTGTCCGTTGTCTGGTCTTGTCGGATGGGTGCTTTAAGGTGCGTATGGACAAGCTTCATATTAATTTTGATAAATTAAAGAAGATTTCGGCCATCGGTCTTCCAGCAGGAATACAGGGCTCGCTGTTTTCCATATCCAATGTATTGATTCAATCGTCGGTAAATTCCTTTGGCGCTGTTGCTATGGCAGGAAACACCGCAGGGGCAAATGTGGAGGGATTCGTATATACAGCCATGAATTCCGTTCATCAGACGGCTGTAAGCTTTACCGGACAGAATTTAGGAGGCAGGAGATATGACAGGATTAATAAGATATTGCTGGAATGTCTGCTGTTTGTAACCGTTATCGGACTTGTTATGGGAAACGGGGCTTACTTGTTTGGAAATCAGATTCTATCTTTGTATTCGCCGGATAGAGAGGTTATTGCTTACGGGCTTCAAAGAATGAGTGTAATTTGTACCTTTTACTGTCTTTGCGGTATTATGGATGTGCTTGTGGGAAGCATCAGGGGACTGGGATATGCAGTGATGCCTATGATTGTATCTCTTCTGGGGGCATGTGTGTTCCGTGTGATCTGGATTTTTACCATATTTCAATGGAACAGAACGCTTTTTACATTATATGTGTCATATCCCGTATCCTGGGCGCTTACGGCTTTTGTGCATGTGATTTGCTTCCTTGTGGTGAGAAGGAAGATTGATAAAAATCCTGCTTAAAAGCATGGAGCATGATAGATGGATAGGCGGATAAGAGAAAGGTAAATAGGATGAAGGATAAAAAATATGATGCAGTAATTTTTGATTTGGATGGGACGCTGCTGAATACACTGGAGGATTTAATGGACAGTGTTAATTTTGCGCTTTCCGGTCTTGGAATGAAAGAGAGAAGCTATGATGAAATACGGCATTTTGTGGGAAACGGCGTACAGCGGCTGATGGAGCTTTCTATGCCGGAGGGGAAAGCTAATCCGAAGTTTGACGAAGCATTTGCCATGTTTAAAGAGCATTATCTTGAACATTGTAATGATAAGACCGACTTATATCCGGAAATTTTGGAGCTCCTTGCTGCACTGAAGCGGGAAGGCTTTCAAATGGCGATTGTTTCTAATAAATATTATGAAGGAGTACAGGCCTTAAAGGAACAGTATTTTAAGGAGTATCTGTCGGTGGCCATAGGAGAGAGGGAGGGGATTTGCAAGAAACCGGCTCCGGATACAGTGATTGCCGCACTTAAGGAGCTTGGCATTTCCAAAGAAAGAGCGGTGTATGTAGGAGATTCCGAGGTTGATATTGCTACAGCTGCAAATACAGGGATGGACTGTATTGTCGTGGGGTGGGGATTTCGAACACGGGAAGAGCAGGAAGAAGCAGGAGGAAAGGTGTTTGTAGAGCAGCCCATGGAGCTTATTGAGTTGTTGTACGAATAATAATAGAAAGAATGGTTAAGCAGCTTCAGCAATGAAAGAGCACTTAAAGGTTGGAACTAAATTCAATTTTTAAGTACCGGTCATTGTTGGGGCTGTTTTAATATAATAGAAAATATAAATTTAAACAAAATATATATTGACACTATTGTATATATATGGTATATACAATATATAAACATTACATTCACATGTGAACAAAAGAGTATCAGATATTTACCTTGTAGAACATAAGTCAGTGAGGTGACGAATGAATATTATTATCAGCAATTCCAGTGATAAACCCATTTATGAACAGATTACCGGTCAAATAAAAAATCTCATTATGAACGGTCAGCTGAAAGAGGGAACACCGCTTCCTTCCATGCGGACGCTGGCTAAGGAGCTTCGCATCAGTGTGATTACTACCAAGCGCGCTTATGAGGACTTGGAGAGAGATGGATTTATCACTACCATGGTTGGAAAAGGCAGCTTTGTAAGAGCTGCGGATACCAGACTGGTTCGGGAGGAGAGGCTTAAAGAAATAGAGGCGCTTCTGGCGAAGGCTGTCAGTGTGGCGGATACTGCCGGAATAAAGCAAGGTGAAGTAGAAGAGATTTTGCATATTTTGTACACCGATAAGGAATAGCAGGGATTTAATGTTGGCACATGGAGGAGAATATGAAAAATGCAATTGAAGTAAAAAATCTTACTAAGATATATGATGGTTTCAAATTAAATAATATATCCTTTCAAATACCGGAGGGGTCTGTTGTGGGCTTTATCGGGGAGAATGGAGCCGGAAAAAGTACAACTATCAAAGCGCTATTGGGACTTATACCGGTAGAGGAGGGGCAGGTTAATGTGCTTGGTCATCTGATTGGTGAAGAAGCTGATGTAAGCTGGAGAGAACAGCTTGGAGTGGTATTTGATGAATGCAGCTTTCCAGGTGAGCTTAAGGTTAAGGATATCGCACGGTTTATGAAGCATATATATCGGACATGGGATGAAAAGCAGTTCGAAAATTACATGCAGAAGTTTGAGCTTCCTACAGGAAAAAGGGTCAAAGAGCTGTCCAAGGGGATGAAAATGAAGCTTTCCATTGCGGTGGCGCTTTCCCATGACAGCAGGCTGCTCATTCTGGATGAGGCAACCAGTGGACTTGATCCGGTAGTACGTAATGAAATTCTGGATATATTCAGGGAATATGTAGAGGATGAGGGACATACCGTATTTCTGTCCTCACACATAACATCTGATATTGAAAAGATTGCAGACTACATTATCCTGCTCCACAAGGGGGAACTTCTCTTTATGGAAAATAAGGATAAGCTGATTTATGATTATGGCCTGGTGAGGTGTACAAGAGAGCAGGCAGACAGGATACCGACGGGTATCGTGGTGGGGAGAGAGGATAATGCTTATGGAACCACTGTACTTGTCAGTGACCAAAATGCATTAAAGGAAAGCGGCATTCTGGAAAGCGGTATGGATGGTGAGACGGCACCGGCCATTGACAGAGCCGGAATAGAGGACATTTTGTTATATATCGCAAAATCAAAAAAGGAGGCAGTATGAAAGGGTTATTACTTAAAGATTTATATGCACTTTCCGGGTATTGGAAGCAATATGGAATGGTGCTTGGATTTATGGCGGTCTGGTCAATATTTATGAAATCTTTTTCCTTTTTGGCAGTATATGCTATCTTGTTGGGAGGAATGCTTACCATGTCCCTGATGACCATGGATGAAAATACGCATTTTTGCAGATATGCATTGACTATGCCTGTCAGTCTGAGGACAATGATTAAAGAGAAATATGTTGCATTCGTGATTTCTATGGGAACTGGCTGTGCTTTGGCGTTTTTGGTAGAATTGCTGATGGCAGCAACACCATGGGGTGAAGGAAAGGTTGAATGGGTAATGTTGATAATCATGAGTACATTCTTCATCATTGCATTTTCGGTTTATTTTCCTATAGTTTATAAATATGGTGTGGAAAAGGCAAGATATACTTATATTCTTATCCTCATACTGATGGGAGCAGCTGTTCTTGGTGTAATAAGACTTACAGGGGATGAAACGATATTGATGTTGGACGGATTTCCTGCACCGTTTGCGGCGGTTTGTCTGATCGGAATATTGCTTATTGTGGATGCAGCGGCATTCAGTATATCCTATCATGTGGCACTAAGGACGGTAAAGGATAAGGAGTGGTAAT
>JAUNGK010000228.1 GCA_030524555.1 Bacillota bacterium | reverse complement strand
AGAATGAGTACTCCTGGCGGAAGAAAGGTTTTAGCAGCCAGAAGAGCAAAAGGAAGAAAAAGATTATCAGCATAGGCCGCGTAAGTGGCCTTTTTTTCTATGTAATTATATAGGTATACAATGAAATATAAATTATCGGAATCATTAAAAAGTAATATTGATTTTCAGCATGTTTATAAAAATGGCAAATCATATGCCAACAAATATTTAGTTATGTATATATTGGAAAATAACAAAGGAATGAACAGGCTGGGAATAAGTGTAAGTAAAAAGGTTGGAAACAGCGTTGTCAGACACCGGGTTACAAGATTGATAAGAGAAAGTTACAGACTACATGAAAATATATTTAATAGTGGTTTAGATATAGTAGTCATAGCCAGAAACAGTGCTTCTTCTGTTTCTTATCATGAAATAGAGAGTGCATTATTACATCTTGCAAAGCTTCATCAAATCATAAAAATTTATTTTTATGGTTTTAATGAAAAGAATGATGATGAAGAATTTAGAAAATGATATGAAAAAATTGTTGATTTTATTGATTAAATTTTACAGGAAATATATTTCTCCTTTAAAAAGTACAAAATGTCCTTATTTTCCTACCTGTTCTGAATATGGTCTTGAAGCTGTGGAAAAGTATGGAGCTTTTAAGGGCGGTCTTCTTGCCTTGTGGAGAATTATAAGATGTAATCCTTTTTCAAAGGGAGGTTATGATCCGGTTCCTTAATAATCAATAAATGAAAAAACAGGAGGAAATAAATTGACAGGAATTGTTTTAACCCAGTATGACGGTTTTATTCTTGGACCGATTGCTAAAGTTTTAGGATATCTTATGGAAGGTATATTTAACCTTCTTAACTTGATAGGTATTCCGAATGTAGGTTTATCGATTGTTATCTTTACAATTGTTATTTATTTGTTGATGATGCCTCTTACCATTAAACAGCAGAAATTTTCAAAGCTTTCTGCAAAGATGAATCCTGAGCTTCAGGCAATTCAGGCAAAATACAAAAATAAAAAAGATAATGATTCTATGATGGCAATGAATGCGGAGACCCGTGCGGTTTATGCAAAATATGGTGTATCTCCCAGTGGAAGTTGTATTCAGCTTTTAATTCAAATGCCTATTTTGTTTGCTTTGTATCGTGTTATTTATGCTATGCCTGCTTATGTAGGGAAAATAGGTGATACTTTTAGAGTCCTTGCAGATAAGATTATATCAGTTGATAATGCCAATTTCCTACAAAATTCAGGAGTTGATTCCATCGCAAAGACGGTAACAATGTATGGAAAAAATATTACAGACGGAAATATTCAAAACGGTATCGTTGATGTGCTGAATATGCTATCAACCTCCGATATGAAATTGATTTCCGATCATTACGGGCTTTCTAGTCTTCAATATAATGGAGAATATATTTTAAGCCAGTTAAATTCTGCCGGTGATGTTGTTACAAGAGGTTTAATAGACAGCTATAATAATTTTCTTGGTATTAATATAGGAAATTCTCCTTCTTTTATGGTTTCACAGGCATGGAATGCGGAAGGCGGAGTACAATGGCTTTTGATTATTTCTGCGCTTATTATTCCTCTTCTTTCAGCCCTTACCCAGTGGATCAATACGAAATTGATGCCGCAGGCAGATACGGGAAAAGATAAGAATGATCAGCAAAATTCAATGGCACAGTCCATGAAAATGATGAATACCATGATGCCTATTATGTCAGCATTTTTCTGCTATACATTACCTGCTGGTATGGGCCTTTACTGGATCGCAGGTGCTGTTGTAAGAAGTATTCAGCAGATCGTGATAAATAAGCACATTGATAAAATGGATATTGATGAGGTCATTAAGAAAAATCAGGAAAAGCAAGCGAAGAGACTTGAAAAAGTCGGAATTGATCCTAATTCTTTAAACAGGAATGCAACTTTGAATACAAGAAATGTAAATTCTTCCAGTAAACCTTCTATGTCTTCTAAGGCAAAGATAAGCGGTATGACACAGGAGGAAAAAGATGAGGCTATGAGAAAATCTACCGAGTATTACAATAAAAATGCAAAACCCGGAAGCCTTGCAGCTAAAGCAAACATGGTTAAACAATATAATGAGAAAAATAATAAATAGGGGGTAATTATTATGGAATATATTGAAATTTCAGCAAAAACAGTAGCCGATGCGATTACGGAAGCATGTCAGAAGCTTGAAGTTACCAGTGATAAGCTTGAATATGTAGTAGTTGAGGAAGGATCCTCAGGTTTTCTTGGTATTGGTTCTAAGCCCGCTGTTATTAAAGCAAAGACAAAATGTTCAGTTGCGGATACAGCAAAGGATTTCTTAAATGAAGTTTTCAGTGCAATGAATATGGTTGTTGTTGTAGATGTTAAGTATGAAGAAGAAAGCAGAAACCTGAGCGTTGATTTAAGCGGAGATGAAATGGGTGTTCTGATCGGCAAGAGAGGACAGACTCTTGATTCTATTCAGTATCTTTTATCTTTGGTTGTAAATAAGGATACAGAAGAATATATAAGAGTTAAGGTGGATACAGAGGATTACCGAAAGAGAAGAAAAGAAACTCTTGAAAATCTGGCAAAGAACATTGCATATAAGGTTAAAAGGACAAAACGTCCCGTGTCTTTGGAGCCCATGAACCCTTATGAGAGAAGAATTATTCACTCAGCTCTTCAAAATGATAAATATGTTACTACTCACAGTGAAGGAGAGGAACCCTTTAGAAGAGTAGTTGTTACATTAAAGAAATAATAAAGGATATGAAAATACCGGAGATTTCATCTTCGGTATTTTTTGTTCAATCTGTTTTTTATCGTGGATATAGTGTATAATTACTTTTAGCTTTAATTTAAATGGAGACTTTATTATGAAGACAGATACCATAGCGGCGATTGCTACTGCCCTTAGTAATTCAGGAATTGGAATTATTCGTATCAGCGGTGAAGATGCAGTATTTATTACTGATAAAATGATTGTAAATAAAAATAATAAGAGTTTTATAAATAAAATGAAAAGCCATACAATTCACTATGGCTTTGTTGTTGATGAAAAACGGGAAGTTGTTGATGAGGTTATGGTTTCCTTAATGAAAAAACCAAACAGCTTTACTACTGAGGATATTGTGGAAATTAATTGTCATGGCGGTGTTTTGGTCATGAAAAGAATTTTGGAGCTTGTAATAAAAAACGGTGCAAGATTGGCAGAACCCGGAGAATTTACAAAGCGTGCCTTTTTAAATGGAAGGATTGATTTATCTGAAGCGGAAGCTGTTATGGATGTGATTTCTTCCAAAAATGATATGGCTCTTAAAAGTTCTGTAAAACAGCTTCGTGGATCTGTTTATCACAAAATTAAAAATATCAGGGACAGCATTATCTATGAGATTGCTTTTATAGAATCTGCTTTGGATGATCCTGAACATATCAGTC
>JAUNGK010000227.1 GCA_030524555.1 Bacillota bacterium | reverse complement strand
GTCTGCAGGAAGCCTGTGAAGGGCTTGGAACTACTATAGAGGAGTATGAAAAGGCCAAGCTTCAAAAATAACTTGACAATTAATTGCAACAGGTATATTTTAATAACAAATTTAATAAGTCGCTAGGGGAGCACATGCTGAGATTGCGTGGGAAGCAGTGAAATCATGAAGCCTACGCTGACCCTCATCACCTGAACCGGATAATACCGGCGTAGGGAAGCAGATTTTTATAAATGATGTGGTTTTGTAACCGTAAACAATATTCAATGATTGTTACATACCTTCTAAATTAATGAAACCACTCATTTATGAGAATTGTATGTTCCCTCCTGTGATTAAACAAGGAGGTTTTTTTATGTCATTTTTTGCAACAGAAATCATTGATGAAGAATGGGGAAATTATTTTGAGCTGACCGGTGCAGGTTATGGCGTGCTGATTGCACTCATGATTGTGATACTTCTGATTGGCTGTGTGATCAGTAACCCTAAAGGGAAAAAGAAAATCGGAACAAAGCCGCTTGTGTTTTCGGCTATGGCTATGGCGCTTGGGATGGTAACATCCATGATTAAGCTGATTGACATGCCTATGGGCGGTTCGGTTACCTTATGCAGTATGCTGTTTATCTGTCTGATTGGGTACATGTTTGGTTTTCGTACAGGACTTATGGCGGCCATTGCCTACGGATTTTTACAGCTGGTGGTAGATCCTTATATTATCAGCATTCCGCAGATGCTGACGGACTACATATTTGCGTTTGGAGCACTGGGGCTTTCCGGTATCTTTTCAGACAAAAAGCATGGCCTGATAACGGGATATCTTGTAGGTGTGCTCGGAAGATATTTCTTTACCTTCCTTTCGGGAATGATTTTCTTTGGAAGCTATGCATCCAACTATAATATGTCAGCGCCTGTATATTCGTTGGTATATAATGGAGCATATATTGGATTGGAGGCACTTATCACTGTAATTATTCTGGCACTGCCTCCGGTATCCAAGGGACTTTTGAAGGTGAAAAATATGGCAGTGGAATAGCGCTGAAGGCGCCATTGTAAATGGCTTGGCGTGAATGACGGCTTTTTCAGACTGCTTAACATTGTTTATTCTGATACCACTTGCTAAAACAAATAGCAGGTGGTATTCTTTAACCGTAGTTTGGAAACATGATCGAAACAATTTTAGGAGACACTTATGAGAGCAAGCGGAATCTTATTGCCAATATCCAGTATTCCATCAGCATATGGGATCGGAGCCTTTTCTAAGGAAGCCTATGAGTTTGTGGATTTTCTGAAGGAAGCAGGGCAGACCTACTGGCAGATACTGCCTCTTGGCCCTACAGGATATGGAGATTCGCCCTATCAGTCCTTTTCCACCTTTGCGGGGAATCCCTACTATATTGATCTGGAGGAGCTGATCGGGGCAGGGTACCTTACCAAAGCACAGTGTGAGAAGTGCGACTGGGGCGAAAACGAAGAATATGTAGACTATGAGAAGATATACAAGTCCCGTTTCAAGGTGCTTCGAGTGGCATTTGAGAACAGTCAAATAGAAAAGAACGGGGATTTTCAGAGCTTTGTGGAGGAAAACAGCTATTGGCTGGAGGATTATGCGCTCTATATGGCGGTGAAGGATTCACAGGGAGGCATAAGCTGGTCAAAGTGGGATGAGGATATTCGTTTGCGTAAGGAGAAAGCGCTTATTTCCTATAGAAAGCAGTTGAAGAATGAAATTCTTTTTTATAAATTTCAGCAGTATTTGTTTGTGAAGCAGTGGGAGAAGCTGAAGAAGTATGCCAATGACAACGGAATAAAGATTATTGGTGATATTCCTATTTATGTGGCCTTTGACAGCGCTGATGCATGGGCTAATCCTGAGCTTTTCCAGTTTGATGAAAAGGGTTTGCCTACCGGCGTGGCAGGCTGCCCGCCTGATGCTTTTTCGGCAACCGGACAGCTTTGGGGAAATCCGCTTTACCGCTGGGATTATCATAAGCAGACAGGTTATGCATGGTGGATTAAGAGAATTGCCTATTGCTATAAGCTTTATGATATGGTTAGAATCGATCATTTCAGGGGCTTTGACGAGTACTATAATATCCCCTATGGTGATAAGACAGCGGAGTTTGGCAAGTGGGAAAAGGGACCGGGCTATGATCTGTTTAAGACATTAAAGGAAGAACTGGGAAATCTGCCGGTGATTGCGGAGGATCTGGGCTTTTTGACTCCTTCGGTCATTAAGCTGGTAAAAAGAACAGGCTATCCGGGAATGAAGATTCTCCAGTTTGCCTTTGACTCAAGGGAGGAAAGTGACTATCTTCCTCACAATTATACGTCCAATTCCGTTGTTTATACGGGAACTCACGATAATGACACGACTGTCAGTTGGTATCATACCATGAACAGAAGGGATCGCAGCTTTGCGAAAAGATACCTGAATATTAAGGGAAGTAAGGAAGTAGAGTGGGAATTTATTCGTGCGGCTCTTGCCAGTGTTTCTGATATGGCAATTATTCCCATGCAGGATTATTTAGGGCTTGGAGGAGAAGCAAGAATTAATTTGCCCTCTACGCTGGGAGATAACTGGAAATGGAGAATGATCAAGGGGCAGGCTGCTCCTGAGCTGGCTGAAAGAATTTTTAAGTTTTGTAAGCTTTACGGAAGAGTACAGTAAATAATGAAAAGGGGCATCCTTTCGGTTTTTTATGGCTTTTGGGATGCTCTTTTTTGCGTAATAGGGTTAAGGCGTCAAAAGTCACTTGGCAGGATCACGGCAGCAAATTGCACAAAATATTACGCACCGTCAGCTTTGTCAAATAGATTTTCTAAATGTTCTGGAGAAACTCTTTTGGTTCACGCAACCGCCCGTAATTCTGCGAGTGCTTTTTGATACCTTAATTGTAACAGGAATTAAAAATACCCTTTGAAAGGTTGGAATTGTGATAGGTTGGATCGTTGGTTACATCCTTGCCGAGCCATGGGGGAGGAAGGAAGGCATTCGCCGTCTCCTCATCGGGAAATTCCACCTCTGCAATGATAAGCGGAGCAAGGGGCGGATCAAAGATATCCAGTTCAATTTTCAGATCAATGGGTTTAACGGGAACCGTATAGCCGTCCGCAAAGGCCGGTTCCGCAATAGGAATCAAATAGCGTTTTTTAGAAATGACAATGCCGTCAGCTTTATCTAACAGGTGATAATACGCCTGCTCATTTAAGGGAAGATTATACTCTTCTCTTGCCATAAGTCCCTTTCCCTTGTAGGTTAAATAGTAGTCGTTATCCTGGCGGCGGATGCGGAGTACAGGATCAGTGTTAAGATAAGCCTGCTGAATAACAAGATGCCGATAGGAAGAAAGATCGGCAGGAAGCCGGGTGATTAAAAATTTACGTTCAATTTCCATAAAAATATCCTTTTCACAATTATAATATTAGTTTTCTTTATTTTAGAATA
>JAUNGK010000226.1 GCA_030524555.1 Bacillota bacterium | reverse complement strand
ATATGGGCAATAAAGAAAAGATGGGTATTTCTATTAATAGTTTGAAAGAAAAGTGGTTTTTTACAACAAATAATTTGACAGGAACAGAGCGTTTCGGTGATTACTTTCAAGTTGCACATGTTGTTGCAACATTGTTAAATGAAGCATATGTCATAAAAAAAGAGAACTATCAATATGTAAATGGATTTTATATATGTAATGGTAAAAGCATAGAGAAAGAGGTAGTAAGAGAGACTGCGACACCACGTTCAAAAAGATATAAAAAAGAAGAAAAAATTATTTTTCCATATAATTATGAAAAGGGGAAATTAGTCAGATATACTGAAGCAGATTTTAAAAATAAATTTCCGGGTGCGAATGCGTATCTGAGCGATTTTAGGGAGCAATTGGATGAGAGAGAAAGTGATAGAAATGCATTATGGTTTGAGTATGGACGTTCACAAGCATTAGCGGGATTAAATCGAAGAAAGCTTCTTATCTCTACTGTAATTACTGACAAAGTTGCAGTATATATGTTGAAGAAAAAATGTATTCCTTATGCTGGGATGTATATTGTTCCTAAAGTTGGAAATAGAACATATAGCTTGGAAGATGCAAAAGCTATATTGGAGAGTGATGAGTTTATGAAATACGTGGAACATGTTGGTATACATATTAGTGGAACTTCGTTAAGAATTACTTCGAAGGATATAGAAGAGTTTAAGTTTTAGGAGGAAATGTATATGCAGTCTATGGTTTTTCAGGTAAGTGCAAAGACGGCAAGACTTATAGGTAGAGAAAATATTTCTGATGTAGATGGAGCCATAATAGAGCTTGTGAAAAATGGGTACGATGCAGATGCAGAATGTGTTTATGTAAAATATATTAATCCGTATAATGAAGTTCCTAAGACTTTGACTTTGGCAGAAATTAATAAGTATTTTAAGACGAATATGAATCTTGTTAAGAACAATTACTTTGTTAGGGAGGGAATCTATGTATTAGATGATGCGAAAAAAGGAAATATACAAGAACTTGAGAAGTATTTGCATTCGATATCAAAAATAATTGTATTAGACAATGGTTCGGGTATGAGCAAGGAAATATTAGAGTCGGCTTGGATGAATATTGGTACGGATAATAAAGAAGTGAATATTTATAGTCCCAAGAAGAAAAGAATTAAGACTGGTGCCAAAGGAATAGGCAGATTTGCACTTGATAAACTTTCGTTATGTACACAAGTGTTTACTAAGTGTGAGCAAGAGCAAGTATATAAGTGGGAAATAGATTGGACACAGTTTGACGATGTAAAATTATTAAATCAAGTACATGCGAAATTAGAAGAGTATAATGGCAGTTTTGAAGATATAATACATAGATATCTACAAGAAGATTTTGACTTAATTAAAGATATTGATTGGTCAACAGGTACGCTCATTTTGTTGAGTCCAGTGAGAGAATTTTGGGACGAGAAATTATATATTAAGGTAAACAATAATCTAAAAAATATTAATCCACTTGGTAGTGTTGATCGATTCGATATAATTGTTCGGAATGAAAAATTCCCAATGTTGAATTATAGATCTGAAAGAGATGGTATATCGCGTGAAAATTATGATTATTTTATTGAGGCAGAATTTGATGGTAAGGGGAATGTAGAAATTACTTTAGATAGAAATGAAATAGATATTTCTAAAAAGTCAATCCAGATTGAATATTCACCAACAGATATTGAAACATATGAATTAGTTGAATTTTGGGAAAGAGAAGCCTTTTTGCGAGAGCATTATAATAGAACCGATTTTGATGGTAAGAATCAATTTAAGTATACCTTATCAGAAATCTTAGAAAATAACGATGAAGAGGTGGATAGATATAATAGTGTTGGACCATTTAGCGTCAAAATGTATTATTTAAAGAATCAGAAAAGTACAGTTGAGATTATAAAAGATTTTAAAAGTCGAAAAAGAAAACAGTTATTGAAGAATTTTTCGGGGATTAAAATATATCGTGATAGCTTTAAGGTTCGTCCATATGGTGATGAAGGACAATTTTTTGATTGGATAAATTTAAGTGGGAGAGTACAAAAAAGCCCAGCAGCAGCATCACATGAAAGCGGAAACTGGCGTGTGTCTCCAAATCAGATAATTGGGAGTGTTTCTATAGGAAGAATGAAGAATCCTAGATTGGAGGATAATGCGAACCGTGAAGGAATGAGCTCAAATAGAGAATACGATTGCTTTATTGAGATTATTCAAGGTATTCTAGAGAAATTTGAGTATGATAGGCAATATGCATTAAGAGAATATGCGGCATGGGAGAGAGGGAAGAGAAAGGCTCATATAGATAAAGCACAGCAAATATATGAAGAGGTAATGAAAGAAAGAGAAAAGGAAAAGGAAGAACAGAAGGGGCAGAAAACACAAGAAGATTCTAATGGAAGTTCTAGTGAAGGAGCGAATAAATTTACAGAAGAAGACTTAAAGGATGCGATAGTAACATTAGGGAAGGAAAAGGAAAATAAGACTTCAACAGAACAATTGATGATGGTTCTTAGCGCAGCGGGGGTAATGGCACAAACCTTTGCTCATGAAATTACCCGAATAGGAACAGAATTAGGAAGTAGGGGACAACACATAAAGGAGTCGATTAATAGAATCCTTAATTATGAGCCATATTCTGGCGATGAAGATTTTGATCCATATTATTTGTTAGATGAACTTAATAGTACAGATGAATTGTTAGCTGAGTGGGTAAATCTAATAATGGATTCAGTAAAACAGGATAATTTTGAGTCTAAACTAGTACAATTAAAAGATTTTCTGGTGCATATCGCTGATATCTGGCAACCACTTTTAGATAAGAAATTTATTACAATACAACCTATTGAGGTTGAGGGAGATGTTGCGATAAGCTTACCAGAGATAGATTTACATTTGATATTGAATAATTTTATCTTAAATTCTGCATATTATTTAGAGGAAGCTAATGGAGAACGATTGATTAATTTCTATGTATATGAAGATGAAAAACGAGTATATTTGGAAATGAAAAACAATGGTCCTGAGTTAGATGAATGTTATATACAGAATCCAGATGAAACATTAAATGCAAGAGAAAGCAGCAAAGAAGGAGGAACTGGATTAGGGTTATGGATTGCGCGTGAGGCAACAATTCGAAATGCTGGTGAATTGCATGTTATTCCGATTAAGGATGGATATATGTTAAAAGCCGCATGGACAAAATAGAAGGAGGTAATTTATGTATACCATTGGACTGATAGATGATGAAGAGAGCCAATTGAAGACGATTAGAAGAACTATAAAAACGAATGCACGAATCGATGAAAAATATGACTTTAAAGCATATTTAATATCGGATAATGCAACGGATTTTGTCGAAAGGGTATTTGAAGAAGTAATTAATGATATAAGAGAATTAAAATTATCATCATTAATAGTTGATTATAAAATAATCG
>JAUNGK010000225.1 GCA_030524555.1 Bacillota bacterium | reverse complement strand
CTGCTGCCGCATGTCCTGCTGCAATACCCTGTCCTACACCAGGTCCGATACCGGCGATAACTGCCAGACCTGCACCGATTGCTGAACAACCTAAGATAAAGTTTGTATTAAATTCCATTTTAGTTTCCTCCTTATGCTTTATGCATGATATTATTTTTCTTTTTAATCTCTATGCCTCTCCCGTATTACATGCGTCTGTAATATAGGTCATAGTCAGCATACAAAATACATAGGTTTGAATTGCTCCCGAGAACAAATCAAAATACACGTGCAATGCTGCCGGCCAGATAATGGCCACCTTTGCCAGCAATGCATAAATCAGAGCCATAATCGCTGTTCCCGACAAAATATTGGCGAACAGACGAAGAGAGAGTGAAACCGGCACTGCAAGATCACTGACAATATTAATCGGTGCCCAGATCGGCCACGGATCACACAGTCCCTTAAGCACACCGGATACCTTTTGATACTTGAACTTGTTAAAATGTATCAGTGTAAATGTGATAATTCCCAGTGCAAAGGTTACACCGTAATCTGCAGTAGGCGGACGCAGTCCCAAAAGTCCTGAGATATTGCTGATCAGAATAAAAATAAAAATGGTTCCAATGTAGTTTCGGAACCTGACAGCCTGATTTCCCATTACGCCGCTTATCATTCCGTCAAGCTTTTCAACAATCAGCTCTACTACATTCTGAAAGCCTCCCGGCACCTCGGAAGCATGCTTGATGGCACGGTTAGCCGCAATGCAAAATCCAATTATAATCAGCATTACAATCAATACACACACGTGTGTTGTTGTTATCCAGACCTCCTGTCCAAAGAGTTCATAAGAAAAAACCCCATGAATCATGAAATCCACATTGGTCTCCTGCGATAACAATATTCCCTGTCCCATACCTTCACCTCCTTATCTATCCTGCCCATCCGCAGGTTCCTCTGTTAATGGAGGAAGGACTTCCTCCCCATAAATTTTAACGCTTATCCTTCGGGTAATAAAATGCATATAAGCAGATGCTTTAAGCGACATAATACCTAGGAATGCAGAAAGCGGATTAGCAATTCCCGAAACCGCAATTCCGCCGATCACCACCACAAAAACCAGGTATCTGATTACATTGTGGGTACTCATACTTCTCACCGCCGCCTTTTCGGGAAGCTCAAGCGCCCGGTCCAGAGACCACCACATATGAAAAGCACCCAGCGCCGCCGTTACGATTCCAATCCATAACCCCAAGCTGTATCCTGCCTTATCTTTAACCCAAATCACCGGAATCTGGCACAGTATGCCAAACAGTAAAATACCTGTTTCCAGCTCAAACAGCGTTCTGTTAACTGCCGTGATTTTTTCTTTCATTTGTCCTCTCCCGTTTTGCGCCTTCCCTTATGAAGGTAAGCCGACTGCTCCGTATCACTTGAATAAATCCGCCTGGCAAAGCGAAACACATTAACACCTCCTGCCAAAGCTCCCACAAAGAAAAAAACAATGACCAGAAAGTTTGTCCCAAGCCTTTTATCCAGAAACATTCCAAGAAAGGAACAAATAAAAACAGGGACCAACATGTTAATTCCGAACTGCCCTATCATTGTTAAAGCTTGATATACACTTCGATTGAATTTCACATGCCTCTCCCCTTCATAATATTCACTATTTGATTATACCCACTTTTCTTATTTCTGTCTAGGAAAAGTATGAAGATTTTCACATCCCGCAATTTTATTAATATCCGTTGACTTTCCCACGATTAGAGAGTAGTATTTTCATAAAATAATCTTAAAGGAGCGCATATGACAAATCCTATTTTATACCGCAGACGGATTATCCCCGACGAGTGTGTTTTGCTGAAGGACGACATCATCCTGACCTGTGATGAAGAACGAATCATCACCTCTTGGAATGCTCTTCACCCCAAAAAGGATCTTCACCACGGCATGTCCTGCTATTTTCTTAAAGAGGGCTTTAAAGTAAGCAAATTCTGCTGTGAAGATGACAGCCTTCTTTACTGGTACTGCGATATTGTGGATTTTAATTATCATTCCGAAGACAATTCCCTGATTGTCACAGATCTGCTCGCTGATGTGATCATCTACCCTGACGGCTTCGTCAAGGTAGTGGATTTAGATGAGCTTGTCACCGCACTGGAATCACGCTCCATCTGTCTGGATACATTAAAATCCGCCATTATGCGGCTGGACAAGCTCCTTAAAATCATATATTCCGGTCAGTTTGATACCCTGAAAAGCTATATTGAACAATCATTCTAATAGAAAATATGCCCGCCTATCTGAATTCCGGTAAGACCCTCGATAGGCGTTCTGAAAAACAGGCAGTCGCCCACTGTGGTAGCACCGGACATTGCTTCATCCGCTGCACGATAGCACGCCTGTGTTGCATGTCCTTCTGCAAGTGCAAGTGCAAGCCTTCCGCTTGCCACCGGTGAAAACTGTTTGTTCTGATAAATCACGCCAACCACCGTATCCGGGAACACCGCACTTCTCACCCGGTTAATCACCACCGCTCCCACTGCAAGCTGCCCCTCGTAGGGCTGGTTTCCCGCTTCACAATAGATCAGATTAGCCAAAAGATACCTGTCTCCGTCAGCAAAAGAAATCCCCGATATATCCCGCCATGCAGACTGTGCCGCAAGCTGGGAAAGACGCCTTTCCTCCGCAAGCTCCTTCTGAAGCTGTTCAATGCTGTTTTTCTGCTCCTGAAGCTGCTTTTCATACTCAAGCATTTCCGCTTCCGTACTGGATATTTCATTCTGATAGCTGGATATCTTGCCTGAGGTCTGGCTTACAAGTCCGGCAACCCGGCTTTGCTCCGCCTCTACCTCCACCTTCAGCTTATCAAGCTCTTCCTTTTCTTCCTGAAGCTGTGCTTCCTTTTCCTCAATTTCTTCTCTGGTAGCCTTAAACTCCTCAAACTGTTCTCTGTCATATTGAGACAGCTGCTCTATATAATCATTTCTGTTTAAAAGCTCAGTAAAGTTATCGGCCCCAAAAAGCATCTCCATCACTACATAATCCTGCTTTTCATACATGAACTGTATTCTCTTTTTCATGGCCGCATACTGATCCTGCTCCACCTTTTTGGCCTCTTCCAATTCCTCCTGTGTCTTTTCAATCTCCTCGTTTTTAGCAGCAATCTTTTCTTCCAAATCCGCAAGATTGTTGCTAACCTCGGTAAGATCCGCATTCAGATTGTTCAGCTGACCCTTAAGCCCTTCCGTAGCCTCCTGAAGGTTTTCAAGCTCTTCCTTACTTTCGCCAATCTTCCCTTCTGTCTGCTCCTTTTCTTCCTTCCTCTGTCTGATTTCTTCCTCCAGCTCATCTATTCTGTCATTATCGGCACGGGCAGTGACAGGATATGCGCACACCAAAAGAACCGCCGCCATCACAGCCGCAATACTTTTCCTTCCTGCTCCTGTCATCTGTCTCACCTGCCTTTACTTATGATTTCACTTCCGGTTCCGGCTTACTCTT
>JAUNGK010000224.1 GCA_030524555.1 Bacillota bacterium | reverse complement strand
AAGAGGGACTATCCTTCTTCCCTGTTTTATTTGCCAACTAATATTTTACTGTAACAACCGGCTTTACTATCCGTCTTTTCTATTGTCAGCTACAGCCTCCGGCTATAGCTATCTGATCTTAAACAGGGATATTTCGCTCTTCAGCTCTCCCATGTTTTGATCAAGGGTAGTCGAGATCCTGTTTAAATTGTCTACACTTTCCGAGAGGAGCAGGATTACCTTGCCAACCTCCTTGGCAGCATCCGCAGTATCCTCAATAATCCCCGATATATTCCGCACTGAACCAAGGGTTTCACCCCGCTTCTCGTCTGCCTTTTCCATACTGGAGGCAATCTCCTTAAGCCCGCCTATCAATCCGCTCATACGGCTGCTCATATCTTTAAATAAGGTGGTCACCTCCCCTACTGCCTGCGTTTGCAGTGCCACCATCTGTTCTGCCCTTCTGGCATTTTCCATGCTGTCCTTCGTCTGCTTTGTGACATTCTCCACATTATTTCTAATCTCTCCTGCAGCCTCAGCAGAATTGTCAGCCAGCTTCCTGATTTCCTCGGCTACCACACCAAATCCTCGTCCGGCTTCTCCTGCTCTTGCTGCTTCAATGGATGCATTTAGCGAAAGCAGATTCGTCTGTCTGGCAATTTCGGCAATGGTTCCCACAAAGCCTCCTATAATAGTAGATTCCTGTTCCAAAACCTCTATGCTTTGTCCTACCTGGCAGGTAATATCCGTAGTCTCCTTCGCACGCTGTCCCAAATTCTGCACCATGGACATTCCTCTGTCTATCATTTCCTCCGTTTCCCCTACCAAGAGCTCCACCTTCTCAACGATCTTTTTCACATCCCCGATCTCATCAGAAAGAGCATTGGTCTGCTCCACGCAAACCTGTGCATGGGTAAACTGTCTTGACATGCCCTCATTAATCCCGCCTATGGAGCTTGCAATCTCCTGGGAATAACCGCTGATAATCCTTGAAGCATCCTTTACCTCCCTGGCTGAGGTCTCAAGCTGCGCCGTGGCATCCGTAACCTTAACAACCAGCTTTTTATTCTTGTAAATCATATTGGTCGCGGAGGCTGCAAGCCCGCGAAATTCATCCCGGCCACTGGCTTTTACCTGAACGGTCAAATCACCCCCGGCTACCCTGCCAAAGCTGTGGGAAATTTTTTTCATGTTTTTTTGAATGCCTGCGGTAATAGCCAGACCTATAATACCGGCAATCACTGCCGCCAGAACAACCAGTGTAAGGGTCAGCTTTTTAATGGTTTCCGCCTGTCCCGTAACCACATGCATAGGAACTAAAGCACATATGGAAGCTTGATTTATCTGACTTGTGCTGTACAAAAACAGATAATCCCGCCCTTCATAGCTCACCTCCCTTGCACCGCTTTGCTCTGCATCTGCTGAGGAGAAAATATCTGTATAAAAATCCTGCCCGTAAAAGGTTCCCTCGCCTTCACGCCAAACCTTCGTTTCTCCATCCTCACCATCCATGCAGATAATCTCTCTGCCGTTCTTCGTCACAAAGCCTGCAATACTCCCCGATCCAAGCTCCAGATTACTGAGAAATTCTCCGATTGCTTCCGGCTTCACATCAATTACAATACATGCGCTTTTTTGTGACGACATCATTTGATATGCAAGAATATAATCGGATTGATCCAGAGAAAGCAGCTCATCCAGACAGCTGTGGTTATCCACCCACTTATCCAGATTTTTGCCATCCGCCATCATCTGCTCCTTATATTCCTCCAGATTTCCGGTCTGTCTGGAAGTAAGACCCAGCTCATTGGTTGTGCTGTAGGTTGAGAGCATTTCCACATCACTTTTCGTCACAATATGAATATTGCCGATGAAGGGATTCGTCGTTTTAGCCGACATCAGATTTGATTTAGCAGATTTGACCGCTTCCGACCTTGCAAACTGATCTGTGTCCAAAAGTCCAAGATAATACTTACCCAAGGTAGCATCAAAAGCATATCTGGCAGCTTCCGTTTCGATAAATTTGCCGCTCATTTCTATGTACTCCGTAGCCATGTTAAGCGTTTGAAGCGTGGACTCCTGAAACTGCCCGTTCATTCCCTCTGCGGATTTTTGATACGCCATAGTCCCTATAATGATCATAAAGAGAATAGGAATAAAAAAGCAGATAAAGATCTTAAAAGATATTTTGTTCATTACTACACCTCCGTCAAATAGTAGTTCCCATCCTGCCTATTTTCGGAGCTGTGCTCATCAAAAAAATAAATTGATTTAGTGTTAGTTTACTCTTCTTGCGCCCTTGTTTCCTCTCAACTATTGCCAATTACTAATCAAATCCCGCCGACTTTACATTGCAACAATCCCTTTTACTGTACAAATCCCCCGCCTTTTGCTATACTTATTTATATTTCTATCGATATCCATAAAAGAGAGGTTTAAATATTATGAGTAAGAAAAAAGCAGTCGTTTCTTTGGGACACAACGCACTTGGTTACACCACCTTAGAGCAGTGGGATGCTGTCAAGAACACCGCCAAGGCTCTTGCCGATCTGGTAGAGGCAGATTATCAGCTGACCATTACCCACAGCAACGGTCCCCAGATCAGCATGATTCACAAGGCAATGACCGAGCTGCGCCGTCTTTATATTGATTACACGCCTGCTCCCATGTGCGTTTGCAGCGCCATGAGCCAGGGTTATGTAGGATATGATATCCAAAATTCCTTAAAGGCCGAGCTGCTTAGCCGCGGCATCAGCAAGACCGTTTCCACCATTTTGACACAGGTAACGGTAGATCCCTATGACGAAGCCTTTTATGAGCCTACCAAGCTGATTGGAAGATATATGTCTGCCGAGGACGCTGAAATTGAAATCAAGAAGGGGAATTATGTACAGGAAGAGCCGGGAAAAGGCTTCCGCCGCATCATTGCAGCCCCCAGACCGATTGACATTGTTGAGATTGAAGCTATCCGCACCCTTGCCGATGCAGATCAGATCGTGATTGCCTGCGGCGGAGGCGGCATACCTGTTATTGAACAGAAGCACGCCCTAAGAGGCGCCTCTGCGGTTATTGAAAAGGATGCCATTGCCGGTAAGCTTGCCGCCGATCTGAATGTGGATCAGCTCATCATACTCACCTCTGTTCCCAATGTGTATAAGAACTTTGGCAAACAGGATCAGCAGCCTATCCCCGCCCTCACAGTAAGCGAAGCCCAAAAGATGATTGCTGATGATGAATTTGAAAAGGGAACCATGCTTCCCAAAATTGAAGCTGCCATCGCTTATCTGAACACTAACCAGGCGGGAAGCGTCCTTATCACCTCCTTAGAAACAGTAGGTGATGCCCTTAAGGGTAAGGCCGGCACTGTAATTACCTCAAACTGATTTGGGCCGCTGTAGTTTTTTGTAACATTCAGCTTTCCTGCGCCGCCTCGGATAGGCAGCCGCTTCTTTGATAACGCTATGACAGCTTTCGGGATTTAAGGAAACAGGCCGCCCAAATACCTATAAGCTG
>JAUNGK010000223.1 GCA_030524555.1 Bacillota bacterium | reverse complement strand
CTATGACCCTCTGCTTGTAAGGCAGATGCTCTCCCAGCTGAGCTAAGATCCCATTATGTAGGTCATATCCCTGACCCGCTTTGCTAGTATACTATTTTTACCAAAGGCTTGTCAAGGCTTTTTTTATTTTTTCGGCAATAAACTTTTTAATATTTTTTATTTCAATTTCTTTTCACAAAGCTAACACATTCTTTTCACCTTTTTCTTTTAACCTCTTTATTAAATTCACTTAAGGAGGCTATCAAAATGAAGCAAAAAAAACTTTTTCAATCACACTTTTACATAGCAGCTGCGATTATCACCGTACTGCTATATTTCTTTTTCAGTACCATGAAGGTTTTTGCTGCCGAAGGCTTTCATTTGTACACAAACAGCCCCGGTATTTACGTAACTGCAGGTGATTCCGTCAGCTTTGATTTATATCTGACCGGCAGCAGCGCTGCAGATTCTGATGTCACACTGTCTGTTGCCTCTATGCCGGATGGCTTTAGCGGATATTTTAAAAGCGGCAGCTACGAGGTTTCCAAAGTACATGCAGACGGAGACTCTTCCACTTCCATCGCCTCTTTTCAGGTAACGGTTCCCACAGAAGCTGCAGAGGGCGTTCATGAGATCACTCTTCGGGCAGTTTCCGATACCGGCTACGAGGATGAACTGACCTTATCCTTAAATGTCAGCGGTTTAGAATCGGGTGAAAGTAATTTTTATGTGGAATATCCTGATCAGGAAGGCGTTTCCGGCACCTCTTTTTCTTATTCTACCACAATCGCCAATAATACCTTAAATACGCAAAATTATAATTTTTCATCCAATGCGCCTGCCGGCTGGACGGTTTCCTTTTCCAGTGATTCCACACAAATTTCCAGCCTGGAGGTAGAATCCGGCAGCAGCGCCGGTGTTACCATTACAGTTACGCCGCCCGATAAGGTCGAGGCCGGGGAATATCAGATTGACTGCGCTGCCACATCTGCCAGAGAACAGCTTTCAACCACATTAAATGTCACTATTTTAGGTACCTATGACATGGAATTATCTACTACTGACGGGCGTCTCTCCCTTGACGCCTACGCAAATAAAGAATCCGATGTAACCTTAAAAATCACCAACAATGGAAACATTGACCTTGAAAATATTTCTTTATCCTCATCTGCTCCCAGCGGCTGGGATGTTTCCTTTGACACTACCACCATCGATTCCTTAGCAGCAGGTGCTTCTACGGAGATTGTTGCCCACATCACTCCCGGTGACGACGCCTTGACCGGAGATTACGTTACTATTATCGGCGCATCCTGTGATAATCAATCAGCCTCTGCCGAGTTTCGCATCACGGTAAAAACACAAACCGGATGGGGCATATTTGCTATATTCATTATTATTGCCGTGGCCGCCGGTCTATATTATGTTATGAAAAAATATGGCAGGAGGTAGGATATGGTATCTTCCGAAAAAGCAAGAACTGTAGTAATTCAGACAAAAGATTTAACCAAAAAATATGGAGAGCTGACCGCCGTAGACCATTTAAACCTTGAAATTTATCAGGGTGAGGTATTTGGCCTGCTGGGTCCCAACGGTGCAGGAAAAACCACCACAACGTTAATGCTGCTTGGACTTACTGAGCCGGATTCAGGACTGGCCAAAATCAATCAATTAAACTGCACCAAGGACGCCATTAATGTAAAGAAAGCTGTGGGATATCTGCCCGATAATGTTGGATTTTACAGCACAATGACTGGCCGGGAAAACCTGCGTTTTATGGGCAGGCTTAACGGAGTAAAAGAGGAAGAACTGGAAAGTAAGATTGACAGTCTGCTTGAGCGGGTCAGTCTGGCGAAGGCCGCCGACCAAAAAGCAGGCACTTACTCCCGCGGTATGCGGCAGCGTCTTGGTATTGCAGATGTACTGATGAAGGAGCCTGATATTATCATTATGGATGAACCTACACTTGGAATTGATCCTGAAGGAATCAGAGAATTAATGTGGCTGATTCGTGATCTGGCCGAGCAGGACGGAAAAACAATACTGTTATCCTCTCATCAATTGTACCAGGTTCAGCGGGTTTGTGACCGCATGGGTATTTTTGTTCAGGGTAAAATGATTGCATGCGGCACTCTGGAGGAACTTGGACATCAAATCAGCAGCGGCGGCATTAGTACCCTGGAGTTAAGCGTATATCCCGATAATGTCAGACTGATGGACATTTTGCAAGGCATGAACGGTGTGCTGGATGTTGAAAAAAGCAATGATATGTATATCATACACTCTTCCTTCGATCTACGAAGAGCTCTGTCCAGGGAACTGACACAAAACGGCTACACCATTATGCATCTTCGGCAGGCCGGAAGTGATTTGGATGAAATTTACCGCAAATATTTTGAAAAGGCAGGTGAAAGCAATGGAAAAAATTATTCCTCAGAAGCGAAAAGAGGAAAGAAATTATCACGTACTGAAGGTATTATTTGAAAAAGAAACGGCAGAATTTATTAACAGTAAGCGTATGCTTTTGTTCGCCGTATTAATGATACTGATTACAATAACCGGGTTTTATGCCGCTCTGTCGGGATTATCCGAGGCAATAGAAAGCGGCTCCTCATCCGGCAGCTTTCTATTCCTAAAGCTGTTTACCGTCAGTGCCAATTCCATTCCCTCCTATAATTCCCTCATGGCATTGATGGGACCCTTTATTGGCATTTTTATGGGATTTGATGCAATCAACAGTGAACGGACGGAAGGAACGTTAAACCGCCTGGTAAGCCAGCCCCTATACCGTGATAATATTATTATCAGCAAATTTCTTGCAGGTATCTTCATCACTGCGGTTATGGTCTTTGCCTCCGGCTTACTGATCGGATCCGTAGGGCTGATTTCTACCGGCTTAATCCCTACCGCAGCAGAACTGGGCAGATTATTTATCTATCTCTGCTTTTGTGTTATATACATAGGCTTCTGGCTGTCCATTGCTATCCTCTTCTCCACCATCTGCAAGCATGCAGCCACTTCAGCCCTTGCCTGTATTGCGGTATGGCTGTTCTGTGCTATTTTTATCAGTCTGCTGGCCGGCATCATTGCTGATGCGGTTTATCCGGTAAATGGCAATGACATGCAGTCTTTAATGAATGAAATGAATAATTATTACTGTGAAATTAATTTAAACCGGCTTTCGCCTTATTATTTATTTGGCGAGGCAGCAACCACGGTTCTAAATCCCGGAGTCCGAACCATCAACGCCGTTACTATGACGCAGCTCTCCGGTGCCATTTCCAGCACCTTGTCCCTTGGACAAAGCATGCTGCTGGTGTGGCCTCACTTAACTGCCCTTGCGGCATTAATGCTGATTGCCTTTACCATCTCCTATGTATCTTTTATGAGACAGGAAATTCGTTCAAGATAAGCCGAAAGTTTATTTAATGCAGCAGAATATGGAAATTCCGGTTATCTAAACCCAACAGGACATTTCCGTATTCTGCCGCATGCCCTGTTTCTTATCGTTTCTATATAAAG
>JAUNGK010000222.1 GCA_030524555.1 Bacillota bacterium | reverse complement strand
TTCCGAATCTTCTTCTGAATCTTCTGAATTTTCTATATCTTCTTCGTCCTGCCTTGTCTCTTCTTCTGTCGTTTCGTTTTCCACCTGTTCCTCTGCTTCGATCTCGGTATCTGCCTCTGTAGCGGACACATTAAGTACCGGCTGTAAGAACACTAAAAAGCTCATAATAATCATCAGTATACGTTTAGATGTTTTCATTGGTATCCTCATATCTTTTATTCTTAAGGGCATTTGTTTACATAATAGACCTTACTATAAATGTAAAATTATGTCAACCAAAATACTTTTTCTTTATTTTTCGCCCATCATCTTCTGACGCATCCCAAGAAGGATTCTTTTTTCCATCCTGCTTACCTGAACCTGACTGATTCCCAGCACCTTAGCCACCTCGGTCTGAGTCTTGTCCTGATAATAACGCAAAATAATGAGCTGCTGCTCTTCCTTTCCCAGCCCCTGCAAGAGCTGATGCACCAGCAAATGATTCAACACCTCATCATGGGCGCTGCCGCTTTTATCCGCAAGCTGGTCTACCATAAATATCTCGTTTCCGTCATTCTGATAAACGGACTTATAAATGGATTCTACCTGCACATTAGCTTCCATAGCAAGCACCACCTCCTCCACTGTAAGCGCAGCCTCCTTAGCCACTTCCTCAATGGAGGCATCTCTTCCCAGACGCCCTGCAAGTCTTTCTGCCGCATGTCTGACCCGCATTCCGTTTTCTTTTAAATTTCTGGAAACCTTTACCATTCCGTCATCTCTGATAAATCTCTTGATCTCACCGGTGATAAGCGGAACTGCATAGGTGGAAAACTTCACTTCATATTCCATATTAAATTTGTCGATAGCCTTAATCAGACCGATCACCCCGATTTGAAACAGATCCTCCGCCTCATATCCTCTGCCTAAGAAACGCTTCACTATATGATGAACCAGTCCTAAATTCTGCTCTATCAGTACCTCTCTTGCTTCCTTTTCTCCTGCCCGTGCTCTTTCGATCAGTACTGAATTTTCTACCATGGCTTATTCCTCGTGTCTGATCCATGATATGGTTCCCAGTTTCTTTTTCATTCGCACAATGGTTCCCTGAAAAGGCAATGAAATTACCTCCAGGTCATCCATAAAGGCTTCCATAAAGGCAAACCCCATTCCTGACCGGTCCATTTCCGGTTTTGTTGTGAAAAGGGGCTCCATTGCCTGATCAATATCCTCAATTCCCTTTCCCTTGTCCTGCACCTCCACTTGAAGCACATCATCTATAATTTTGCAGTGGAGATATACCTGATTTTTTTCATTGGTTTTGCTGTTTCTTAGAAACTCTTCATCATAGCCGTGAATAATTGCATTGGTAACGGCCTCCGAGACTGCCGTTTTAATGTCGGATATTTCCTCAATAGTGGGATTAAGCGGTGACACAAATGCTGCCACTGCTATTCTGGCAAATGCTTCATTCACCGAAACCGCATCAAATGAAAGCCTCATTTCATTTTGCAGAACGGTATTTTTCCTCATCTCATTCTCAATTTTCTGTCCTGTCTCCATAATCAGTTTCTTAACCTTTTCCTTTCACATCTTTTCCGGTATCTCATTCCATGATCTCAATAACCTTATGTAAACCGCATATCATTAAGGTCCGCTTTATCCTGGTATCCGCATTGATTGCAAAAACCTTTCCTCCAAAGTAGGATATTTTCTTGTATCTTCCGATGATAACCCCAATTCCGGAACTGTCCATAAAACGTGTTCCCTCGAAATCAAAAACCACGTTTCCCACTCCTTCCTTCATGATATACTCATCAGCCATTTTACTTATGTAAACTGATTTGTGATGATCCACCTCCTCCGGCATTTTGACCATCAGATAATTGTCAATCACCTTAAAATTTTCCTCCATGTTTCACCTCATTTCATAGACCTTTCCTGATTTAAAATAGAAAAAGAGAACACCCTTTTGTGTTCTCTTTTGTAGTAACTTATATTCACTTAACTCACATACCCATGCGCTTATTCCGCATTATTAATTTCTGCCAATGCAGTTTCCGATCTATTAGCAAAATCCGTATCAGGGAAATTATCGATGACCTGGGCATAAGTTTCCTTAGCCTTGTCATCCTCTCCGCTTCTGTGATAACAATTGCCCAGATAAAACAGCGCTTCACTCTTGGTATTATCGTACTGCCATGCTCTTTGAAGGTTTGGAATCGCCTCATCATAGTTTTCCGCACGGTAGCTCTCATAACCGGCATTATAATAGTAGTTCACCAGCTCATCGCCCATTAGCTCAAGCAGCTTATCATATAATCCCGTAAAGGCCTCCGACCTTTCCGTGCCGGCTTCCTCCTCTTCCTCCCCTGCATCTATGGTTTCAAGATAAGAAGCTATCTTTTCAATATCCTCCGGGTTCTCCAAATAAGCATTTACCGCCATCATCAAACCATCCGATACCATCACAGTGCCGGTGGTATCCTGATACGCGGCAAGCTCCTCTGTCAGCTTTGCATTATCATCTGTCAGCTTCTGTGCCTTCTGTTCAAGCTCGTCTATCGTTGCTGTTTTGGCATCCGACTGCTCACTTACCACACGGAGCTGATCGTTAATGTCAGCCTTTGCATTCTGTATACGCCCCGGAAGTATGAGGAAGCATGCGATTGCAATACCGATAATCACTCCAATTCCAAGATTTAACAAAACGGAAGCTCCCTTTGTCTCCTTCATATTCATAGGCTGAATAATCGTTTCGTTTCCGCTTTGATAACGCATCACTCCGTCTTGGGAAGCCTTTTTCTTTGGAACATTTTTAGCCGCCTCCTCCGGCACCAGCATATGCTCTACTTCCTTCAAATAGCGAAGGGTTGTAGTGTTATTGGCATCAATCTGGCTGCATTTTAGGAGTTCCTTATGCGCCTTTTCCCATTCCTCCGTATTGATATATAAAAGCGCTAAAAGCTGATGTGCGCACACATATTTAGGATTATAGGATAAAACCTTTTTCAGCTGAATGACCGCCAAATCCTGACTATCCTGATAGCAGTAAAGAAGCGCCTGATTATACTTCTTGATCGTCTGGTTGATGGCGTCCAATCTGGATTGGTTGGTCTGTATCATGTTGATATAATCGTCCGCAATATTCTTTTTCGGGCGGAGATTTTTGCTGATTACCCATTCGCTCAGCGCAGATACAGCCTCTCCCATCTCAAAGTATACAAGACCCAAAAGGTTTCTTGCATCTATATTATTCTTATTAAATTTTAAACTCTGCCGCAGGCTGACAATTGCTCCGGATAAATCTCTCACTGTGGCTTTTTCCAAGCCGTCATTGTAAAAGCGGTTGGACATAAACATTATTTTCTTGTATAGTGAAACATCTGCGCCACAGCCCGTGCAAAAGTCATGTTCTGATAAACGGCATCCACAATTATAACAAATCATGCCGTCACTCCTATTCCTCTGTCCTGGGCTTTTCCAACATCTTAATCAGTATATCCGCCATATCAGTCAAATCCTGATTATAAATGGCTTCTTCCGCATCC
>JAUNGK010000221.1 GCA_030524555.1 Bacillota bacterium | reverse complement strand
TATATCGGCAGAAATTTTTTATTTTTCTTTTAAATGTAACGAAACCCTATCTGAATTGAAACGAAACCGGATGGAGCAGAAAAGCAACTCGCCTTATGCTGACAGATTTGTGTTTCCCTCTCATGGAACAGGCTGATGATCTGCTTCTCCGTTCTTATCGCAGGTTCATTCACTATTGTCACTCCTCTTCCCGTTATATTCAGAAAAGATAAGCCCCGCAACTGCCAGAACTGTCCCCATGACGGAAACCCATGTCACCGGCTCCTTCAGTATTAACACAGAAGTCACCACCGTTATAACGGGAACCAGATAAATATAAACGCTGGTCTTAACCGCTCCAAGCGTCTTTACTGCAAGATTCCATGTAACGAAACAGAGTGCGGATGCCCCCAGTCCAATATACAGGATGCCGTAAAAGAACGTCCTCAGGGTGCTCAGGATAACCGGATAACCAAAGCTGCTGATCTTCCTCGTCAATATGGAATAGCACGCCCACACAAACGCTGCAAGGACTGGACAATATTGCTGTAAAAAATGGTAAAAGAAACGATTTTATATGCATTGGGAAATTTAACTGAATGTTACATTTTAGAAATAAAGAAATTTATGCATTGCCTGAAATTGAAAAAAGAGCCATCGAACAGCTCTTTTGGGTCTTATCACTTCGTGTCAGGAAAGAGAGCTTTCATGTAATCCCTTTTTCCATACATTACACGGTCAACATAGATTAAATCCGCTTGAATATGATAAAATGCCATATAATTTTTAAAAATAACAAATCGGTAACCACTGTCAAGCCCATCATCAAATAACAGTCTGGAACCTGTTTCCGGGAAGCCATCCAGACCATCTATCATATCCAGGATTCCATTAACAGTATTCTCTGCTGCAGATGGATTCAGCAGGTCATTTGTAATATAATCCCATATCTCATCCAAGTCCTTCAATGCCAGTGGAGAGTATTGTATTTTATTGCGCATTTGCTCTTTCCCTGAAATGGCTTCTTACATCCCCAGCAGAAATCCATCCATCTTTCTCTCCTGATTTTCTTCCGGCATTCAGCTCACACATCAATTTAAGCTGAGCTACCATTTTATCATATTTCTGCGCTTTTTCCTGCTGCTCTTCTTGCTCCTCCATATCCATGATGGTAAAGCAGCCTCTGCCATTTTTGGTCAGATAAACAGGTGAACCAACTGCAACCGTATCCAAAACTGCGGTATAATTTCTCAAATCCGAAATTGGCTTAATATTCGGCATAATAACTCCTCCTTTGTTTTTGATTTTATTATACCCAAATACAGCAATATATTCAACGCTTTATTTTACGATAAATTTACAGCTGGCGCATTTCATTTTTTACAATAAAAAAAATAATAATAGTAAATTACTTCTCTATTTAAACTGCTTATCAATTTTTCCTCTTTCAAGGATGAAAAGCATCACCAACAAAATAGCTGGGAACACGAGACCGACACTCATACCTACACGAATATTATCTTCTGCATACTGTGTAATACGCCCAACAATCCCCGGCCCAATACTTCCACCTAAGTCTCCTGCCATAGCAAGTAATGCAAACATGGCCGTTCCACCTGTAGGAAATTTTTTAGATGAGATACTAATTGTCCCAGGCCACATAATTCCAACAGAAAAGCCACATGTAATACAGCCAATAAGACCTATCAACGGGTTTGTGGATAGTGAAGCAAGAAGATAACACACCACACATAAGATTCCAGATCCTTTCATAAACTTCACCAAATCCATTCTATCACCGTGTTTTCCAAAAATAACACGGCTTATTCCCATTGTAACCGCAAACATACAAGGCCCTGCTAAATCTCCTATTGTTTTTGATAATCCCAATGCCGCTTCTGCGTAAGCCGATGCCCATTGTGCCATGGCAAGTTCTGATGCCCCAGAGCAAATCATCAAACAAACAGCTAACCAGAATAAAGGTTTTTGGAATAATTCTCTTATCCCCATTCCTCCCCCTTCATCTACTAAATGTTCAATAGGGCATGTTGCAAAATTATAGATATTGATTGCCGGGATAAGCGCCCATAATATAGCCAGCCATTTCCAACTATCCATCCCAAATATCAGGAAAAATAAGGTTGAAGCTAATATAGTTCCCACGGCTCCCCAACAATAGAAAGAATGTAGCAGACTCATTGTCGCCTCTTTATTTTCGAATGGGCATGCCTCTACAATGGGACTGCAGAGTACTTCAATTAATCCACTTCCTATTGCATATAGAGTTACACTGCATATAATTCCCATAAACGGATTCGGTAAAATATCCGGCAGAAACGCCAGGCCAATCAATCCGGCGGCAGCACATACCTCGGAGGCTACAATGCATACACGATATCCAATCCTGTCCACAAATTTGGCACAAAACAGATCTACCAAAAGTTGAGTAAAGAAAAAGCATGTAGATATCAATGCAATATTACCCAAAGAAATGTGGTAGTCATAATGAAATTTCAAAAAAAGCAATGGTGCAAAATTAGCGGCTATTGCCTGTGTAATAAATCCCAAATAACAAGCCGTTTTTGTTTTTCTATAGTTTGGCATAATTATCTCCCTCAATCGTAATTTCACTTTCATTTAGCCATTTAAATTCCATGTTCCATCACCTCGTTTTATTTTTTTGAATTATATAACATAGTAACCTGCTTTTCATTGATTTATATCGCATATTTATTGTATAATATCGCAAAAACCTTTTTAAGGAGTTTATTTAATCATGAATTTTAATACATCATATAATAAGATAGAGACAGATGAAAACTTAATGGAGACAGTCCAGCATGGAAGCAATAGCTACCCATTTCATTTTTATTATGACAATTTAGCCCTGTTTGATTTTAACTGTGTTGAATGGCACTGGCATACTGAATTGGAATTTGTATATATCGAATCAGGAACCGTAACCTTCTGGATTGGGGAAAAACAATTCACTTTACCTGAAGGAAATGGTGTATTCATCAATTCTAAAGTCCTGCACCGCTTCTATTCCCCCACCGAAGCTGTTATTCCGAATTTTGTATGTATGCCCTTTTTTATTGCGGCGCAAGATAGTCTCATATATCACAAATATATTCTGCCTGTCATCTCTTCCTCCTTATCTTATCAAATTTTCTGTGCCGGGATTCCATGGCAGGCAAAGGCTTTATCAATTATAAAACAAATAATAGCAGTTCAGGACTGCACCTCATCCGGTGAACTTGCAACATCCTCTCTTCTTCAAATGCTTTGGTTGGAAATATATGAAAATGCAGACATTAAATATACAGAAGACCACACAAATGATTCAGCTTCTTCTCAGGCAAGATTACAGTTAATGATGCAGTACATTCATCAGAATTATATGCATGATATTTCATTGGATGACATCGCCGGACATGCAGGGATCAGCAAAAGCACCGTATTAAACCTTTTTCGAAAGTATTTACACATTGCGCCAATAAATTACCTTATCAATTACCGATTAAATGAAGCCGCCCAACTGCTTTCAAAGACCGAGCAAAAAATCAATACTGTTTCTTATGAAACAGGATTTAATAATGTAGACT
>JAUNGK010000020.1:13188-26564 GCA_030524555.1 Bacillota bacterium | reverse complement strand
TGGTCTGCTGGGCAATTTTGGCATAGTGAAGCTGGAATGCCGTATAGGAAGCAAACCATTTGCTCCATTTCGGCTCGCAGTGTACATCCTTGTCAAAAAAGTTAATGTGTGCACGCCAGGTTCCGTTCATACAGTTCACGGTAGGCTTTATGGCAATCATAAGACCTGCCTTGTGGATATATTCTATCATTTGAATTAACTCTTCATCAGATAAGGAAGCATCCGATGTAAAAGAAATCTCTTCCGACTGGGGTGTTTCCTGAAGACCGTTGGGAACCAAAGTAATAAAGTTTGCACCGGTCCCTTTTACAAGATTGTCAAAGCTTTCGTATGCTTCCTTGGTTTGAAAGCTTCCTTTTGGACAAAAAGGCGCAAATGTTATTCCCTTTAAAAACTGCATAAAATCCTCCCTTAATAAAAACTTGTTAAATGTTTCATAAAAACTATAGCACTGTAAAAGATTTTTCGCTATAATATTGCCAGATAAAAATTGTAAAAATCTATTTAGGAGAAAAGATATGCAGTATTTATTTGAATATTGTGATACCCTTGATTCCCCCTATGAGGCCTTTTTATATGATACAACCACTATGCCCTTTCCGATACGTCCCCATTGGCATTATTTTATGGAGATCATTTATATGATGGAGGGAACAGGCTTAGTAGAATGCAACGGAAAGACCTACGTAGTAGAAGAAGGAGATATGATCCTCTTTCATCCGGAATCGGTTCATGCCATATATACGGCTACCAACCTTCCCCTTAAATATGAAGGTATCAAGTTTGACATTAATAAATTATATACAGAAAACAGCTATGCGCCTAAGCTTAGAGTGATTATGGAAAGTGCCAGCAAAAGCAGTAACGCAGATATTTTCTTTAAGGAGGAGCAGCTTCGCACTCTGCCGGTAAAGGATATGCTTGAGGAATGCAGGAGAGAACTTGAAAACAAAAATTACGGATACGACATCATTGTACATAACAAGATATGCTATCTGTTGGTATGTCTGATACGAATTTGGAGAGAGAAGGGCTTTAATACGGACAATGCGGCATCCCGCTCATCCGAGGTGGATTCCATTCATGCAATTACCGCATACATTGATGCTCATGCAGGGGAACCTATCCGTGTAGAGGATCTGGCTGATATGTGCAATATGAGCTACTCTTATTTTGCAAAGAATTTTAAGCAGTATTATGGCCGTTCCTGTAAGGAGTATATTGAATTTATAAGGGTAAGTAAGGCAGCAGATTTGCTTTTGTTTACAGATTTTGATTTGAGCTACATCAGTCAGGAAACAGGATTTTCGGACAGCAGTCATTTGATCAAGATCTTTAAAAAATGGAAGGGCGTTACACCCAAGCAGTTTAAGAAGCAGCATACCATATAGCATGACGGATATTTTGCCAAGCTGTCAAAGCGTCAGACCGGTTCCGGCGTTTGGCAGCTTTAAGCTTTTGAGGGATAAAAAAAGCACCATCCCCAAGGCTCGCATGTCCTCAAAAATGGTACTTACAAGTGCGTCTTCAGGGGCTCGAACCCTGGACACCCTGATTAAGAGTCAGGTGCTCTACCAACTGAGCTAAAGACGCATAGATTGTTTAAAAATGCTGTTTCATTTACAACGCAAGTGTTATTATAGTATAATGTCTTTTGGTTTGCAAGTATTTTTTTAAAAAAATTTTTTGAAGGTGGAATAAATGATATTTGATACACATGCACATTATGATGACGAGGCGTTTGACAGCGATAGAGAAGCGCTTCTTGGCGGTATGAAGGAAAAGGGTGTGGAATACATTGTGAATATAGGTGCAAGCCTTGCTTCCTGCAGGACAACCCTGGAGCTTACAGAGAAATATCCCTTTATATATGGAGCAATAGGGATTCATCCATCCGATACCGCAGAGCTTACGGATGAGGATATGAATTGGCTGAAAAGTAAGGCAGAGAATGATAAAATCGTTGCCATTGGGGAGATCGGATTAGATTATTATTGGCCGGAGCCTGATCATGAAATACAAAAGAAATGGTTTAAGGAGCAGCTTAAGCTGGCAGAGGAGCTTAAAATGCCTGTGGTAATTCACTCCAGGGATGCGGCAAAGGATACATTAGAGATCCTGCAGAACTGGAACGATAAGAAAACAAGGGGAGTAATCCACTGCTTTTCTTATACATGGGAAATAGCAAAGGAATATCTTGCCATGGATTACTACTTTGGAATAGGAGGAGTTTTGACCTTTAAAAATGCCAGAAAGCTGGTGGAGGCGGTTGAGCATATTCCAATGGAAAGGATTTTATTGGAGACGGATTGCCCTTACCTTGCTCCTGAGCCTTACCGGGGAAAGAGGAACCAGTCGGATTATATTTACTATGTGGCAGACAAGCTGGCAGAGCAAAAGGGCCTTGACAGAGAGGATGTACTTCGGATAACGGGTGAAAATGCGAAAACATTTTACGGAATGAATGGAGAAAATAAATGGCATATTTAGGAACACCTACAGCTACAGCGGAAATTATTAAAAAGTATGGATTTGCTTTTCAGAAGAAGTATGGGCAGAATTTTTTGGTAGATGCAAATATTTTAGAAAAAATCATCAGCTGTTCGGAGATTACCAGGGATGACTGCGTGGTCGAAATTGGTCCCGGTATCGGCACCATGACCCAGTATCTGGCAGAAAGGGCAGGCTGTGTTGTTGCTATTGAAATTGATAAAAATTTGATTCCTATATTAAATGAAACATTGAAGGAATATGATAACGTAACGATTATCAATGATGATGTCCTGAAAGTGGACATTAACAAAATTGCAGAAGTAAAAAACAATGGAAGGCCGATTAAGGTAGTGGCCAATCTGCCCTATTACATTACCACGCCGATTATCATGGGCCTGTTTGAAAGCCATGTTCCTTTATCAAGCATTACCATTATGGTTCAAAGGGAAGTGGCAGACAGAATGCAGGTAGGCCCCGGAACCAAGGATTACGGGGCTTTAAGTCTTGCAGTGCAGTATTATGCAAGACCGGAAATTGTGATGAATGTTCCTGCCAGCTGCTTTATGCCAAGACCTGGTGTGGGAAGTGCGGTGATTCGGCTTAACAGATATGATGAGCCGCCTATACAGGCAAAGGATGAGAAAAAAATGTTTGCCATCATCCGCGCTGCCTTTAATCAACGTCGGAAAACATTGGCAAATGCTCTTTCCAACGGACTGTCATATAAGGATGAAACAGGCAATACGGTAAATGTGAGCAGGCAGGATGTGTGCGGAGCGTTAGATAAAATGGGGCTTAGCCAGAGCATCAGAGGAGAGGCTCTTACACTGAAGCAGTTTGCAGAATTATCTGATTTACTTTAAATGCTTCTTTTGACATACGAATGGGCATATGGTAAACTTAGAAATTGAAAATAGGATAATTATGCCTTGAGACAAAAAGACAGATGAGGTGAGTACCTTGGATAAATATGAGTACAAAGTGCGTGCGGATGAAATTAAATCCCTGATCTCAGAGGGTGAATATGCCAAAGCAGTAGAGATAGCGGATACCATTGACTGGCGCAGGGTTAAAAGTGTTATGATGCTGTGTACCATCAGTGATTTGTATAAAATTAACAGAAGATATGAGGACAGCAGGGATATTTTACTGCTGGCATACGAAAGACATACGGGCGGCAGGCTGATTGTTTATTCGCTGTGCGAGCTTTCCATCAAGCTGGGAGAATATGTACAGGCGCTTGAGTATTATAAGGAATTTGTACAGCTTGCTCCGAAGGACAGCGGCAGATATGTCCTTCAGTATAAGCTTTATGAAGCTCAGGAGGTAAGTCTTGAAGAGAGAATAGAGGTGCTTGAGGAGCTTAAGAAGCGTGATTATCGTGAAAAATGGGCTTATGAGCTGGCATATCTCTATCACAGGGTAGGTCTTGCCTCCAAATGCGTTGAGGAATGTGATGAAATGTTCCTGTGGTTTGGAGAAGGAAGATATGTTCTGAAGGCAATGGAGCTTAAGATGCTGCATGAGCCTTTAAGCGAGGATCAGCGTGTTAAATATGAGCAGATGAAAGAAAACGGAGGTTTTGTTACCTCCGATTATGCGGTTGACCAGCAGATGATTCAGCAGGAGGCCGGCAGGGAAACGGAAGAAGAGGAGGATAATGAGTTCAGCCTTCAGGAAAATATTCTTACGGAGGACACTCAGGAGATTCCTTCCAATGAGATGGATATTCAGGTCAAAACGGTGGATGTAAGTCAGTATAACACCATCAATCTCCAGAAAGAGCTTGCAGAGAGCATGAAGGAATTTCTGGATAACAATAAAACCCAGCAGATGCCTGTTGAGGAGACCAATGAAGCATTGCAGACAAAGGTGTTTGAACCTGTGGAGAGGCTGGATGATAAAGAAGATAGTAAAGAACCTGAAAGCGAGCCTTATGTAAAGTCTTTAGAGGAAGCGGAGAAGGAGCTTACGGAGCAGCCTGTGGAAGAGCCTGTGATTGAGCTTCGTCAGGATACGGATGAAATGCAGCTGATTACCGATCAGGATTTGAAAACAGAGCAGGAGAAAGCGCAGCCGGATGGCTCGGAAGAGGTATTTTTCGGAAATACGGAAGAGGTTAATATTCAGGATGTGGTTTCGGAGCTGGTGGAAAAAAGCGGTGCCAGAACACCTTTTACCGCTATTGATGCGGAAAAGCCCGATAAAGCTTTGATGCCGTCAGCAAGTTCTAATCCTGCAATCAGCAATACGGGAGTGATCAGAACCTTTCACAAACCTTCCGGCTTTGATAATATTCTTTCCCAGGAATATGATGGTCAGATATCACTGGTAATGCCTGAGGAGGAGAAGATCGAAAAGCAGATTACAGGCCAGCTTAGCATTGAGGATGTAATGGCCGAATGGGAGCGGATGAAGCAGGAGAATGAGCGCAGGCGTATGGAAGAAATCCGTAAGCGCGTGCATCAGCAGACGGATGCTCTCTTTGCGGATTTTGACGAGTCTACCAAATCAGGCCTTCTGGAAGAGCTTGAAAAGGCTATGGTAACAGCGGCTATCAGGGAGGAAAAAGATAGAGCACAAAGGGAGCAGCCTAAAGTGGTAAAGGTTGCGGACATTGAAAAGAAGGAAGCACAGCAAAAAGCGGCAGCAGCACAGCCGGTACAGGAGAAAAAGCCTGAAGCTCTTAAGGAGGAGCCGGTTGAGACTTTGGAAGAGTCTGATGCTGCGGAAGATGTGATAGAAGAAATTGTGGAAGAGCCCGTAGAAGAAGTTACGGAAGAAGTGGCTGATGAAATCGAAGAGGAAAGTGATAAGCAGGAAGAAGAGCCGGAGGAGACTTCCGATAATGAAAAGGAAGCTGTTTCAGAAGCTTCGGACGACCCGCAGGAGGCTGCAAAGGAAGAAGCTTCGGGAGAAAAGCCTGCAGAAGAAAAATCCTCAGCCCAAAATCCATCAGCGGAAAAAGCTTCCGGAAAGGCCGAAGGCTCCAAGTCTGTCAGGGAAATGTCGGACAGCGAAAGGGAGCAGTTTGCCCCCTTCATTCATCATAAGCGTACCAGACGTCAGATTGTTGAAGCAATTGATAATATCAGTATGGCATCCTATACCGGAAATGTGATTATTACCGGTGAGGAGGGAACGGAGGCCACAGCCCTTGCCAAGCTTCTTGTAAAGGAAATACAGCTTTCTGACAACAATTTTTCCGGCAAGGTAGCTAAGATATCAGGCTCAACCATGAACAAAAAGGATATAGGGGCTACCTTATCTAAGCTTTCGGGAGGAGCGTTAATTATTGAAGAGGCTGCCTCTATGAAAAAGGCGGCTACGGAGCAGCTGTTAAAGGAGCTTAATCAGGAGGAAAAGGGACTGATCGTTCTGCTGGAGGATACAAAGGCAAGAATGAATGATTACCTGACGAAATATCCGGCAGTAACGGAAGCATTTAATCTCAGGGTTGATGTTGAAGCGTTAGATGATCAAACGTTGGTTAAATATGCGCAGAAATATGCATTGGATCAGGAGTACTCTATTGATGAACTGGGAGTTTTGGCGCTTCATACCCGAATTGCCGATATGCAGACCAGTGATCATGAGGTTACGCTTGCTGAGATCGAGGAATTAATAGATGAGGCGATTTACTATGCGGACAGAAAGACGCCCGGACATTTCTTTGATATTCTTCTTGGAAAGCGTTATGATGATGAGGATATGATTATTTTAAGGGAAAAGGATTTTATGCATTATTAAAATAAATCGGGGGTTTTAAGGTATGGATATAAAAGGAAAAAAGACAGAAGAAGTATTTATTTCTGAGGCTGACCAGTATTTATTTGCGCAGGGAACACATTATGATATTTACAAAAAGCTGGGAGCGCATCCTTCCGTACAGGACGGAAAAAAGGGAATGTTTTTTGGCGTTTGGGCGCCTAACGCAGCCAGTGTTCATGTAATAGGAACCTTTAACGGCTGGGATGAGAGTGCAGCTCCAATGGAAAAGCTTGGGCCGGGCGGTATTTATGCTTTATTTATACCCGGAGTTTCCACGGGAGAGTTGTATAAGTTTTTAATTACGACACCTTCCGGTGAAAAGCTTTATAAGGCGGATCCCTTTGCTAACAGCGCTGAGATGCGTCCCGGAACAGCATCCCGCACAGTGGACATTTCTGATTTTAAATGGTCTGATGAGCTTTGGCTTAAGGAAAGAGAGGGCAAGGATTATAACAAAGAGCCTCTTGCTATCTATGAATGTCATATCGGTTCATGGATGCGCCATCCCAGACCGGAGGAGAAGGGATTTTACAATTATCGTGAGTTTGCCGACAGAATTGTGGAGTATTTAAAGGAAATGAAATATACCCATATTGAGCTTATGGGAATTGCAGAGTATCCCTTTGACGGCTCATGGGGATATCAGGTGACAGGGTATTATGCACCAACCTCCCGCTATGGCGAACCAAAGGACTTTATGTATCTTGTAAATAAGCTTCATAAGAATAAAATTGGTGTAATTTTAGACTGGGTACCGGCGCACTTTGCAACGGATGCTCATGGCCTTGGCAGATTTGATGGCGAATGTATTTTTGAAGATCCGGACCCTCGTAAGGGAGAGCATCCTGATTGGGGAACCAAAATTTTTAATTACGGAAAGACAGAAGTAAAGAATTTCCTGATAGCCAATGCGCTTTTCTGGATTAAGGAATATCATATAGACGGTATCCGTGTAGATGCAGTTGCATCTATGCTGTATCTGGATTACGGAAAGCAGGACGGCCAGTGGGTTGCCAATAAATACGGCGGAAATAAAAATCTGGAGGCAATTGAATTTTTTAAGCATCTGAATTCTGTAGTGCTTGGTACCTACCCCGGGTTTATCACTATTGCAGAGGAATCTACCGCATGGCCTAAGGTAACAGGGCCGGTGGAGGATGACGGTCTGGGATTTTCCTTTAAGTGGAATATGGGCTGGATGCATGATTTCTGTGAATACATGAAGCTGGATCCTTATTTCAGAAAGGACAATCATTATGCAATGACCTTTGCAATGTCCTACAATGACAGTGAAAATTATATACTTCCTTTATCGCATGATGAGGTGGTTCATTTAAAGTGCTCCATGGTAAATAAGATGCCGGGATATAAGGTTGATAAATATGCCAATCTGCGCTGCGGTTATACCTACATGTTTGGCCATGCAGGCAAAAAGCTCCTCTGTATGGGACAGGATTTTGCACAAGAGAGAGAGTGGAGTGAGGAAAGAGAAATTGACTGGTTTTTGCTGGGAGAGGATCTGAATAAGGGAATGCATGAATATGTGAAGGAGCTTTTAAAGCTTTATCGCAAGTATCCGTGCCTTTATGAGCTCGATAACAGCTGGGCAGGTTTTGAGTGGCTTAATTGTGATGATAAAGAGAGAAGTACATACAGCTTTTTCAGGAAATCCACAACCGGCAAAAATAATCTATTATTTGTAATCAACATGACTCCGGTTAAGTGGGAGAAATATAAGCTGGGCGTACCTGCCAAAAAGAAATATAAGCTGCTCCTTAACAGTACGGAGGAAAGATTCGGCGGCTGCGGAGAGGTGATTCCCAAGGAGATTACAGCGAAAAAGGAATATGTTGACTATAGGGATTACAGTATCACCTTTGATCTGCCTCCCTATGCCGCTTTGGTATTTGTTTTCTAAATTACAGTTAAGAAAAAGAAAAGATGTGCCGAAATAAAGGGTGAATGCATTTTGCATTTACCCTTTTTATATTTGCATATATTTACGCAATGTGCGTATGTGAGGATGAGCATGAACATTTTACTGGATGGGGCTGATAATAGTACAGCCAGAACACATACAAATATAGGCAGGGAAACAACTTCATATCGTACTCCGGGCAGTGTGGATGGTTTGACAAGTCCCGGATTTGCATTAGACATTTCTGGCACAGTTATGGATAACAGCGCTTATACAGGTCACGGACGGACCGCAGAAGAGATTATGCTGGAGGCGGGGCAGGTAGATATTACTGCCCGGCGGAATTACATGGCAGTTATGTCTAATACTATGTCTGATGAAGATTTTGCCAGACTGCAGAAGGAAGGCTTTCATCCAGGAAGTACGGATGTTGAAACGGTTGTTACCATTGTCGATCATATTAAAGCAGCGCTTGTAAAGGGCGGTGTACAGGTAACAGGCTATACGGATGACATATCGGAGGATGTGCTTAAGGAAATTACCGGAAGCGAGGCTTTTGCTAGGGAGCTTGAGAAGCAGTTTACCCAAAGAGACATACCGATTACGGAAGAAAATGTTGCAGCGGTGATGGAGGCATGGAATCTTTTGGAGGAAACACCTTCCATGACGGACGGAAGCATGAAGTATATGGTGGAAAACCACCTTTTGCCGACTCCCGAAAATCTGTATACTGCAGGATATTCCTCATCGGCAGACGCAAGCCGCCAGGGAAAGGGATACTATGCAGCCGGGGAGATCTCCGGGTATTATGCGAAAAAGCCCGAGACTGTAGATGTTGAAAAGCTTCTGCCTCAGATTCAAAGGATTATTGAGGAAGCCGGTTATGCCGGAGATGAAAGTGATTTGGCTGATGCAGGCTGGTTAATAGAAAAGGGTATTCCCTTGACGGCAGACACCTTTTCCATGTTAAAGGATATTAAGCAGCTGCAATTTCCACTTGATACGGAGGAGTTTTTAAAAAAGGCTGCGGGAGCCATTGCTGACGGAACAGAGCCTGTTAAGATGAATTTAAACCATCAGGAAACGATTTATGAACAGGCTGTCAGGCTGTCTGAACAGGTTTCAAAGGTAAAGGACGAAGCGGCGGATGTGATCACGGCAGGAAGACTACCCTTTACGCTGAAGAATTTGCTGGCAGCTCAGTACGGGGAGGCGCCTGTTGATATACGAGGGAGAAGACTTTTGGAGGAGGTTCGGCTGTCTATGACGGTGGAGGCCAATCTAAGACTTCTTCGGAAGGGTTATCAGATAGAAACCGCTCCGCTTGAAGAGCTGGTGTCAAAGCTAAAAGAAGCAGAGGCAGAGTTCGCCAGGGCTTTGACAGGAGAAACAGAGGATGCAGCTGCTTCCCAGAAGGCAAACCTTTATGAAGAAACACTGGATGTAATCCGGGGAATCAAATCCTCTCCGGCGGAAATATTACCTGGAATTTCTTACAGCAATACCCTAAAAGAAATTTATGAAACGGGTAATGAACGAAGGATATCCTATGAGAAGGCAGGAGAGAAATACGAGGAATTGATGACTGCTCCCCGGCATGATATGGGCGATTCCATTCAAAAGGCATTTCGCAATGTGGATGATATTCTTTCGGACATGGAGCTTGATCTTACGGATGAGAACAGGCGCGCAGTGAGAATATTGGGTTATAACCGAATAGAGGTAACCAAAGAGAATATTGCGCAGGTTAAGGAAATGGATGAGCTCCTTAAGGGAACAATCAGTGAGTTAAAGCCGGGCCGGGTTCTTCATATGATCCGTGAAGGAATAAACCCGCTTAATATGTCTGTAGAAGAGCTTTCTCAGTATCTTAAGAAGCAGGAGGATCCGGCTAAGGAAATAGAATCCTACAGCAAATTTCTTTATAAGCTGGAAAAGCAAAATGGTATATCCGAGGAGGAGAGAAGCGCCTATATCGGTATTTACAGACTGGTGCATCAGATAGAAAAGGCTGATGATGCAGCGGTAGGAGCCATTTGGCAAAGCGGTGCCCGGTTTACGTTGGAAAATCTGCTTAGTGCGGTAAGAAGCAGTAATCATAAGCGCATGGACTATTCGGTAGATGACAGCTTTGGAGGTATTCAAAAGAAGGATAACGGAATAGAGAGTATCACCGGTCAGATAGCCAAAGGATATCCCCTATCCCAAGCTTTCAGCAAAGAGCAGCTGCAGGAGTTGGTTGAAAATGCGGGAGATGAAAAGGCAGAGGAGGAATTTGATAAAATAGTAAGAGAACAGGCGTTAGCAGCGGTTAAGACGGAGGATGCGGTCATCAGGCAGCTTACCGACTATAATCAGCCTGTTAGTGCAGATAATCTTTTGGCAGCATCGGTCATGATGAAAACGCCCAGGGAAATTTGGAAGAGGACGGCAGATTTAAGAGAGCAGCCGGATTGGCCAAAGGAGATGGGTGAGAAGATTATTAAAGCCCTTGAGGATAGTACACAGGCCAAGTCAGCCTATAGTGATTTGTGCAGTGCGGTTCAGGATATCATAGAGGAGGTATCCTACGGAGCAAATTGTAAGGCTCTTGACGTTAAGGCGATGAGCACGCTTTATAAGCAGATGTCTTTTCTTGGCAGGATGGCAAGAGAAGAAAATTATGAGATTCCTGCACAAATTAACGGTTCTCTAACCTCCATTAATCTGAAAATTATACATAACAGCGATGCAGAGAGTAAAGCTTCCATCACACTGGAAACGGAAGAAATGGGCAGGATTGCCGCAGAGCTTAAAATGACGGAGCAGGGAATAGAAGGACTTTGCATCTGCAGTAAGGAGGAAGGACTTGAGCTTTTAAGGGAAGGAAGAAAGGCACTGGAGGGCAGGCTTTCGGATGAGCGGATTGGATTTAATGAAATTTATTTTGCAGTCAGCCAAACCTTAAATTTAGAGGAATTTTCTTTAAAGCAGTCTCAGGGCAGGCAGCAGGGAACAGATACCGCAACCCTCTATAAATCTGCCAGGGCATTTATTGGATATGTACAGGAAATAGGCATGAAGAAAGGAAATACAGAATATGAAGATCAGTTTTAACGCATCGGCAGTAATTGCCAATAATTCATTAACCAGAAATGACAACAGGCTTCAGGAGTCCCTTGCAAGACTCTCCTCCGGACTTAAGGTGGTAAATGCAAAGGATAATCCTTCCGGTCTTGCAATGTCAAAGCGTATGAACGCTCAGATAGAAGGCATTACTATGGCCACGCAAAATGCGGGAGACGGTATTTCCGTTATTGAAATTGCAGACGGAACCATGTCTGAAATTCACAGCATGCTGCAAAGAATTAATGAACTGGCCGTAAAGGCAAGCACCGGAATACTTACGGATGATGACAGGGAGCTTATTCAGACAGAGGTAGATCAGCTTAAGGAGGAGATTACAAGAATTTCTTCCGAGACACAGTTTAACGGACAAAAGATTTTGGACGGTTCCTTTGATCTGAAAGGCTATACCAGCAATGTGAATATGAAGGTGGCATATTACGGAGATGCGGTAAAGAGCGGCACTTATACGATTACATCTCTTACCGTTGCTTATGATGCAGACGGAAACATTGATCCTGACAGTGTTGCACTGACGCCCGGAGACGGTTTTCCTAATGATGCAAAGGTTACCGGTGCAGATGGTAAGATTTTGACTATTACCGGAAGCAATGATTTTGAGTTAAAGCTTAGAGTGACAGATGCAGCATATCTTAATGTGACCGTTGATTTGACCGGATTTGGGGCTATGGATACGCAGATCGGAGCCAACGAAGGTCAGCAGCTTGGCATTCGTATTCCCACAATGTCCCTGGAACTTATGGGAATCTCTTCTATTGATATGAGAACAGAGGATGGCGCAAGAGATGCACTTTCCAGAATGGGAGATGCAATCAAATATGTGTCTGCTGCAAGAAGCAGTCTGGGAGCTTATCAAAACCGCCTTGAGCATACCATCAGCAGTCTGGATATCAGTAATGAAAATATGACAGCTGCCTATTCAAGAATTATGGATGTGGATATGGCGGAGGAAATGACAGAATACACAACCTTGCAGGTGCTGTCGCAGGCAAGTACTTCTATGCTGGCACAGGCTAATGAAAGACCTTCACAGGTTCTGCAGCTGTTACAGTAGATTCGGAAAGGGTGATACAGGATGACGAAGGAATTGAAACAGCAGTTTACGCTGAAGATTACGCAGGCCAATAAGACCCAGCTGATAGTTATTTTATATGAAATGCTTCTGGCCTATCTGGATGAGGCGGAAAGTGCTCATGAGAATAATGACAGACCGGGCTTTAGGGATGGAATCAGAAAGGCAGAGGGCTGTCTTAAGGAATTGATGGCGTCCCTGCATTTTGAATATGAGCCGGCACTTAATCTTTTGCAGCTTTACCTTTATGCCAACAGAGAGCTGGTAAGGGCTGACATTCGAAATAGTAAAGAAGAGCTTTCTCATGTAAGAAAGATCATCAAAAAGCTTCATGAGGCATATGAAATTGTCAGCAGGCAGGATCACTCTGATCCGGTTATGGCAAATACCCAGGCGGTGTATGCAGGGCTGACTTATGGCAAAGGGAGCCTGACGGAAAATTTAGCCGATCAGGGAAGTAGCCGGGGTTTCCGTGCTTAAGGATACAGAATCTTCTTCGGGCAGCAGGGCAATTCTTGCTGCCTGTTCCATTAAAAATTTGTACCGTTTAAGAACAGAATTTACCTCATAAATATAGCAGTCTATCAGATCCGGTTCTGTAACGTTATCAAATCCGGCATAGGCAATTTCCAATGCTCTTTTTGTTTTTTCCAGATCTGCAAGCAGGGCGTTTCGTTCTATTTCTTTTTCTGACAGCGTTTGGTTTATTCTGGAGCTATGACTAAAATATGTTTTCATGATATCCCTCTTTCCGGCCAATCTGCCTGCATAAAAATGCAGGTCACATCTTTCCTTACATCTTATTCAGAGATTATCCAATAATTACCTGTATATTATGAGTATAAGCATAAAATTTTTTCTTATTCCGTCATGGAGCGAAAAAATGAAACATATATTAAATTGGAGGAAGGAGCATGCTTATGGACAATTATATGGGCATTTTTTTCATAGTTGGAATATTAGTGGTGGTATTGCTGATCGGTGCTTTAAGAAGCC
>JAUNGK010000020.1:0-13178 GCA_030524555.1 Bacillota bacterium | reverse complement strand
GCAGAATGGATTATTAATTTTCTGCTTAGAGGAATATCGGGTATGTTGATGATTTATTTTGTCAATTTTTTTCTGGAAAAGTACATGCCGGAGATGGGAATTGGCTATAATTTAGCAACCTTTTTGACATCCGCAATCCTTGGATTTCCGGGGATTGCAGTACTTTATGGCATAAATTTTTATATGTTATTGTAAAATATTACCAAAAATAAAAAAGTTAAAAAAATGTACTGGACAATTCAATAAATTTTTTATATAATCGTTTTCACAAACAAGAACGTTCTTTATAATCAACTTCATTTATTATTGCGCATTTTAGTCTTGCGCAGGTTTTAAATTCACTTGGAAGGTATCCTTCCGCAAATCCACTTTTTAACTATTTACTTGCAGAATTTGAAAAGTGTACTTTGATAAATTAATTACAAAGGGGGTTAATTTTGAACAAAAAAATCCTTGCAATTTTTGATGGTGAGGAGAGCTATGCATATCGGCTGATGGATTTTATCGGGGAAAAAATAAATTTGCCTTTCGAGGTATATGTTTTCACTGATGAGGACAAATTTTATTCCTGCAGCAGAATAAAGGATATAGAATGCCTTCTTATCTCAGAAAGTATTTATAAAAGGGATGTGGAAGCTCTTCAAATTCCACATATCATTATCTTGAGCGAAAGCGGCAAGAATCTCAACAAAGCTCTGCATCATATCAACAAATATCAATCCAGTGAAAATATCCTTCATGAGGTTATGGAATATTATACGGACGAGGCACAGATTGTGCCTGCCGCTTTGCGGACAGGACTTGCCCCAATGCAGATTATCGGCGTATATACGCCTATCGGCAGATGCCTGCAGACCACCTTTTCATTGACTCTTGGACAAATGCTATCTAAAAAGCATAAAACGCTTTATCTGAATTTTGAAACCTACTCAGGGCTTTCCCGAATATTAAACAAACAGTATAACAGTGATCTTTCCGATCTTATGTATTATTTTGAGTGTGCCAGAGAAAAGCTTTCCTACAGGCTGGAAAGTATGGTGGAGCAGGTCAATGGCCTGGATTTTATTCCACCGGCGGAAATATATCAGAATATGACGGGGATAAGAGGAGATCAGTGGATAGATTTATTCAAGGAGCTGGAAAAGGTCAGTCAGTATGAATATTTAATACTTGATCTGTCGGATGGGGTGACGGACTTGTGGGATATATTAAGGCAATGCTCCTACATTTATACCATATCCAGAGATGACGGGCTTGCCATGGCGAAGATTGACCAATATGAGAAGGCGCTGGAGTACATGAACTATGGGGATATCAACGCCAAAACAACCAAATGGCGGCTGCCGATATTTAAGGAGCTTCCGGCTAAATTCGAGGAATTGACCTACGGTGATCTGGCTTCCTATATCAGAAGTCAGGTTTTTCCTGATTTGCTGGAGGAAAAGGATGATGGGAAAAATGGATAATTTCATAGCCGGAGGGCTTCAGGAAGAGATTATTGCCCGGCTTGACTTATCTAAGCATATGTCGGAGGAAGAGATCAGAGAGCTGATTGATGAGCAGATCAAGCAGGAAAGCAAAAGACAGTATTTAGATGTTGCTTCCAGAGAGCAGCTTAGAAAAGATATTTTTCATGCCATCAGACAGCTTGGACTTTTGCAGGAATTAATCGAAAATCCTGAGATAACAGAAATTATGGTAAACGGAACCAGCGGAATATTTATTGAGAAGGAGGGACGGCTTTATAATTTGGGAATAAAATTTGATTCTGCAGAAAAGCTAAAGCAGGTTATTCGCCAGATCACCTCCGAATGCAACAGGGTTGTCAACGAAGCCTCTCCGATTGTGGATGCCAGGTTAAGTGACGGCGCCAGGGTAAATGTAGTTCTTGACCCGGTTGCAATCAACGGTCCTATCCTTACGATCCGCCGTTTCCCGGCAAGGCCAATCACTATGGAACAGCTGGTTAATATGGGGTCTGTAACGGAGGAATGTGGGGACTGGCTAAAGGATAAGGTGGAAAGTGGATGCAATATTCTGGTATCAGGAGGAACCGGATCAGGGAAAACCACATTTTTGAACGTGTTGTCCCAGTTTATTCCTAAGCAGGAGAGAGTCATTACCATTGAAGACAGTGCGGAGCTGCAGCTTAATGGAATTCCTAATCTTGTCAGTCTTGAAACCAGAAATGCCAATGTGGAAGGATGTAAGGAAATTACCATCAGAGATTTAATTAAGGCTTCCCTCCGTATGAGGCCGGATCGAATTATTGTAGGAGAGGTTAGGGGAAAGGAGGCTGTGGATATGCTTCAAAGCATTAATGTAGGGCACAGCGCCATGACAACCGTTCACGCTAACAGCGTCAGGGATGTGGTAAGCAGATTGGAGACTATGGTTTTAATGGGAATGGAAATGCCGCTTACGGCAATTCGAAAGCAGATCGCATCAGGGTTTGATATTATGATCCATCTTGGAAGGCTGCGTGACGGCAGCAGAAGGGTATTGGAAATAGCGGAGCCTACAGGCTTTGAAAATGGTGAAGTGCAGATAAGGACTGTTTACAGGCTTAGGCAGGGAGCGGAAGAAGGGTCAGGAGGGCTTTAAGGAGTTGATGAGAAATAAGAGAAAGAAAAAAGAACCCCTGCTTAATATTACCTTTGGGGAGCGGATGCTGATATTTGCAAAAAGTATATTTTTAATTTTAGTTATCAACTACTTCTTTTATCGTTCTCTTTGGGTAATTCCATTTCTGCTTCTGCCGGGAGTAATCTTTTTTCGAATGGAGAAGGAGGCACTTCTTGTAAAAAAGAGAGGGTATGCAAGAGAGCAGTTTAAGGAATTAATGCTGTTGGTTTCGACAGGTCAGAAAGCAGGCTACTCTGCTGAAAATGCATTTCTTTCAAGCCTTGGGGATATGGAACTTTTGTACGGAAGTGACAGCATTATTTGTAAAATACTGCAGGGCCTAAGAGTGGGAAGAGAGAATCATGCCGATTTTTCCGAACTCTGGTACCAACTGGGCGAGAGTATTAAAATTCCGGAAATACAGGAGTTTGCTGTTGTGTATGGAATTTCCTGTAAAAGCAGCGGCAATGCTGCGGCAATTATGGAGAAGACGGCAGGAATCATTATTCAAAAGCTTGAGACGGAAAAGGAGATAGAGGTAATGATCAGCGCCAGGAAACTGGAACAAAAAATCATGAATGCAATGCCTTTTCTTATTATGCTTTATATCAGCATTACTTCTCCCGGTTATTTTGACGGTTTGTATCATTCCGGTATGGGAGCGGTAATTATGACGTTTTGTTTGTCAATATATCTGGGAGCATATCTTTTATCCCGAAAAATTACAGATATAGAAGTTTAAAGGGTGCGCATCGCAGGCCTGGGAGAGAAAGGTATATTAAGATTACGAAAACCGGAGGTTTGGTGTGAAGAGGTTATGGTCACAGTGGATAAGAAAGCTTGAAAAAGAAGTAAATGTGTTGTTTCTCAAAAAGGAAAATGCCGCAGTTAAGAAAATGCTGGTGCAGCTTAATCCTAAGGGGAATAAGGACAAGCTGTATCGGGATTATCAAAAGAAAAAATTAAAAATAATGGGGCTGACGATTTTCGTTGGGCTAGTGTCTGCGCTGAGTCTTCATCTAAGCAGCCGGATGGGAACAAAGCTGTCAGACGGGGCACAGTTAATCAGAAATGAATGGGGTGCAGGTGATTACAAGGTTATTTTGCGGGCAAAGGCAGGTGAATGGAGTCAGAAAGTTTCGTTTTTGGTGCAGGAGCGAAAGTATACGAGGGAGGAAAAGGAGGAATTAAGCAAGCAGCTTTACCGGATTTTGCCGGAGCTGATCAAAGGAGAAAATCAAGATCTGCAGCATGTAACATCCGATTTAGAATTGATTTCGTCTATAGAAGGCTATCCTTTTCGCTTAAGCTGGGACAGTGAAAAACCGGAGCGAATAGGAAGAGATGGAAAAGTAAATAGGGAGAAAATTTCATCTAAGGGAGAATGGGTAACCCTTAAGGCTGAAATAACAGACGAAGAAATAAAAAAGGACAGCGTGGAATTGCAGGTATTTGTTATGCCGGAAAATCTTAGCCCCAGGGAGGAGTTTTTCAGGGCACTTGAAAATACATTGCTAAACCTGGAGAGCCTGGAAGATGACAAAAAGGAAATCCGGCTTCCTCAAAGCCTGCTGGGAATAAAAATCGATTGGGAGGAGCAGGAGGAGGGCGATAGTATATTTGTTTTTTTACTGTTTCTGATCGGCAGTGTACTGGCCGGGTGGGGAATGGATCAGGATCTGAAAAGAAGCGGCCAAAAAAGAAACAGATTTTTAACTTTAGAATATGCGGATTTTGTAAGCAGATTGAGGTTGTACTTATCGGCAGGGCTTACCGTAAGAAATGCATTTATCAGGATGACGAGGGATTATGCCGGACAGAAAAAAGCAAAGGGAAAGGGATACTTATATGAAGAGATGAAAGCGTCCTGCCATCAGTTGGAAAACGGCGTGGCAGAGGAACAGGTTTATCAACAGTGGGGACAACGGTGCGGTGAAATGAGATACCGACGGCTTAGTTTTTTACTTGCTTCTTATTTAAGACAGGGAAATGACCAGCTTTTACAAATGTTGGCTCAGGAGGCAGACAGCGCTGAGGAAGACCGCAAGAATCTTGCACGAAAAGCAGGTGAAGAGGCGGGAAGTAAACTGCTGCTGCCTATGGTCATGATGATGATGGTAATTATGCTGCTTGTGCTTTTGCCTGCCTATTTAAATTTTGGAAATATCTAAGCTTAAAGTTAAGGAAAGGAGATTACAGTAAATGAAAAAAGGAGTTTGGAATTTGTTAGGATGGAAACGGAATAATCGGGGAATGGGAACGGTGGAAATAATTTTAATTATTGTGGTTTTAATTGGTCTGGTACTTATTTTCAAGAACCAGATACAGCAGCTTGCAGAAACCATATTTGAGAAGATCGCGGCAGACAGTTCCGCCATTTTAGCATGATGAAGGGGTATTTGACGGTTTTTCTTGCTTTAACCTTATCTGCTTTAACAGGATTTATCCTTTTTCTTACCTATAATGTGATACAAAACGGGAACAGAGTACGGTTTGAGTGTGCGGTGGATATTGGTATGAATGCGGTGTTGTCGGAATATCACACACAGCTTTTTGAGCAGTATGGTCTTCTTTATGTAGATGCCTCCTATTTAGGAAGCCACCCTGCTGTGGAGAATGTAGAGGAGAGGCTGCGGCTGTATGTGGAAAAAAACAGTACCGACATATTAAGGAAGCATAATGCACCATGGGGTAATCTGCGGGTAGATGAGGTGAAAATTACTTCCTTTGAAACAGCTGCGGCCAGTGGGGGAGCATCCATGAGAAATCAGGCTGTCTGTTACATAGAGGATAGAGGAACTGTGAGAGAGGAAGCTGTTATGACGAATCAAAAGGAGGAGCTGTCAGCATTGGATATGGCCAATCCAATGGAAGAGTGGAGAAGCATTATGGATCAGCTGGCGCAAATGGAGCTGCCGTTTACTCAAAATGACCAGGGAGAGTGGGAGGAGGTGCCTCTGTCAAATCCTGCAGATTGGGTCTATGGACTTACGGGGAGTGATATTCTTTATCTGGCAGAGGCGGATTTGCAGAGAATTAGTCCTGTCAGTATCGACTGCGCAGAACTGATTTCCCATAGAGGGGTTATGAACGGAAAAGCTTTTAATCGGACATATAAGAGGGATGAAGATTTGTTTTTGACGTATTTGTTTGAAAAGATGGGGTATTTCGGAGAACTTCGGGAAGAATCGATTTTGTGCTGCCAGCTGGAATATGTGGCGGAGGGAAAGGATTCCGATCTGGCAAATATGGCAGCGGCAGCAGAACGGATTTTAAGATGGAGATTTGCGGATAATGTAAGACTTGCGTTGGCAGACGGCAGCCTGCGCACTAAGGCTAGGGAGGCAGCAAATGAGCTTTTGGCAGTACAGCTCAAAAATGAGTTTGAGGCTTTGGTGACGGAGAGTATTCTCTATGCCTGTGCATTTCTGGAAAGTGTTAGTGACTTGCGGGCGCTTTATGGCTATGAGCGGGTTCCGCTGGGAAAAACATCTCACCAAATGTCTGTAGATCATGTGTTAAACGGAAATATTTATAGCTGTAGCGGCGGTGAGGGTCTTTCTTATAGTCAGTATCTGGCAGGAATGCTCGTGCTTATGGATGAGGAGCAGCTGAATTTAAGGGCAATGGACATTATGGAAATGGATATTCGTTTTCGCGGTGGTAATGCAGGGTTTTGCATGGACTGGTGCATTGAGCGGTATGAGGCAAGCATTACAGCAGGAGGAAATGTGGCTTCGTCCATGCAGCTGCGAAGAAAATATGGGTATTTTTAATTATTTGCAGAGGAAAGGAAAAATGCTCTCCTTTAAAAGACACACAACAAATTATTCTAAGGTATTTATCCCTTCTCTCAAAGCGTCAAAGGTAACTATATATATGTCTAAAATGAGGGCATTTTTCTTTTCCTTTGCAAAGCCTAAGGGAAGTATGGCGCTGGAGGGAAGCATGGTGTTTCCTGTGTTTTTGTTTTTTATGATGACGGTGCTGCTTAGTCTGGAGGCAGTAAGGCTTCAATCCAATGTCAGGGAAGCGCTATATCAGGCAGGAAGCGAAAAGGCTTTTATGGGGTATTTGGTTAAATATTGCAATGGCACGTATGTGGATGCGGCGGCATCTGTCAGAGCATACATGGAAGAGCAGGCTGATCCCTATCTGTGTGTATCGAAAGGTTCTGAGGGAATTAAGATACAGGATTTATCCTGCGTAGAAACAAATGGATCTGTATGCTTAAAAGTAAATTATAGATTAAAGCCGTTTATTAGTTGGATTCCGATTGGGGAAGCATTATTTGAGGATGAATTTTTCAGCCATGCATGGACGGGGTTTAGCGGCAATGAAATGGTAAGTAAACCAGAGGAGCAGGATATTTATGTTTACATTACCAAAACAGGAAGCAAATATCATTTTTCTCCGGATTGCAGATATTTGAGGATTCCCGTAAGCGCCATAGACAGCGGTGGGCTTGCAGATGTGAGAAATTCTTCAGGGGGAAAGTACTATGCCTGTGAAAAATGCGGATCAAGCGAAGCGGGACTGGTATATATCACTTCTGATGGCAGCAGATATCACAGCAGAGCAGATTGTTCTTCCTTAAAAAGAATAGTCTATATGATTCCCATAAGTAAGGCATCGGGATATACCCCTTGCAGTAAATGTGGAGGATAAGACAATGGAATTGGCAGAGTATTGCGGAGGACTTTTGTTTTTGGCCGTGCTTACACCTGATGATATCAGGGAGAAAAGGATATCTGTGGGAAAGCTGGCAGCAGGTATGATGTCGGCACTGATATACAGGATAATAGAAGGACGTATAAATGCTGCGTTGATGGTGAGCGCTCTCGTACCGGGAGTGGTTTTGCTTTTGCTGGCGGCTGTTTTTCGGGAAAGCATAGGCAGCGGAGATGGGCTGGCGGTGATGGTACTGGGGATGTGGACAAATGGATTGTGGGCGCTTTTGGTGGTATGTGTGGCTATTATTCTGACAGGGGTATTTGCAGTGATATATCTGCTTGGGAAAAAGAGGGAGACGATCCCATTTGTTCCCTTTTTATTATTAGGAATGGAGGTGCTGCTTTTTTATGCGTAAATGGCAAAAGGGATATTTATCAATCGAGGCATCCATGATTATGCCTGTAGTATTGTTTCTTTATTTAATGATTATTTTGGCTGCGCTTTATATGTATTGCCGCTGCGCAATTTCCCAGGATACCTTTCTTCTTGGAATGCGTGCGGGAGGCTTTACTTATGGAGAAAACGAATATGGAGAAGTACTTTACGGCAAGGAAGGTGAAAAGGAATGGTCCGTGCATGCATATGTAGAGGAAAGATTGGAAAAAAGGAAAAATTCATATCCGGTTTATTCCTACATTGAAGGAAGCTGCATAGTAAATGAGAAAAATGTGTGTATACAAACGGTATACGGAGGAAGCGTGGAAACAATGCAAAAGCAGGTGCAGAAGCGTAATCCGGTAGCAATGATCAGGGAAGGGAGAAAAGGTTAGTATGTTAGATACAAAATACTATAAGGATTACAGACATAATTATCTGATTATTAAAGATAATGGTTGCCTGCTGGAAAATGTGTATCAAAGAAGAATGGTAACGGAAAATAAGATTAAAGGAATTTTGCCCTCCAGCGAAAAGCATATTAACGGTGAGCTGCTGCTTTATTGTGAAATAACATCCAAGCAGAGCCTTCAAAGCTTGTTTGAAGGAAAGTCCGTGGATATGGCATACCTGAAAAAATTTTTTGTCCAGCTTAAGGTAGTAAATGATGCTCTGCAGAAATATCTTTTGGATGGAAGCTGTCTTGTTCTTTTGCCGGAATATATTTTTCAGGATATTGGTACAGGGGAGGTCTGCTTTTTATATTATCCTGATCCTGAGGAGGGAAGTTTGTCCCAGCTTATGGATTTCTTTGCTGCCAAGGTAGAAAATGAAGATATGGAGGCTGTGGAGACAGTCTATAGAATAGCCGATCTGATAGGACGAGAGCAGTTTGTACTGGATGAAATTTTGGAATGGTTTAGAGATGATGCTGCAGATAGCGCAGCAGATGAGCCGCAGGATGTAAATGAGGCGGATAAATTGAGAGAACTGGAAAGTATACAGTGGGATGAAAATAAGCAGGAAAATGAGGAGCCTGAAAGTGACAGAAAAATAATTAAAATTATTCCTTTTGTGGCAATAGCTGCAGTGGGTGCCGGTGTGCTGACGTATTTTATGTGCACATTTCATTTATCCTATAAGGAAAGGGTTTATTTGATGGCGGGATGGGGTGCTGTTATCGCCATACTTCTTGGAACAGCAATATGGTATTTTCAGCCTTGGATAAGAATGATGGGAAAAGCAGGAAATAGGGAGGAACGAAAACCGGAGCGGCAGGATCATACCTTTATTCCCTCTTATGAAAACAGTGTGTCCAGGGAAGCGGATGTGGGAAATACCGTTTTTCTGCCGTGGACGGAAAACTGTGAAAATAAGCTTTATGGAATGGACAAGAAAAACAAATATCATATTGATCTGGCAAGACTTCCGCTGACAGTTGGCAAGCTGGCAGGGATGGTGGAGATGGTGATTAATGAACAAAGTATCAGCAGAATGCATGCCAGATTTAGCCGTATGGGCAATAAAGTTTATATTACGGACCTAAATTCCACTAACGGAACTTTTCGAAACGGAATGCGCCTTGAGCCGAATGCATCGGAATTAATTGAGCCGGGGGATGAAATTCGTCTGGGAAGGTTAAAATTTATTTACAGATAGAAGAAACCGCTTTATACTAAATATAGTAGTCTGATGAAAGGCAGGGGCGATATGAAGATTAATATCTATTATGGCGGCAGAGGATTAATGGATGATCCCACGTTGTACGTTGTTAATAAAATGCAGGAAGTTTTAGAAGAACTTCATGTAGCAATTGAAAGATTTAATTTATATGAGCTTAAAAACAGCATTACCACGCTGCCCCAGACTTTAAAGACGGCAGACGGTATTATTCTTGCATCTACTGTGGAGTGGTTTGGAATAGGCGGTTATATGCATCAGTTTTTGGATGCGTGTTGGCTTTATGGAGATAAAGAAAAGATTGCCAAAACCTACATGTGTCCCATTGTAATGTCTACAACCTATGGAGAAAGAGAAGGAAAGTTGACTCTTGCAGGGGCCTGGGAAATTTTAGGAGGACGTCCCTGCAGCGGTATTTGCGGTTATATTGCAGATACCTCTATTTTTGAGGGTAATGAGGAATACAATAAGATCATAGAAAAAAAGGCTGAAAATATGTATCGTACCATCAATCAGAGGATGGCAAGCTTTCCGGCCAGCAATCAGGCGGTTAAGCAGATGGTGTCCATTACTAAGAATACGGACTTAACACCTCAGGAGTCAGAGCAGTTGTCTCAATACGCCTCCGATGACAGCTATGTAAAGCGTCAGAAGCAGGATATTCAGGAGTTAACCAGCCTGTTTAGGGATATGATGGGAAGCAGTGAACAGGATGAGCATAAGGAAGAGTTTATTAAGGAATTTAAGGAGCACTTTGTTCCGCAGCCGGGCTTCAAGGCCGTATACAAAATTCAGGTAGAAGGAAAAAGGCAGCCTCTTATTATAGAAATTAACGGGGCGGTTAATAATTATTATTACGGAAGCGTGGATAACGCAGATGTGGAAATCCAGATAAGCAGGGAAACCATGGATGATATTATTTTTGCGAGAATGACCTTCCAGAGAGCATTTATGGGGGGCGCCATGAAAATGAAGGGAGATTTTAAAATTCTCCGTACCCTGGATCAGATTTTTGTGTTTATGGAAAGAATGCTTTAAGGATAAAGGAGGAGCAGATTTAAAAATGAAGCAGGATAATTGTATTTTTTGTAAAATCATAGCAGGAGAAATTCCGTCATATACGCTTTATGAGGATGAGAAATTTAAGGTAATATTGGACATGGGACCGGCTACAAAGGGACATGCACTTATTCTTCCCAAAAATCATTATGCAAATTTTTATGAGCAGCCCGAAGAGGATTCGGTAGATACAATAAAGCTTGCAAAGAAAATGATGCAGCGGATGACAGATAAGCTGAAATGTGACGGCTTTAATATTGTACAGAATAATGGAGAGGTGGCAGGACAGACTATTTTTCATTACCATATGCATTTGATCCCCAGATATAATAATGATGGGGAAATCTTGAAATATGTAGCAGGAAAACCCGGTAGTGAGGAACTGGCTCAAATCCAAAAAACTATTACTGAATAAAACAGGCGGAGACAGCTTATATGAGAACAATAAAAGCGGAAGATATTATCAGGAATGTAAAGGAGATGTGTATAGAAGCCAATCATTATCTGACTGCTGATATGGACAAAGCGCTTAAGCAGGCAGTGGATACGGAAAAGTCTCCTCTTGGAAAACAAATTTTGTGCCAGCTGCAGGACAATCTGCATATTGCCGCGAAGGATCAGATTCCGATCTGTCAGGATACGGGAATGGCTGTATTTTTTATTGAAATTGGTCAGGATGTACATGTGGAGGGCGGATTAATTACTGATGCTGTTAACGAGGGTGTAAGGCAGGGCTATACGGAAGGGTATCTTCGCAAGTCTGTGGTTGGAGATCCGCTTATCCGCGAGAATACCAAAGATAATACGCCGGCGGTTATCCATTATGACATGGTAGCTGGCGATCAGATTAAATTAACAATTGCTCCTAAAGGCTTTGGAAGTGAAAATATGAGTCGAATCTTTATGCTGAAGCCCGCAGATGGAATAGAGGGTGTTAAGGATGCAATTCTTACGGCGGTAAAGGATGCGGGCCCCAATGCCTGCCCGCCCATGGTAGTAGGGGTAGGCATTGGAGGAACCTTTGAAAAATGCGCACTTTTGGCTAAGAAAGCGCTTACCCGTTCTGTGGGAGAGCATTCACAGATACCCTATGTTTGTGACTTGGAAAAGGAGCTTCTTGAAAAGATTAACAAGACCGGTATTGGTCCCGGAGGTTTAGGCGGCAGTACAACAGCACTGGCTGTAAACATTAATACATATCCTACACATATTGCAGGTCTTCCTGTAGCAGTTAATATTTGCTGTCATGTTAATCGACATTGTGTCAGAACTCTTTAATTGGTTATGTGGGTTTAATGAATTACATAAATTTGTAAAACATAAATTGAAAAATATTAAATGAGCAACATATGCAAACAGAAATTTGAAGCCGCATAGTGGCGGAATGAGAGGAAAGCATGGACAAGCATATAGAGGCACCTTTTAGTGAAGAGGCTGCAAGACAGCTGAAAAGCGGTGATTATGTATACATAACAGGAACGATCTATACAGCACGCGATGCCGCGCATAAAAGAATGTATGAAGCATTAGCCAGGGGAGAAGAGCTTCCTTTTGATGTAAAGAATAATGTGATTTATTACATGGGGCCTTCTCCTGCAAGGGAAGGACGGCCAATTGGTTCTGCCGGACCAACCACCGCAAGCAGAATGGATAAATATGCGCCTTCTCTATTGGATTTGGGGCTTCGGGGCATGATAGGCAAAGGAAAAAGGGCAGATGCAGTAAGACAGGCAGTTGTGCGAAATGGTGCTGTTTATTTTGCAGCAGTAGGCGGCGCAGGAGCTTTGCTTTCTAAATCTATTCTTAGTTCCGAAGTGATTGCATATGATGATTTGGGAACGGAGGCGATTCGCAAGCTTCAGGTTAAGGACTTTCCGGTGATTGTAGTGATCGATTCTGAGGGAAATAATTTATATGAAACGGCTATAGAGGAATATAGGGAGGAGCCATGAGAATTGCATTAATGGTTATAAGGCTGATCTTGAAGGTGCCTTACTATTTCTTTCAAATCTGGAGATGCGGCGTAAGCAATAAGGTTTCCTATGAAGAAGCTTTTCAGTTAATAAAAATGATAACCAAGAAAGCAAATCATGCAGGGAGAGTAACGATTGAAACGTATGGTTTGGAGAACATTCCGAAGGAGGATGGCTTCATTTTTTTCCCCAATCATCAGGGAATGTTTGATGTTCTCGTGTTTCTGGACACGTGTCCAAGGCCGTTTTCTTTTGTGGCCAAGAAGGAAGCAAGCAATATCATTCTTTTAAAGCAGGTTATTAAAGCTCTCGGGGCATATCCTATGGATCGGGAGGATGTCAGACAATCGATGAAGGTTATTAATGCGGTTGCAGATGATGTAAAAAACAGAAAAAATTTTTTGATTTTCCCTGAAGGTACCAGAAGCAGGGAAGGAAATAAACTGCTGGAATTTAAGGGCGGGAGCTTTAAAAGTGCAACAAAAGCCCAATGCCCTATTGTGCCTTGTGCGTTGATTGATTCCTTCAAACCCTTTGATGAGAATCATATTCGCCCGGTAACCGTTAAAATAATTTATATGAAACCTTTATATTATGAAGAGTATAAAGATATGAAAACGGTAGATATTGCGGAAGAGGTAAAACGAAGAATAGAAGAAACGATTAAGATATATAATACAGGTGAATAATTTATCGTAAAATGAAGAAGTCAATTGAAAAAGTAAATTCCAC
>JAUNGK010000220.1 GCA_030524555.1 Bacillota bacterium | reverse complement strand
GATCAGGCCTTTTAAATTAAAATCGTCATCTACAATGGGTAATTTTTCTTTTCTGGCTTTTCCAAGAATCTTCTTTGCCTCTTCCAGAGTAATTCCCACTTTTGCAGTAACCAGATTCTCAGAAGTCATGCTGTCTTTTATTAATTTCGTGTAGTCCTCTTCGAATTTTAAATCACGATTTGTGATGATACCCACCAGTTTTCCGTTTTCAGTAATCGGAACACCTGAGATTCTGAATTTACCCATCAACTCATTGGCATCTGCCAGTGTGTTCTCCGGTGATAAGAAAAATGGATCGGAAATAACTCCATTTTCTGAACGTTTTACTTTGTCTACCTCTTCCGCCTGCTGTTCAATGGACATATTCTTATGGATAATTCCAATACCGCCCTGTCTTGCCATGGCAATTGCCATCCTATGCTCTGTTACCGTGTCCATACCAGCGCTCATCATAGGAATATTCAGTCTGATTCTCTTTGTCAGATTGGTGGACAGATCAACCTGATTGGGAATGACCTCTGAATATCCTGGAACCAATAATACGTCATCAAATGTGATACCTTCACCTATTATGCAGCCCATAATATCCTCCTATTTCTTCTGTGTATTTCCCGATATTCTATCAAATATCACCATTCCTGTCAATAATCATCTGAAGAAATTCTTATAACCCTATAAATTCACTTCCCTGGGAGCCACCCGCTTCATATCCTTTAAAATCACCTCGTTTGGCTCAAAAATCACTTTTTCCATACCCTTTTCTCCCTTCACCACCATGGTATAGGTCTTGTGCCCCTGTTCCTGAGAAGAAAAGTCATAGGTCTTTACATCGCTTTTATTGTTGTAGTAATCCAGTTCATGGGAATTGGAAGGAGCCAGGATCTCCAGGGCCTTAATATCCATGCTGTACGCCCTTTTTCTTTTCTGCTTGGACATGATCTTGTCAATATCCAGTTCTCCGTTCACATAAAGATACTCAAACTCCACATTAAAAGATGGCAGCAGAAAATAATCCGCCACGGCAAACGCCGCCAGCAGCACCAAAGCAATAATGCCAAGTGTCGTAAACAAAAAAGCCGCCGCGCTCAACACCGTTCCGGCAATCAGAAGTACTTTCTTCGCCGTGTCAGCCGGTGTCTGTCTTCTCTTTACAATCACTTCTGTATATAAGTCGCTCATTTTTCGTCCTCCGTCATTTCTAAGATAGATTTAGTATACCATAAACAAAAGGCACTTGCAAAACCATTTTGCAAGCGCCTTAAACACTTTATTGAATGAAAGAGCCTTACATCATTCCACCCTGCATTCCGCCTCCCTGCATTGGCGGAACATCTTCTTTAATGTTGGCAACACAGGATTCTGTGGTAAGGAATGTAGCTGCCACACTGGTAGCGTTCTGCAGTGCGCTTCTGGTAACCTTTGCCGGATCCAGAATGCCTTCTGCTACCATGTCCACATATGCTTCTTTATATGCGTCAAATCCATAGCCTTCTTCACATTCCATTACTTTATTTACAATCACGGAGCCTTCCAGACCCGCATTTTCAGCGATCTGATACAGCGGAGCGGTAAGAGCTTTCAGGATTACCTTTGCTCCTGTCTTCTCATCGCCTTCCAGCTCATCCACCAGCTTAGCCACATCTTTTGCAGCATGGATATACGCGGAACCGCCTCCTGCTACAATTCCTTCTTCCACTGCAGCTCTTGTAGCGTTCAGAGCATCCTCCATACGGAGTTTGGCTTCCTTCATCTCTGTCTCCGTAGCTGCGCCTACGCGGATTACTGCTACGCCGCCTGCCAGTTTTGCAAGTCTCTCCTGCAGTTTTTCTTTATCAAATTCAGATGTGGTCTCCTCAATCTGAGCCTTAATCTGACCGATTCTTGCCTGAATCTCATCATTGCTGCCTGCGCCGTCTACGATTACCGTGTTCTCCTTCTGGACCTTAACGGATTTCGCGCGTCCCAGCATTTCCATTGTGGTGTCTTTCAGTTCAAGACCCAGTTCTTCTGAAATTACCTGACCGCCTGTAAGGATGGCAATATCCTTCAGCATTTCTTTTCTTCTGTCGCCATAGCCCGGAGCTTTTACTGCCACCACATTGAAGGTACCTCTTAATTTATTTACAATCAGCGTAGTCAGAGCTTCGCCTTCCACATCCTCCGCAATGATCAGCAGTTTTCTTCCTGACTGAACCAGCTGCTCCAGAAGCGGCAGAATATCCTGAATTACGGAGATCTTCTTATCTGTGATCAGGATATAGGGATCATCCAGTACAGCTTCCATCTTCTCCATATCCGTTGCCATGTATGCGGAGATATAACCTCTGTCGAACTGCATACCCTCTACCAAATCCAGCTCTGTCTTCATGGTCTTGGATTCTTCAATGGTAATCACGCCGTCATTGGAAACCTTTTCCATCGCGTCCGCTACCATATTTCCCACTTCATCATCTCCGGCAGAGATCGCTGCTACTCTGGCCATCTGATGCTTGCCCTGTACCTTGCTGCTCATGCCTGCAATGGCCTCCACAGCCGCATCGGTAGCTTTTTTCATACCTTTACGAAGAACAATGGGGTTGGCTCCCGCTGCCAGATTCTTCATACCTTCCTGAATCATAGCCTGTGCCAGTACGGTTGCAGTGGTAGTTCCATCACCTGCCACGTCATTTGTCTTGGTAGCTACTTCTTTTACCAGCTGTGCTCCCATATTTTCGAAAGCATCTTCCAGCTCAATCTCTTTTGCAATGGTTACACCGTCATTGGTAATCAACGGCGCGCCGTACTGCTTATCCAGAACCACGTTTCTTCCTTTCGGTCCCAGTGTTACTTTTACGGTATTAGCCAGTTTATCTACTCCGGCTTCCAGAGCCGCTCTTGCTTCTGCTCCATATTTAATTTCTTTTGCCATGATAATCTCCTCCTGTTATATCCGCTTTTTATTCCCGCCAATCACCCGGGCGGGAGTGCCTGCACACGCATTTGGTGGTGCCGTATGCCCCGCAGCTTGCTGCCGGGTATTTGAATTCTGTTACTCAACAATTGCAAGAATATCGCTCTGCTTTACAATAATGTACTCTTCATCGCCCAGCTTAACTTCATTTCCTGCGTATTTGGAATAAATCACTTTATCCCCTGCCTTAACCTGCATGGTTACTTCCTTACCGTCTACCATTCCGCCAGGACCAACCGCAATTACTTCTGCTTCCTGAGGCTTCTCCTGGGATTTTGCTGTAAGAATAATTCCCGACTTTGTAGTTTCTTCTGCTTCACACTGCTTTAATACAACTCTGTCACCCAATGGCACTAACGTCATTTTATTTCCTCCTTTAAGATCAATCTTCTTCAGTTTTATTAGCACTCACTTTGATCGAGTGCTAACCATGAGCTTATATTAGTAAATATATGTAAATTATGCAACTTTATACATCTTTGCTATTTTAAATTTATTCTTTATTTTCTCTTCTATTCTTCTGTTGTCTCATATTTTCTCACTTTTTCATTTTCTTTTTGATATAAATGATACACAGGAAACAAACGTACATCCATTTTGTATCAGACTTTACAGCCATCGGGCAACAAAAATACCACATATCATATTTCCAAAAACAATCACGTTTGCATTGAAATATATGATATATGGTTTTTTCATCTATTTTATAATTTC
>JAUNGK010000219.1 GCA_030524555.1 Bacillota bacterium | reverse complement strand
CCTGCTGCAACACAGGCACCAGCTGCAACACCACAGCCGACACAGGAACCTACGCCAAAGCCAAGGCCGACAGTTGATCCTTCTGCACCGGTTTTGACCCTAAAGGTATCGGAAGTAAAAGTGAATGCCGGACAGGGACCGGCTTGGGTAGATATAATCGGAACCCTTACGGATGACAAGGATAATTATGAGACACTTTTTAAGAACCTGAGTGTCAGTAAATATGATATGAACAAACCGGGCACCTATCAGGTGACTGTATCGACAGAAGACTCTGACGGCAATCAATCAGGAAGTGTCCCCTTGACTATTGTGGTGAAGTAGATGAAAAACAAGAAAAAAAGGGATGTGCAGGCAAACCTTGAAAAGGAACAGATTCTGTATCCCGAGAAGCTGAAGGAAAAGAAAAAAAAGAGAAGAAAGAAAATTGTTCTTACAGTGGCTTTTGAACTTCTGATATTTATTGCCATTGTTTATGTAGCATTTCAGATTGTAAGGACGGTAGGAAAGAACAGCTTAAACAGCAGGGCAGAATCTGCAGGGCCTGAGCTTATGCTGGTTGAGGTGCAGCCCCAGACTTTGACGGAAGAGGAAGAAAGCAGGTGGCAGGATGGCTGGGTGAAGCATGAGGGAAAGATATATGCCTACAATGAAGATATTATGACCTTTCTTTTTATGGGTATTGATAAGAACAGTGATGTGAAGGAAGTAGCAGAGGGAACTAACGCAGGACAGGCGGATGCTTTGTTTCTTGCGGTTATGAATCCACACAACAAGACCATTAAGGTGATCGGTATCAATCGAAACACTATGGCAGATATCGATCTCTATAACGAGGAAGGTGCTTATATCAATACCGTTAAGGCGCAGATAGCCGTGCAGCACGGCTTTGGCAACGGGGTGGAGGAAAGCTGTGAGTATCAGAAAAAGGCAGTACAAAAGCTGTTTTATAATCTGCCCATCCACGGTTACGCAGCTATCAACATGAGTGCCATTCCTACCATCAATGATGCAGTGGGAGGTGTGGATGTGACAGTGCTTGAGGATCTGACTAAGAAGGACGCTGCTTTGGTAAAGGGTGCCAGAGTACACCTTATGGGACAGAGCGCTTTCTGGTACGTAAAGTACCGGGACACAAATGAATTTGCCTCTGCTGATGGGAGACTTGAAAGACAGAAGCAATACCTGAATGCATTCATAGGAGAAGCCAAGAAGGCAGCCAAAAAAGATATTACGGTAGCGCTTGACTTGTATAAAGCAGTGTCTCCTCAGATGGTGACCGACATTACTGTAGATGAAGTGGCATATTTGGCGCCAATTCTTACGGATTATCGATTCGACAGTGACAGCTTTTATATGCCGGAGGGTGAGACGGTGATGGGAGAGCAGTTCGAGGAATTTTATGTGGATGAGGATAATCTTTATGAGATGATTCTTGAGGTGTTTTATGAAGAAGTGGAGATGGAATAAAAATTTCAAAAAAGCTCTATTGATTGCCCTGCTTGCAGCAGGAATGCTTCTTTACGGATGCGGTGATAAAAATGGAATTTTGGAAAACGAGCCGGGGCATGCCGGGGAAGCTGTTATAGAAGAGCCGCAGTCATCGGGACTTAAATATGAGTCGGCATCAGATACCACAGTGGATATCAAAGCATTGCAGGAAGAAAATCCCGATGTATTTGCCTGGCTTTACATACCCGGGACGGATATTGATTTCCCGGTGTTACAGAGCGAGGAGGCAGATGATTATTATGAAAATCATGATGCCTTTGGAAAAATAAGCGAAGAGGGAGCCCTTTATACGGAGCTTGCCAATCTGAAAAATATGTGTGATTTTAACACCGTAATTCACGGAAAATGCAGCGAGAACGGAGAGAGTGGGTTGTTTGCAGAGCTGTACCGGTTCGCTGATCCTGATTTTTTTGAAGAGCATGAAAATGTTTATCTTTATATAGACGGAAACCTTCTGACTTATGAAGTATTTGCAGCATATGAAAGAGATAATACAAGTCTCATAAGGACTTATGACTTTACTTATATGGCAGGATGTCAGGAATTTCTGAACGACCTTTATGGAACCAGAGAAATGGGCATGAACCTGCGGGAAGGGTGGAATGATTTAACACCCTATCACTTTTTGATTACATTGACTACCCGGAGGGGAGAAAGCCCGGACAAACAGTTTGTTGTGGTGGCTGCTCTTGTAAAAGATGCGGCAGGAACCATAGACAGAATAGTAATTGAATGATATTTCCGGTTAAGGTTAGACCTTGCCGTAAATATAAACCACACTCAGGTTTCCGCACATGCGGAAAGAAAGGAGGAGATTGAGATGAAGAAGTTAATAGCTTTAGCATTAGCAGGCGTTATGTTATGTGCGCTGCCCGTAATGGCAGCCGAAAGTCCTTCCGCTTCAGCTGTTGTTTCATCCAGTGCATCTACAACATCTGCTGCACCTGCATATGTTGATGGTATTCCTACATCAGTAATTGCAGCAGCCGCAGCAGAAGGAAAGACAGTAGGAGAATATGCAAACAACGCTGTAGTTGAAGTGCCTGGTCTTGAGAGTGTAACACCTCTTGGACAGGGAGGACACGTTATTCTTAACGGCGCTCCCAGTAATGTGACTTTTATCGTAGCAAAACCGACTGCTGCAGCAGTAAAGTCTGCAAAGACAGAGGCTGCAACGCTTGGCGGAAAAGTGCTTAACGTGGTAAACGTTAAGTCCACAATCGGCAAGTTTGATACAGCAAGAGTTAATTACTACCTGAAAGGCATAAAGGCAGGACAGAACATTAAGGTATACCAGCTCGTAAAGGGCGAATGGGTAGAGCTTACCGTAGCAGAGATCAGAGAGGATCATGTTGTAGTTGACATGACAAGCTTTGGAACATTGATGTTCGTTGAACTGCCTGCAGCTCCCGTAGCTGAATAGTTAAAAACCTTTAATTGATCATGCATGATTAATTACATGGTGATGGTGAAAGCCTGAGCCAAAAAGCATATGTTTGAGTGAGAGATCACTCATCTGCGAGTGTGGGGATATGCGTACTGCCCTCCGGGCAGTACGCTGTAAAAAGAACCTTGACAATTACATATCTTATATTGGGAAAGAATTGGCGGAAAGAAATTATATATTGCAAAAACGTAATTCCGTTATTGTATATTTGATCTTACAGTGATATACTTAACTAAAGCATAAGTTTCAAACTTTCGGTAACATGTAGGAAAGGTGCAGCGGAGGCGATAGAAATGTGTATCTTTGAATATGACGAAGAAAAGGAACTGGCGCTGCTGCGTGCAGCAGAACGCGATGAAGGCCGAAAAGAAGGCCGTAAGGAAGCCGTGGTTGAGATGCTGCTGCTCCTTTTGGAAACGAAAGGGAAAGTTCCCGAGAATATCCGCAGCCGCATTTTAGCGGAAGAAAGCGTTGACAAGCTGAATACGTGGGTGAAGCAGGTGTTGTCATGCGAAAAGATAGATGAGTTTGTTTCTGTTTTGGACACAAACAGAGAATTGCATTTATAATAATACAGAAGAAAATAAAATAGCAAAGAGGTAGAAATCCCGATATGAGATATGTAATTGTCTTATGTCGGGATTTTTGTATTCTGTTATTATACAAAAGATGCTATATAAGTAATATTTTTAATGGATAAACAACAATCTGCTGGTGTGA
>JAUNGK010000218.1 GCA_030524555.1 Bacillota bacterium | reverse complement strand
TCATGGCTTTCATAATAAATAATGCCGGAATATAAATCAGTCCCTGACGGCTGAGATTAATAATCAACGCCTGCGTGGCGGCGCCCATGGCCTGCAATGCATTACTCAATACGTAAAAAACACCAAAAAGGAAACTGGTAGTCAGGAGAATATGGGCAAACTCCGTGGCATAACTAAAAGCATCCGGGTCATTTAAGAACGCACTGACGATCTGATCAGTAAACAGGTAACATACACCGGTCATTACAACACTCAGCCCAAAAGAGAACACCACGGAAAATTTCATTACCTTTTTAAACCGTTCCCAAAGCCCTGCTCCTACACAATATCCCAACAGAGGCTGTATCCCCTGACCAAAACCGATACAGATCATACCCGTCATCATGGTAACCTTCATCGCAACGCCTATACCGGCCAGTGCCATATCTCCATACCCTGCCATCAGACTGTTCACTACAATCTGAGATACACTCATAAGCAGAGATCCCAGGGAAGCAGGAACGCCTATGGAAAGCACGCTGGAGCAAACTTTATCCTGCAGCGTAAAATCCTTTGGCTTAATACTCAGAGAGGATTTTCCTCCTAAAAAGTAAAGAATATAATATCCTGCACCTGCCACGTTGCCAATTACCGTAGCTATCGCTGCACCTGCAATATTCCAGCCGAAGCCCAAAATCATAATAGGATCAAGCACTACATTCAGCAGATTTCCGATCAGCTGCCCCATCATTGCTTTTCCGGACTGGCCTTCTGCCCGGATAACATTGGAATAACAGTTGGAAATCAAAACAAATGGGCCGCCGAGGCTAACAATGGTCAGGTAGGTTTTGGCCAGCTCCCATGTTTCCGGGCTTGCCCCACACAATGCCAGAATCTGATCCATAAAAATCAAAAAAACAGCAGAAAGTATTACACCGACAATAACACAGCTCCACATACAAAAGGAACAAACCTTTTTCGCATAAACCTCACGGCCTTCTCCCATGGCCCGGGAAATAACCGAAGTACCACCAATGCCGAAGATTGTCCCCACTGCCATAAAAAGCAGAAAAACAGGTGTTGCCAGCGACACAGCCGCTACCTGCAAAGCATCATGGGTCTGTCCGATAAAAAAAGTGTCTGCCAGATTATAAATCAGCACCATCAGCATGGCCAGCATAGCCGGTATTGTATTTTTTAAAACTGCCTGGGATACAGGAGCATCCCTAAATATTTTTGCTGCTTGATCATTTTTCATAAAGCACCTCCTATTTTCGTATGCACGCTATTAACAGCATGCTTTTGATTTAGCTTTTATTATGCCCGCCACAAGGCGGGCTGTCTTACAATGTATCTCTGACTTTTTTCAGTAAACTGAGAAAAATTTCCTGTTCGGTAATAGTTAAGCCAGACAGCAGTTTTTTTTCTGCCTGCTTCATTTCCTGTTCGGCTTGCCTGCAGCTTATAATCCCCTGTGGAGTAATACGCACCATTTTGATTCGCTTGTCATCGGGGCTTCCAAAGCCCTCCACCAAACCTTTTTGTTCCAGGCGCATCACAATTCCGGCGGCAGTGGACTGTGCAACACGGAGCATATGCTCCAGCTCCTTTAAAGCCATCTGCTTTTCTGATGTTCCGTTGAGTATCAGTAAAGCATTGCACTGTGCCATCGTAAGGTCATGGGCACGCATATCATTGTTGGCGTTCTTTTCCATTTCATCATGTATTTGCTTTATCAGGGTACCACATGAATTTTGGTCTATCATATCGCCACCTCCTGGTTATAACAATAGCATGCTTTCGTTTAAATGTCAATAGCTTGCTGTGCGTAATCCATATCCGAAATCAAAACTGATCTACCTTTAACGGATATTTCTTAACAATCGGATTGCTGCTGCCAACCATATAGTAATCACATCTTCATCAAAGGGCTCTGTTACGGGTCATAATGAGAAAAAAATGAGATGCTTTTTATCCTTTTGCTGCTTCATTTACACACCGCAGTGCATTAAGACTTCTGGGATAACCTATATATGGCAGACACTGTGAAATTACTTTGATAAGAAATGACTTATCATTTCCGATCCTCATATTAGCGGCAGCGTGGCTGACAAGCTGAGGCTCACATCCGCCCTGAGCCGCCAAAAAACAGAACGTGATCATTTCCCGCTGTTTGTAATCAAGCCCCGTCCGGGTGTAATAATCACCAAAGCAGTTAGCAGCCAGCCAGTAATTGATATGACGGCTTTCCTCCGGACCTGATTTCCAGAAATCATGCATATGTTCACCAAAGATATCCATCTGTACCTTCGTTCCTGCCTCCCGGCGGTTTTCCGCCTCTGTAGTTGCCTGACCGGGCAGTGGCAGACCGATGCCGCCTTCCAATAATACTTCATTAGTAATGTTCAGGAACGGAAACACCCTTCCTATACCAAGATAGGCCACAGCCTGATAAACAATCTCCTTCACTTCTACCGGTGTTACACCAAAATTAAGAGCTTCCGGAAGCATAACCCGAAACTCATCACTGCCCTGACAGCCAAGCAGCGTTGCCAAAATTGCCATAAAACGGGTTTTACTATCCAGATCATCCTGATGCACTACCTCATCAAAGGCAAAGCTGTCAAACCGTTCCACAAATTCCGGATCAGTTTCCATGAACATAGAATGACACCCCGAGAGCACTTTATTAGCTTTTAAACCCATTTCTCCATATCTCCTTTCGAATGATTCACACTGCTGCCATAAATGGCAATCCCTTTTTCAACCTTAGCATTTGGACACAATCGCTTAATATCCCTCTCGCTGCTGCCCATTCCGCTTCCCTCATGGGTACAAAAGGGCTTAATGGTTTTACCGCTGAAATCAAAATGCTCCAAAAAGGTAAACACTGCCATCGGCATAGTACTCCAGTAATTGGGAAAACCAAGATAAATAGTATCGTAATCATCAATGCTGTCAGGATAAGCTTTCAGCTCAGGACGGGCATCCCGCTTCTGATCTGACTGTGCCTGCGCTATGCACTCATTATAGTCCTTTGAATAAGCCTGCACCTGTTCGATCTTAAACATATCTGCACCTGTCAACTCTTTGATGATGCCTGCCGCCACCTCTGTATTTCCGACATCTAACATTTTTAACATTCCACTTACATAATTTTCATCTGCCCTTGAATAGAAGGCAATTAATTTCTTTGACATTTAAGGTTCCTCCCTGTTTCTTTGAATGATTTTATTATAACGCTGCTTCTCTTGACACGGAATCTCCCATAAGTTATCATTGTATCAACCTATAGTTTATGCATTCTCTATTGGAGGCCGCCATGTATAACCCGCTTTTAGATACCTTTATTGCCGTGGCCGACCACGGCAGTTTTACAAAAACGGCAGAGGTTTTGTATATATCACCTACTGCCGTTATGAAACAAATGAATTCTCTGGAAAACCATCTAAACCTGAAGCTAATTGAGCGCACCCCGTCTGGAATCCGTTTAACCAAAGCCGGCACACTCATATACCGTGATGCAAAGTTTATGATTGACTATTCTAAAAAGTCCATTTCAGGTGCACATGCGGCTCTCCATGCAAGTGATACCACCTTCTGCGTCGGTACGTCGCTGCTGAATCCTGCAAAGCCCTTTATGGATTTATGGTATCGTGTGAATAAGGATTTTCCCGATTACAAGCTGCATCTTGTACCCT
>JAUNGK010000019.1 GCA_030524555.1 Bacillota bacterium | reverse complement strand
GTAAAAAATATGTAGAAGACTTATGCCTTCTACATATTTTTCAGATTTTTAAATGTGCTTACAAGACTATATGGCAATTTTCCAGCAATCACAAAATTTTCATCAGGTAATCTCTTGGCTTCATCAAATATCCATTTCAGATTTTTATGCGGATACAAATTTCCAATAAAGAAATAATATTGCCCATCAACTATTCTTTTATCTAAGCATTCATTTTTTTCAATAATATTATTAATATGCTCCCAGCCATTTCCTATAACACTAACACAATTAGAAGCGAATCCAAATTTTCTGCACAATTCTTCTTTTGAAAATTCCGATACCGTTACTACTTTTTTGGCTGTATGTTTTTTGATAAAAATCTTATTTCTAAACCACAATTTATTAATAAACTGAACTTTATAAATAATAATTTTTTCTTTTAGAGATAATTTAAATTCATACTTGTAGTTTTTTAATGATATCGTATCATGTAAAGCTGTAATTGACCCTTGAACCCATTCAGCACGATTGGAAAAATTCACATTAAGCCCTTTATTTTTTCTAACGTAAGGTCCATATGTTAAAAGTCCCCACATTGGACTAACGCTTTCTTTTTTTCCTCCTCTATCTTGCCAAGTACATATTTCTATATTTTTTAAGCTTGGAACGTCATTTGCATTAGGTGGAATTACCAATTCTGCTTCACCAGGTTTAAAATATTGATCTAACCTCTTTACAATCTCCATAGCATATCTTGGAACACCATTCATATGCTCACAAGTAAAATATCCATTTATATATACTTTTTTCATTTACTATTCCTCTCCCTTTTGATATTTTACTTGTATATAAATTATAGCATTTTTTAAATCTATAGAATTTCCCATTTTAACATACATAACTTTTGCATCTTCTTTAAACAATTCTTTATTTGCTTCATTATCTCCCAAAATCATGGGTCTTTCCATTTCGCTATATATAAATGCTTTCCCTGGAATCGTCCTTCTGGCCTTATCAATCTCTCCGTTAAAGTGTCCCGCCAAGCATAAATCAGCATTTGCAATATACCCGGCCAACTCTTCTTGGCTCAGCCAATCTATATATTCCACGTTGTCCTGCACCGGCTTACTGTATTTATTGGATATGGGGCCGATAATTTGAAAAAATATTTCATTCTTCTCTTTTAACAGCTTTACGGTATCTAACACTACATCAACACCTTGCAGCGGCAGTATACTTCCAAAATACAGCACTACAAACTTGTTCTGTAAATCTGCTCTTTTGTTCTGCACTCTGGGATAATAAATCGAAGAATCCGCTTTCATATACAGCGTTTCAAATTTGTTCTCATTGCTTTCAAATTCTTCTGCAAAATATTTTGTATCCGCTTTCGTATCCGTAATTACATGATCTGCCTTTTTCAAAGTTTTAACATCTATAAAGTGACAAAACTTTGCAATGAAACCACCGGCTTTGAATTTCTTCCTGTCATTCACCAACGTGTCATACACCGAAATAAAGAAATCTATTATTATGAATTTTCTGCGGAATTTTTTATAAAATAATGGAAAAAAAAGCTGTGGTGCAAAACCAATATAAATAACGTCTATATTATCAATATTGAATTGAACGAGCTGCATCCATACATCAATAATTCTCTTCCAATAACTTTTCTGGTTTGAGTATATTTCATATGAAAGTTCTGCATTTTCCTTAATAATTCCGATTTCCTGAACATTTCTGATATAATCAATATTTTTAGTTGTAATAAATAATACTTTTCTTCCCTTAAGTATATCTGCCAAGCTATTATTCATTTATTGCTCCGTCACCATTCTCTCTGCCTTTCCCACCGACTACTTAATACATCTTCACTGCTTATCCATCATTTCTCTTTTCTCCACGCAAAAAAACTCCCAATATAAGATAATTTCATATCTTATATCAGGAGTTTGCTCTTTCATTTTCATATATTTCTTTGCTATCCAGATATTCTGCTAAGTTTTTTGCTGTGTTCTTCAAGAACAACTTTCATAACTTCAATATCTGAACTCATAGCATTAATCTGCTCTGCCCGTTCCAGGTATCTTTCGGCAGTATCCACATAATATGCCTCTATGGTATTAAGCCTTGGTATCACATTGTTTTCAAGCTGCACCACCCTGACATACTTCATGTCAGCTTCCAATTTATCCAGCCTGTCATAAACCGGTCCCAGTTTCTCATCCATCATTTCTGACATTGCCATTAACATTTCCTGATCTACCATTCCTTTATCCTCCTTTTGTAGTGTGCGGCGGAACATATACTTTCCGCCTTCTTGCTATCTGTTACATGAATCTCTGGCGAAAAGCCGGACACCGTTTCAGCGGTGCATCGCACATGAGAAGTTAGAATAAATTTGTGCGAGAATAGATTTCATGTTTTTAATTTACCACACTTTCAAAAAGAGCGCAAGAAAAATTAGAAAAATTTGTTTTTTCGTGCAAACACTTTGCCGTAAGAAAAATCCTGATATAAAATATGAAATTGTCAAGGTACAGGACTTTTTAGGTCTTCACAGTCTCCTTCTCCATCTTCTTCTGCATATAGATCGCATCATACTCCGCCTTTCTTGCATGATACTGCGTATCCTGCAAAAGCTTTCTGTTAGCTGCAATCACATCTGCCACCAGACCAATCATAAAGGTCAAAAAGCCCATAATAATCAGCGTGCACGCCAGTATCAGAGACTGAACATGCCCACCTGACATACCACGTGCCATAAAGTATAAAAAGCGGAATCCAATAAGCAGGCCAATAATTATTGGAGCCATTGCCAGATAGGTAAAGCATTTCAGCGGCTTGTACATCATATATGCCCTGAGAATTGTAAGCATACTCTTTTTCACATATCCCCAGATGCTGTTAAACAATCTGGAAGGACGCAGCTCTTCATTGGTTCTGACCGGCACGCTGGTAATTGCAATCTTTTCCCTGCCGGCCTGTACAATGGTTTCCAAAGTGTATGTATAATCATTTACCACATTGATCCGCATTGCTGCTTCTCTGGAAAAGGCCCGAAAGCCGCTGGGGGCATCCGGTATCTCCGTATTGGAAGCTTTTCTAACTACCCAGCTTCCAAAGTGCTGGAGTTTCTTTTTGATAAATGAAAAATGCTCTGTCTGATCAATTGGTCTTTCGCCAATTACCATATCTGCTTTTCCATCCAGTATGGGACGAATTATAGTTGCAATATCCTCTGCGCAGTATTGATTATCCGCATCGGTATTCACAATGATATCTGCTCCGTTTCTAAGACATCCATCCAATCCCGCCATAAACCCTTTGGCCAGACCTTTATTCTGCTTGAAATTAACCACATGATGGACGCCCCATTTTCGGGCCACCTCCACAGTCTCATCCCGGCTCCCGTCATTGATAATCAAATATTCAATTTCATCAATTCCTTCCAGCTGTTTGGGAAGATCATTGAGAGCTATTTCCAATGTTTCCGCTTCATTAAAACATGGAATTTGAATAATCAATTTCATAGCACACCTCTTATGTATCTTGGTTAAAGTAAAGATAAAAGGTATTTGCCTCTATCCTTTTGTCATACATTTTTTGGAGCTTGTCATTTTGTCCTGTCTCTATATGGGTAATCACAAACGTTCCAAAGCTTTCCACATCTTCTATGCTTTCTTCCCCTATTACATGAATGGTTTTCTCAGGCAGCTGCATCTGTAAAAATCCAATATAAGCAGGGCGGCCTTCATCCAAATAAACAATTGTGCCATCGCCCCTGTCATTCTCCCTGATCACTTCCGCAATTCTCTGGTTTTCAAAATTTGCATTATTCATTTGATAAGTGTAGTGCTCACTGATTTGCAGGCCTGCCTTAATCTCAATGATGAGAATGCCGGTCAGTATCCACATACCGGCCTTTAAATGTCTGCTAAGCCACAGTAAAATGCTGACTAATATCATAAGGCCAAAACACAAAAGCCATGTATCCCTAAAAAAATGATATATATTCAGATTGTCTTCATTAATTAAATAGCTAATTCCCGCAATATGGTAGCCGCGAAGCCCCTTTAGCCCTTCTGCCTCTGCCACATCAAGAAGCTTAAGCGCCATACCGCCTGACAATACTCCTAAAAGCAAGGTAACCGGAATAAGAAATCTATTCTTTTCCATTACCACAATACCTGCCAGCATCATGACCGGAACCAGCAGTTCATCATATCTTCCGTATATCAGGGTATCCACATGACTGGATTTATACATAAAAATGCCGCTGATTAAAATTTCTCCTACTGTTGACAGGAGCAGAAACAATGCCCCCCATTGCCTTAAGGCTGTTTTTTGTTTTTTCACCACTCCAACAGCCAAACCTATGCTTTCCTTTACACACCATCCAAACGCCCAATAGAAAATACCAAAGCTTGCCAGCCCAAGGTAAAAAATTTTCCCCAGCACGCCTTCCAAAAACCGGCTTATTCCTGAAGGTGACAAAATTTCACCAAGCTTGTTCCACTGACTTCCATAATCATTTCCTGCCAGAGTCTTTGCTTCCGCATAAGAAAACACCTCTGAAATCGTCCGGCTTTTCAGTTCCTTAGAAACCCATACTGCAACAGCCAGCACAATAATTAGCACCAAAATAGACTTTATGTATTCTTTTTTCCCGGCCTTCACCATTCCCCATAAGAAGCAGGTGCACATGCAGGCAATCACCACACCTACAGTACGCATATGAACGCAATATATATAAACAAGACAAACAGCCAGCAAAGCAGCCGTTATGGCTTTGGGATTATCAATATAGCCAAGCAGAAGGTATGTAACCAACACAAACATAAAGAAAAGAAGCGCTTCTGCCATAGTCATCTGCATATAAAAAATCCATGATGGATAAAGCACTGCTATGCCGCTTAACCATACACTCTTAACATCATTTACGTCAGGAAACAATTTTCGAACAATCTTCTGCAGAAGAAAAACGCTTGCACACATTAACAGCATATTTACAGTGACTGCCGCTCTATATGCTGCTACTTTGCCGCCAAACAATTTTAATATAGGTATTAAAATCAGACTGTATCCAAAGGAATAATACGATCCCATGGACGCCACTTCCGACCAATTATATCCTACTGCATTTGCTGCACTTGCCCAGTATCCAAACTCATCCGGATATAATGCGAATCCGCATATTTTACAAATTCCATATTGAAAAATACTAAAAACAACAAGTAAAAGAAGCAGCAAAAATATGTTTACTTTATTTATCTTAAATATGCTCATTCCGATTTCCGTTACATCTTTTTCATAAGGGAAGCTGCCTGTAATAGCAGCTTCCCCAATTTCATTCTCTAATTCTCTACCTGAAATTCAGGCATCAATTATTAATACTTGATGATGGCGTATGCGCCTGCACCACCAGTTGTATCAAATGTAACTGTATCAGGATTGGTATCTACATCCTGCAAAATACTTACAGCACCGCCTGCGCGCACGCAGACAACAGCATAAGTCTTGCCAGACTGTGCAAAGCTCTTAGGAATACCTAAGCTGATTCTGATAGCCGAACCATCAGAAGGAAGCAGGCTGTACTTTCCGCCTGACATTTTTCCAAGCTCAATGTTGATCATAGGACCAACCGTTGCTCCCTGTGAAGAAGCGGCCAAATCGATAGCTGCCTTTGCAAGAGGGCTCTTCTTTGCATCCAAATTAGAAAACTTTGCATAAGGCTTTTCACTTCCTGTCAGACCATATCCTTCCGTAATGGCTGCTACGCTTGTCGTTACAATGCTTCCATTTACACCAGTTGCCAGATAAACGCCTGCTACGGTTGTTTTAACACCACCAACAGAACTTGTACTGGGAACTTCAGCAATTGTCTTTACTTCACCTGATGTACCGGACACAATAACTTCTTCTGTAGCAGATTTGGTGTCATTCCCTGTAGAAGCAGCTCCAACACTCATAACAGGAGCCATAACCATGGAGACAGCCAATGCGCCAGCCATCATTTTTTTGATGATACTTAGTTTCATCTTTCTCTCCTCCTATAAAATATTTGCGGTTCTAATCATCCCCTTGGGAACACAATTAGAAATATCCGCTTTTTAGCTATTACTCTCCAGCACGCAAAATGCTATTCATAATAGCTCTTTTGTAATTATATGCTATCAATAATATATTTTCAAGTATTTTATGATGTAAAATTTGAAAATATAAATATAGATAACATTTTTTATTAAATACCTAAAATGGAAAGGAAAAAATGAGAAACAAAAGTTTAGAACAATATCTGAAGGATTTGCGCAAGTCCTGCAATTATTCCCAGGAATTTGTTGCATCTCATCTCAATATAACCAGGCAGACTTACTCACATTACGAAACCGGAAGAATTACCCCTCCGGTTAATTCGCTGTACAATCTTGCCAAGCTTTATGGTATTCCCGTAGAAAATCTACTTGATCTTGTAGTAACCTACAATATTAACATGGATTTTGCCCGCAATCCGCAAGCCTCCAAAAATGATATGACTGATGAATTATCACTGTTTATTGATTTTATAAATGCTCCTGAGAATAGCAAAAAATTTAAATTTCTTAACAAACGTGAGCGGCTTCTTCTCTTTTATTTTCTCCTCCTGGATGCTCGTGATCAGGAGGATATTCTTTCTTTTATGAAGGTGAAATATTTAAACCGCTCCAACGATAAGCAGTACTATGACGATAAGCAGCCTGCTGACAATAACGAATAAATAGAAGCAGGCTGCGGCACAGCTAACCATAGCCCGTGCAGCAGCCCACTTCTATTTATTAAAATCTCATATTTCATCTTTTATTTAATTTCTGTCCAAAACACTTTCACGCTCTATTAAATAACCATCTATAATATGAAGTCCCTTCTGATATGGCAATCCCTCCAGCTTATTAATCAAAATCTCAATTCCCTTCGTCGCCATAAGCTCCATATTAACACCGTAGGATGTAATTCCCACATTACTAAGCTCCGGATAAAGATAATCATCATAGCCCACCACTGAAATATCCTCCGGCACCTTATATCCCTTCTCCTGCAGGTTCTTAATCAGAAGACTCGCCGTCAGATCACAGTTGCACACAAACGCTGTAGGCATTTCATCAGGAAGTGTCAGACTGGCATATTTTTCTCTCTCTTCCTCTCTATCCGCAATAATCCACTCTTCCCTTATTTTCTGTCCATGCTCAATCATTGCCTTCTCGTAACCAAGGAATCTGTCGGTTATGCTCTTAGTGCTGAATAAGGTTCCCACAAATGCTATCTCCTTATGTCCCTTACTAAATAAGTAGTCCGTAATCTGGTAGGTTCCGTAAAAGCTGTTAGAAATCACACTGTCCTCATGAATTTTATCATCATAAAAATCAATATAGACAATGGGAATGCTGCTGCAATTATCAAGCATCTTTAAATAGTCACTTTCAATGTAACCAAGTACTAAAAGTCCATCTACCTTCTTTTCACACAGCAGCTTAGGCTCTGTCAGATTTTTTTCATCTTCGCCGCTTAAAATTTCAAGCATTGCAAAACAATTCTGTTTGACAGCAAGCATGTTAATTTTCTGATACAGCTTCCAATAGAAGGTGACATACTTTTCCGTATAAAACTCTGCCAGCAGCACTCCTATATTGTAGCTCTTTTTGTTCTCCGGCTTTTCAGTCTTCGGAAGCACATATCCCATCTCAAGAGCAAGTATTTTGATTCTCTCCCTCAGCGTATCGCTGACTCCTGGTTTTCCGGATAAAGCTTTTGAAACTGTCATAGTACTGACATTCAGTTTCTCTGCAATATCCTTCATTTTCACCTCTTTTGCCATCCTACACCTCAATTTGCCTGCAGCCCCTTCATTAATCCCTCTACAACTAAGGGATATTTCCACTCGCAGGTTTCTCTGTCAATCAGCCCAAACAGCTCACCATCTCCCTCAAATGCACCGTTGTCCCACCAGATACAGGGAACGCCAATCTTAGCTGCTGCACTGACATAGTATTCCGCCCACGCAGCTCGCTCCTGTTCATTCCTCTCCACATTCTTATACATCGCTCCAAACTCCCCGATAATTACAGGAATTCCCTTGGATATAAAAAGAGTATCCAAAGAACTCATAATTGTATCAATATTGGCAGTGTCCTGATCCCATGTGCCTCTTCCCTGAACATTTAGTGCAAAATCATATGGTTCATAAGCATGCACCGATACAATAATCTTGTTATCGTCAGGCACCTCAATATGTTTAATTGCTTCCCAGCAATTAGCAGCATATCCCGGAATCATAAGGATTCTATAGGGATTATTTCCGCCACTTTCACGAATGGTCTGCACAAATACTGCATTCAGATGATTTACCACATCCCAGCCTTCCTGATCCCCTCCGTTCCACTCTACATCGGTTCCTATCTTTCTGGGTTCATTTAATCCTTCAAAAATCAAATGCTCATCATAATCCTTAAAACGCTCTGCAATCTGGCTCCATATTGCCGCCAGCACCTCCGCCGAATGCTCCTCCTTATCATAATAGGTTCCGTACCAGCTTTCATGATGGGTATTTAAGATAACATATGCGCCCTGATCATAAGCATAATCTACTATTTCCTGTACCCTGTTCATCCAGCCCTCTTCGATCTGCCAATTGCCCGATATCAAAATATGATCATTCCAGCTAACAGGAATCCTAATTACATTAAACCCTTTATCTATTACTGCATCAATCAGCTCCTTGGAAGTAACAGGATTTCCCCATGCCGTTTCCCAATTTACAGCAGGCATCTTTTTGATTGCTGAAGAGTTAAGACTTTCCATTGTATTCCCAAGATTCCATCCTATTTTCATCTCGCTGACAAGCTCGCTGGCTGTAATTGTTTCTATTTTGGATTTCTCCTCCCCCATATTCTGCTCCTTAGAACCATTTTCATTTTTTCCGCATCCTGCAAGCAGTAAAAGAATTGCTGCTGCAATCACTGATACTATTCCTGTTCTTTTCATCACCATGTCTTACTTCCAGCCTCCGCTTATTGATAATACCATTTTTCTGCTTCTTCATCCTCTTCGTCTGCCTTTGGCATCAGTTTTCTTAAAATCCATTCAACAGGGAAGGTTATCCCATACATGAAAGCTCCCGGAAGAACAAAAACTGACCATGGCATCAGGTATATCCCTATACAGGCTATTCCAAAAGCCAAAAGAAGACAAATTGTTATCGGTAAGTATTTAAACATCACAAATGCTGCTGTCTTAATCAGATCCAGAGTTCCTTTTTCAAATCTTGAGAGCAGCGGATAAATATAAAGAGTTATTCCCGCCACCAGAAACAATATAAAAATAAGAACCATAAAAATTGCACTATTCAGCTTATTGTCATTTGTCCACACATACCAGATATCCATTAAAAGAACAGCCATTATGATCCAGAATGCAATTGTTATAGGAATGGACTGTTTCATATTATATCGAAAGGAGTGAAAAAACTCTTTTACCGTATAACCGGTTTTGTATCTGACTGATTTTGCCATTGCATAATATGCAGCTGTAGACGCTGCTCCTGCCGTTAATAGTGGAACCGAACATAATATCCACAAAACACTGACACATATAATATCAAACAGTACATTCATAAAACGACTGAACAAATTATCACTGCGAAACATGAAACTCCCTGCTTTTTGCCTTAAGTATTTTTTAACAGCGCCCGTACCCATATGTAGATACGGGCGCATATTATGATAACTGCTTACCCTAAATTACTTATAGAATACATCAAGTGCATCCTGTACATTCTGCTTATAGGTTTCCTGGAACTGTGCAGCAGTCATTTCGCCGTTTAGCAGCTGAGACCAATCCCACTCAAGTCCAAGGGAATTCCAAAGGTCAAAGGCACCTCTCTGTCCCATATATTCCATAACAGCATAGTTTTCTTCTGTGATTGCACAGTCTTCCCACCATGTTAAATCACCGTCACGAAGATCAGTATCACCATGATACCAGTTCTGCCAATCATAGAATACATTGTATACAAGTTCAGGATCCTCAACACCTGCCGGAATCATCCATGCATTACCTGAGGAAACATTTTTAAACTTGTTGGTAGCTTCATCACCACTGGGTCCGATAGGCCAAGGACACCAAACAACGTCAAACTCAAGATTTGCATCTTCATTTGCGGAAGAGATCCATGCTGCATCAATCCAGAATGCTACCCTGCCATCCATGTAGCAGTTCTGATTATAATCAAAGTCATCAGAATTCCAGGGATTTGCCACATGATCAACATTATACATATTATAAATAAAATCAAGTACCTCTGTTACTTCAGGTGAAGATAAGTTTTCTGTAGCGCTGGAAGCAATCGCTGTACCGTTACTCATCAGCAGGTTATATACAAGGAAATCCCAACGTGAACCATAACCGTATACATCCGTTACGCCATCACCGTCTGTATCCTGTGTAAGAGCAAGCATATACTCTCTCCACTTATCCCAGGTCCATTCGCCTCTCTCATACAGTGCATTAGGATCCTCAAGTCCTGCCTCATCCAGCATCTGCTTATTATAAGCAAGCATATAGGTGTTTGCAAGAACCATTTCTGCACTGTTGGACTGGAACAGGTACACACCTTCGTCGAGACCAATATCTACCTGTGAAAATACCATCTGGTCATTGAAAATATCCTGATCCTCAGGAAGGATATCCTCCAGGTTGGTTGCATATCCGTTTAAAGCTGCACCAATACCGAAGCTTAAGTCCACTTCATAAATATCACAGTCAGGCTGACCTGCCAGAATGGAAGTGTTGATGGACTCCTGGATACCTGTATAGGTAAGGTTTACAAACTGAATCTCTACATTATATTTATCTTCAACCTCTTTTACAATATCAAAATGTGCCTGTGCCAGCTCTTCATCAGCAACGCTGGGATCGTCATGAATATCTGTATGTGTGCTGTCATAGTAGTGATCATACCATGTACCAATCTTAATCACTCTCTTCTCACCACTATTTGCAGATGAGCTTTCGCTTGACTCAGCCTCTGTATTATCAGTTTCTGCTGCCGCATCACTACTGTTTGTCTGATCTGCCGCATTGTTACTTGTCTCTGCGGAACCGCCACATGCTGTTAAGCCGGCGATCATTGCAACGCTAAGGCCGAGAGCAAGTATTTTCTTATACATTTTCATGTTCATATTCCTCCTGTTAATATGCATTTTAGTTTTATTTTTTTACTTAATAAAAATTGCTTACTCAGCAGCTACACCTACAGCTACGCTGTAAACTTCCCATGCACCGGAAGCTTCACACTGCATGGTTGATCCCCATGTAGATACATCATCACCACAAAGCGCTGCAATCTGCTCATAGGTAACCTGGCAAGTGCTTCCGTTAAATACAGCAGAATCACTGCCGCTTCCATCTGCATTGCCCTGGCCTACTCTCATCCAGCCTGCCGCTGCTTCGTTCATAACAACCCAAAGATCACCGTTTTCGCTGCTATAGGAAATAGTTACAACTGATCCGGGAACAAGAGCATCCAAGATTTCCTGAGGCATTGTAAAGCCTGCCTGTGCCCATCCGTCTCCTGCTACAGCAAAGTCAGGGAATGCAACAAGGTTTTTAAGCATCTTAAATTCCTTTGCAGTTCCGACCTTTACACCATATACTTCCCAAGCGGTATCAGACTCACACTGCATTCTTGCTCCCCACGTGGATACATCATCACCACATACAGCTGCAATCTGTTCATAGGTAATATAACACTTGCTGCCATCAGAAACTGCATCATCACTGCCGCTTCCGTCTGCATTGCCCTGGCCTACTCTCATCCAGCCTGCCGCTGCATCAGGCATTACAATCCACATATCTCCCGATTCAGAGCTATAGGTAACTTCTACTACGCTGCCGGGTACCAATGCATCAATGATCTCCTGAGGCATATCAAAGCCGTCCTGTCCCCAGCCATCGCCCTTGGTAGCAAAACCGGAGAACTCAACTGCATCTGCCACTGCATAAGCAGGAGCCTTAGTTCCAACTTTAACAGACTGTACTTCCCATGCTGTATCAGATTCACATTGCATTCTTGCGCCCCATGTAGATACGTCATCACCACATACAGCTGCAATCTGCTCATAGGTGATCTGACAAATATTACCGGAATTGTTAATATAAGCATCATCACTGCCGCTTCCGTCTGCATTGCCCTGGCCTACTCTCATCCAGCCTGCCGCTGCATCAGGCATTACAATCCACATATCTCCTGATTCGGAGCTGAACGTAATTTCTACAACAGAGCCGGGAACTAATGCATCAATGATCTCCTGAGGCATATCAAAGCCGTTCTGTCCCCATGCGTCGCCTGTACAAGCAAAATCTGTAAACTCAACTGCACCAGTTACTGCACATAAGTTAGATCTGTCTGCCCCTGTACTTGCCGATACATATTCAGCGCTGCTGTCAGCTGCAAGTACATTGCCTGAAGCATCTTTAAATACAATATTGTCAATGTACAGATTTGCCTGTGTTGCGCCCTTATCCTTACCGGTATCTGTTTCAAGTGAAATTACAAAATAGTTACCTGCGACAAAAGACTGATCGTCAGGAATAGTATAGCTGATCGTTTTCGGATTAGCATCCTCCAGATATACAGACCAGCCAGTGTTGTTCTTTACATTATCCTCTCCCAGGAAAGCATAGATATTACCGGAAGCGGCATAGAAGTCACCATCGGGATTCTCGATGCCAACCGTCATTTCCACTGTCTTAAGACTGGAAGCATTATCACCCAAAAGAGCATCTACCTGAATACCAACATAAGGCATCTTCCCCTGAGGAGTTACTTTTAATGCTTTTGAACCGTTGTAATCCTCTACTGATAACAAAGAATTATCAGCTGCAGAGTTTACAGTCTTGTCATTTCCTACAAATCCAAATAAACCGTCCTCGAAGTCCAGGCTTGCCTCTCCGGTTCCTGCCTCCTGCGCCTCATCAGCAGCAGCCGTATCCTCATCCTCTGCAGGTTCGGCAGCCTGATCTTCCGCAGGTGCTTCTGTTTCTGCTTCATTGCTGGTTTCTGTTGCCGCATTATTGCTACAGCCAACTATGCTGATCGTCATTGCCGCCGTAAGAAATAATGCCATAATTTTTTTAGCCTTCAACTTTCTCATCCTCCTTATTATTTTGTAGTTGAATTGTTTTAGTAAAACAAAGCCTTTTTTAACCCACAATACCGCTTCGCTCTACCCCCTCTATAAAGTATTTTTGAAGAGCAACATAGATAATAATGATTGGAATCATAATCAGCACAACTCCTGCATCCAGATATAATTCCTGAATATTGGGATCATAAATCTTCTCAACATTAGAAATCGTTGCCTGGATAGTAGAAATCTTTTTACTGATTACAATATCATCGCTGATCAAAAATAACCTTGCATAAAATGTATCGTTGTACTGCCATACCATAGAAAAGATTGCTACAGTAATAACAGACGGTATTGCATTTACCAGCATGATTCTGAAATATGTATACCAGGTTCCGGCTCCGTCCACAAAGGCCGCTTCCTCAATTTCCTTCGGCAGTCCTCTGAAGAACTGATTAAATATATAAATATACAGGCCTGAACGAAGACCGCAGCCGAACAATGTCATAATATACATTGGCACCGGTGTAGAGAGCAGGTTAATTTCAGAACCGCTGATTAACTTTATAATTCCAAAGACGTCAAACTTTGCAAATGACATATACAGTGGAAGCATGATTGTGTGAGTGGGGATTACAATCATCACAACCACACATGCAAACAATAAGTTCTTAAGAGGGAACTTATATCTTGCAAAGCCATACCCTACCATGGAGCAGATAAATACTTGTATCAGCATCAGTGTTAAAGAATAAATCAGTGATGATACCATTGTTTTTCCATAGTTTAGATATTTGATTGCCAGCTCATATCTTTCCAGCGTGGGATCCTGTGGAATCAGATATACCATTGTATTGTAATTATCTGCATCAGAGAAAAAAGAGCTGCTGATAATACCGATTACCGGTCCTAAGATTACATAGCAAATTCCTACAATAATAACCAGCCGAAACAGTCCCAGAATAAACTTCTTAATGTTGGAAGCCCAACGCTTCCTGTCATTGGCAAACTGCGTATCTGTTTTCATATCATGATACATTTCTTTGATTGCCTTAAAGGAAAGCTTTTGCTTTTGTTCTGCCTTTTCCATCTTTTTTCTCCTTTCCTAGTTATAGTAGAACGTTCTCTTCTGTATAAACCTACAGATAATCACCAGAATTAAACAGGTCAGTACAGTTGAGGTCAAACTCATAACCGAACTTAGTCCGTAATTGTTATTGCTAAATGCAGTTTCATAAGCCAACTCTACAACTTCTGAATCTGCGAAGCTGTCCACTACGGTATATACCACATTGGTGATAATATGAGGCAGAACCATAGGGAAGGTTACCTTCCAGAAGGTTTCATAGGCAGTAGCGCCCTCGATCCTTGCAACCTCATACATGGAACCGGGTATGGACTGCAGCGCTGCTATAAAAATGATAATCTGCACGCCTGAGGCATTAATAATATCACTGATTCTGCTTACCGCCCCTGCCACATATTCAATAATCACATCCGGCAGACCCAAAGAGCTAAACATCTGAATATAATACTGAATACTCATTCCGCTGGAAGAAGCCGCCGCCATTTCCGCACTGGCGCTTGAAATACCGCCGCTCATCATAGTTCTGGCCAGCTCCATGGCATCTAAAATTGCTCCTGAATTCAGGATAACCGGCAGGAAAAAGATAGCTCTTACCAGCGTTCTTCCTTTAAATTTCCTGTTTAAAAGAATTGCCATAAACAAGCTGAAAAAGGTAATCAACGGAACATCAATCAGCATGTTTCCTATTGAGGTAGTCAATATCTGCTTAAAGGTTCCATGAACACGAAAAGCATAAATATAATTTTCCAGCCCCGTAAAGTCCAATGTGTACCCGCCTCCGGGGTTTACCGTCAATTCACACAGTGAAAACTGAACGGACATAAACAGGCTTCTTGCATAAAACCAGATAAAACCAATCAGCCATGGAAGAATAAATAAATATCCTGTTATGCTTCTTTTGGTCGTGAGAGACATTCTTTTTTTCTTTCTTCTCATCATCAGACTCCCCCTATTCCATAGCTTCTTGCAGGTACGGATACTCCGTCCACGTTCTGGTCAGCATAGGTTTCATTCACATAAATGGTTATGCCATTGCTGTAGGATACCGCCCGCACACCGTTATCCAAAATTTCATGATTGACGATAGACGCATTGTTTACATATTTTAATGCATTGTTTACTTCCTCATAAATGGCTAACGCATCCTCTTTCCAGTTGGTATAAGTGGTTGCATAGAACCGGTTAAGTCCGGTTCTCTTTATCTCATTTGCATTCCCCCATGTAAACATAAAATGCGGAGATGCTCCATTTTCAATCAAATTAAGTACCACATCTGTTTTATCATATGCATCACTCAAGTTGATCACTGAACCGGAATAATCAATATATCCATGGATCAGCATCTCATAAAAAGGAACATTTTCATCCACAATATAATAATCATTGCCTGTAAGAGGTGCATTGATGATATCATCCGCATAGGCAAAGGAATAATCATTTCCGTCATTTAACATAATGCTCTTCCCCGTGCCTTCTATGGAAGCCAGCTGCGCAGTCACTACATCAAGCGCCATTTCCCTGTCAATCACATTGGTACGCTTTTTATCGGAATGAAGTTCATCTCCAAGATCCCTCAGGGAAATACCTTCAATGTCATAGTTGTTTATCTTTCTTGTAAATTTATCCGTATATCTGACAAGGAACTTGGGCGAAATCAGATCATAAAGGTTTTCTGAATAACCAAGACCTGATGTTTTACGTAAGTTTGCGGGATTGACCAGTCCAAAATCTGCGACATATCCGGTTCCGTAATACCTTGATGTTTCCTTATTATAGGAATATCTCTTACTGATATACGTTACCTTCTGAAATGCTACATCTGCATAGAAAGAGCCGCCGTTTTTGCTTACCGTATCATTTAAAGCCTCTAAATCAGATTTGCCACCAAGCTTATGCGGCACCTTGATCTTATCAACTACATCATGATAGTATCCGCCGTTCATCCAGCCCTGGTAATTCATAACCTGATTGGTAATACCGCTCTTTGCCAAATCATTGGAAATATCGGCTGCTTCATTAAAGGTTGTCATGGCATACAGGCCATCATACTGCACACCAATGAAAAATTTTGTCATGGTTACGCCGCCGAGAACATCATAGTAAAATTTAATGTCTTCCTTTTCTTCTTCCCTGGCAGTCAGCACACCTTCATTAATCAATCTTTCCCTGTAATAATTTGCCGCTCCTGCATATCCTGAATAATCCTCGGTAAGCATACTGTAACGCACCGTCAAATTCGCATCATAAAAATTGGTTTCCACGATAGGCAGCTCTGCCTCGTTACCGGTAGAACCAAACATAGCAAGCTTATCATTTCCTCGAAGAACAAAGGTCGGATACACATAATTATATTCGTTGATTTTCCCGGAAACACCAGCTGACAGATAGCTTAGGGATGCCCCATCCTCAATAGTTGCAAAAATGCCGCTCTTTTCCCTGAAAATACCGAAAAGCGCCATCTTCACATCTTCCGTATTTTCCATTACGGTATATTCAGATGCCAGCGGATCAATTCCATACACATATTCGGAATAAGTAGACGCTGTAGTCTTGCCGTTATTAAAACAGATCAGCGAACCGGATCCGTTTGGTACCAGCATATAACCGTCTTCGTCTGTCCCTGCAGTTCCGAAGTATCTCAAAAGCTGAATACGGAACAGGGTACCACCGCCGTACTCCTCCACCCTGCACATGGGAACGGAAACATCTACCCCGTCCTCATTTAAACGATACTCAAGGGGGATCATAAAGGAAATCGGAATAGCTCCCTCCACTCCTGAATTTGCCATTTCACGCATGTAATCATCCGTGGTAAAGCCTGCCTCCTCAAAATACTTATTCAGCTTACGGATCTGCGAAGCACCCTTTACGGTAGATTCAAGCATCTCCATATAACCTTCTGCCACATCACTTTCCACGAACTTCTTCGCCGTAAATTTTGCCCCCTCTTCGGACATTAACGTCATCACATTATCCAGCGTCTCCTTACTGATATACTGGGGAACAATGCCAGTTGCACTGGTTAAATCTCCTATGGTATACAGAAAACGGATTCCGTTTTCGATACCCTCCGCCTCCAGTTGTCCTCTTGAAGTACAGTAGCTGTAGGAGTCAAAGGTACCTTCTGTTCTGGAGGTATTAAAATAATCTACGATAAGCTGAGATTTCAGGTAATTTTTATTGGTTTCGGTTGCAATCTCATCTTCATCCGCATCAAGAGGATTGGAACGAACAATCTGTCCGTTTCTTTTATCTACGATTGCCACCTCGCCGGTCTGCGTATCCGCATAGAGCTTTAACGTATCATTCTCCGCTGCAAGAAGCATACCATCCACATCACTCTCAGACTCGCTAATCGGCGCAAACTCAAACCCTTCTTCATACTCGTAGGAGGATAAATCCTCTTTGTATTCATTATAAAAATAATAACGAATAAGATAATGTGCCAGCCAAATGACTGCTATAAGCAGGATGAGTGCTGATACACCCAGTAAAATCTTTTTACTTTTACGCATTCCCATCCTCCTCCTATGCTCTGAATATCAGTTCCTGATAAATACTGTAAAAGAAACTGTATACCTGATTAATCAAGTCCGTAAACAATAAAACAACAAAGATAATAATAAACATGGCAATAAATGTAAGGAAAATTGTAACCAATGTCTTGCCCAGTGTATAATTATGTACTTCCATAATTCCAATCAGCATCATGAAAAGTCCGTAGGCAATTCCGATACCGATAATCATAAAATAAAATGCTTCCTCATTCTGTGCCACGAACTGACTGACAACAGTACCAATATTGAAGCAGACGATCATCGGGATCATTGCATATCCGATAGCAATGGAGATATCCTTCAGCCTTCCCTCTCCCTCCATCAGGCAGGTAATGGACCAATTTCCCACACAAAACAATGCGTATAGCAAAAGCACGGATACCAATTCTGTAAGGGCATTTACATCCAAGGGGTCTACATCATTGACAATAAAGCTGGCTGAAATTCTGTTGATCGAAAAGCTAATTGAAAACAGTATAACCAGTACAAAGGCAACCGGCACGCTTCCTCTTTCCCTGTGCCTGATCTCATAATATCCGTCAGCAGGATGGCTTACGGTATAAAAAGCATACTTCCATTTATCCTTGGAAAATAATTGTTTCATCAGGTAAGCCCTCCTTTCTTCTCTTGACGCTTCTGCCTGATCCATTTCTTTAAAAACTTCTTATATGTGATCAGCAGAACAATGAATACTACAATTATTGTCATAAATAAATTCATATTTTCCGTCAAAATTTCATTTCGATAACGCTTCCATGCCACGGAATAATACTTTCTGTTCATTCCAAGCTTTAAATATTTCATAGCAGTCCTGTTTTCTCCGGCAGTCAAATATGCCTTGCCAATACCGGAGTTTGCAAGCTCGTTATTCTCATCCAGCTTTAAAACCTTCTGCCAGATTTCAATCGCCTCGGTTTCGTCGCCGTCATATCGAAGCCCTACAGCCTCATTAATCAGATTTCCGTACTCTGTTTCGCCAAACTTAAGTATGGCTCCATAATAGGCATCAAGCACGATCAACTGATCCCCTATGGCTTCAATGGCTACGGGTGTTGTAAAGGTTCCCTCCTGACTGCCAAGTCCTCCAAAAATATACAAAAGATTTCCTTCCTTATCATAGGTGAAAATTCTTCCGCGCTTTCTGTCAAGCAGAGAGTAAATCCCCTTTCCTCTATACACTACATCCGTTATTTCACTTGGACCGGCATATTTACCATAGGTATAAACTCGTATATCTCCGCCTACATTCTCGTTTTCGCCCTTCTGAATTACATCCTTTCCCTGAGGGTTTAAACGCCTTACAGCCTGAACTCCGTCGGAGTCAATATTCGTTGCATAAATAAATCCGCCGCTGTCCACATCCATACCTGTAAACTCGGTAGGAATATATAATTGCTGCTTCGCACGCTCCTCCTTAGTTGCGATCTTTCTCCAGAACTTTTCCCAAAGCGTAATCTTTACTTCAATGGTACCGAAATATCCGGTAAAGCTTCCATCGCTTTCAAAAACAAGAATTCCTTCAAATGCATTCTTGGAAATTACATAAGCACGATCCGCATAATCAACGGTTACCTTAATCGGTATAAAATCAAAGCCTTCCTCCAAAATTTCCGATTGAGGATTGTCAATAATACTGACAAATTCACCTTCGGGTGTCAGTACCACCACTCTCTTGTTCATAGAGTCCGCAACATACAATTTGCCGCTCTCTGAAACGCACACTCCATAGGGCTGATTAAAGGTATCTTCCGCCCCGTCCCTCTGAAAACTGTCAATAATCCGAACTACCTCTGTTAAATCTTCGTTTAGCACAACAATCCGGTTATTCTGAGTATCCGCCACATAGATCAGTCCATCCGGTGCAACACACAGATCCTGAGGCTCCTTAAAATCAGTCGTCCCTACAGACAAGCCTGTTACCGATCCGTTCGGCACATAAGCTGCAGGCGTTATTACAATATTTCCGCGATAATCATAGTTATAGGTATCGTATGGCTGATCCTCCGCATAAACCTTCTCACCAAAGGATACTGCCGTAATTGCCACCGCAAACAGGAAGGCAGCTGATTTTACTAACAAATTATGTTTTTTCATTCTGCGCCTCCTATCAATCCTTCATTCCCGAAGTCGTCATGGTTTCCAGTACGTTGCTCTGACATGCCAGGAAGAAAATAATGGGCACTGCCGCAATGATGAATGTAACTGCAGCCGCCGCACCTGCTCTGGCTGTACCGCCGGCAGATATCTGCTGAAGTGCAAACTGCAGAGGCTTAAGCTGCTCATCTCTAAGGAACATGCTTCCTGTATTTCCCCACATCTGCTGGAACTGAAAGATTGCCAGCGTCAGCCATGCAGGTTTTACATTGGGCATAACGATCTTCCAAAAAACCTGATACTCGGAAGCGCCGTCCAGTCTCGCCGACTCCATAAGGGAGGTCGGAAGCTGCTCCATAAACTGTTTCATCAGATATAATCCCATACCATAAGCACAGGCGGGAAGTATCAGAGCCAAATAGGTATTGTTTATTCCCAGCCAGCTGATAATCATATAGTTGGGGATCTGTGTTACCGTCCAGGAAAACATCATGGAAAGCACAACCATGTTAAACAGAAGCTTCTTCCCCGGGAACTCATGCTTAGCCAGAGGATAAGCAGCAAGGGAGGCCAGTATAACATGGCCCACCGTTCCAAGACCGGTAATAATAATCGTATTTAATATGTATCTGGAAAAGGGTACCCATGAATCGTTCATAATGGTAAACAAATCCGTAAAATTTTCAAGGGTAGGGTTTCTAACCAATATTCTTGGCGGATACTGATATATTTCATCCAGGGGCTTCAGGCAGTTGTTAATAATCATAACAAGGGGAAGCGCCATAAAGAATCCGCAGATAGCCATGATAAAGAATAACAATCCGTTACCTGCAACAGAACGGTTCAGCTTCTTTTCTCTGGGCTTAAAAAAGCGATATTTTTTTCTGACCTTAACAGGTTTTTCTTTTACAGCCGTCTTTGCCACTTACTCTCCCACCCTTCCTAATAATTTCTGAACCAGTTTATTCGTACCTACCATCAACAGGAACAGCACTGTTGCGATTGCTGATGCATAACCCATATCAAATCTGGTTGAACCATAATCCAGAAGATGGGTAACAACCGTTGCACCTGCATAATTGACGGAAGGATTTCCTGCCAGCTGAATGGAGATATCCGCAACTGCAAAGGACTGAGTAATCTGCATAACCGCACCGAACATCAGCTGAGGCTTCATAGCAGGAAGCGTTACATACCACAGCTCCTGCCATCTGTTCCTTACACCGTCCAGCGCCGCCGCCTCATACAGGCTCTTATCCACCGTTTGTAATCCGGCAATAAAGGACAAAAAGCCTGTACCTAAGGAAAGCCATAGCTGAACCACGATCAGACAGGGCAGAATATATTTGGCATCCTGCATCCACAGCTTCTGTTCATTGATAATTCCAAGCTTAATTAAAATACCGTTCAAATATCCATATCTGTCACTGGATAAGATCAGACTCCACACCATATATGCGTTACCGCAGATAGAGGGCGCATAAAAAATCAAGGTAAGCAGCGTTCTCAGCTTGCTGGAAAACTCATTAATAATCCATGCAAACAAAAGGCAGAGCAGATAACTGATAGGACCTGTCACCACTGCAAAAATCAATGTATTTTTCAAAGATACCAGGAAAATATCATCCTCCAGAAACAGCTTTATATAGTTATTCCATCCGTTAAAGGTGGGAAACTCCAACATATTAAAATAGGTAAAGCTAAGCGCAATAGATGCCAGTACCGGCAATACCGTAAACAGGAAGAATAAAATAAAGTAAGGTGCCAGCATAATATAGCAGGCTTTATTCTTTTTAATCTGGTAACTAAGCTTGCTTTGTTTCTTTGCAACCGTCAATGCTTCAGTTGATGCCATTTACTTATCCTCCTCTTCTAAATCATCTATCGTCGGTAATCCAAATTCCTTTCGCTTATAGGTGATCTCATCATTGATATAGAGCACCTTATCCATCAATTCCTCTCTGGGCGATGCCGTATCAGTATCCGTTGTTACAGTATAAAATGCATTGTTTACATTTCTCCAGGAATAATAACCGCCGGGAACCTGAGGGATGCCTTTTACCCATTCAAAGGCCTCCGCCAATGCCTCGTATGTATCCACAGACCATGGTATATTCTCAAATGCTTCCTTATTGGCTGTTGCGACACGGGCTGCCGAGCCCATAAGCGATTCCATCTCCCTGTCAAAAAGAGTTTGCGTATCTGCACTGGTCCACCATTTCAAAAATTCCCAGCATGCATCCGGATCCTCGGTATCTGCCATAATCATGCTTGCCAGTCCGGTACAGCCAACGGAATGATCAACCGTTCCATCCTCCTTGACCGTCCCGGGAACCATTGTAAAATTCCAGAGACCTGCAATATCCGGTGCCGAAACCTCTAAATTGTTGTATAAGGTGTAATCCGCAATAATAATCGGACACTCTCCTGTACGGAAACGTTCTTCCACACTGGCCCATCTGTCAAGTCCATAGTCGGTATAATATTCGCAGTATTCTTTAAATGTGTTAACCGCAATGTCAGAATCCAGTGCTGAGGAAATACCGCCTTCGTTGTAATATTCGCCTCCGTTTTGATAAAGCAGCATTGCGTAAATCTGCTCTGATGGCAATATACCGAATTCCATCTGGTTCTTCGCCAGAACCGACATGGCAACCTTTACCTCATCCCACGTCTGCGGCACCTCAAGTCCAAGCTCCGCCAAAATGTCCTTTCTGTAAAACATAACCGGGAAGGTCTGGGTCTCCGGCAGGGCATACATTGCACCGTCAAAACCAAACGCCGTCAGTGCACTGTCATAAAATCTGTCAGCCACCTCCGGATAATCTTCAAACTGGGTCAGATCCAGCACCGCATGTCTAAGTCCGTAGTTAACCGGCGTATCATTTCCTGTATTTAGCACTGCTCCGGCAATACCATTGGTATTTGCCACCTGTATCGCTACATCAGGCCCTTCTCCTGCAAGCTCGGCCCTGAGCAGCGTGTTCATATCTACCAACTGAACATTTACATTAATTCCGTAAACACTGGTAAAAGATTCATCAATTAAGGATCGGATTACGTTTGCCTGGTCACGTCCGGTTCCAACCCAGAGGGTTATCGTTGCATTCTCCCCGCCCTGTTCAGAATCAGTTGCTCCAAGAGAGTTATAATCAATCACAAAGGAATAATACAATCTCCTTATCTCATACCCCAGCTTATCAAAGAAGGAATTGGAAGCCACCTTAATTTCCTGATCCGGGGAATAAATATTTAATCTGTCTATCTGCAGCGGCTGATCGATAACCTGCGTAATCCACGTACCGCAGGCTCTGACATTCTGCTTGTAGGTAGCAACTACCTTTACAAAACGCTCCTCATCTGCAATCAGATAATCCAACTGGTCTTTCATCGTAATCAAAACGCTTTCCTTATCGGAGGTACGTCCCGCCGCCTGTCTCAAATCATTAATCGCCTGATCTAACTGATCTCTTACCGCTGCCATCTCTCCGTTAAGTCCCGGGAGGGAAGCCTCGATCTGATAATCTCTGTAGGTATCCGGGCTGACACCTGTAATGCGAATAACCTTTCGATAAATTGCATTCAACTGAGATACACAGTCCTGTACACTTGAAATAACCTGAGAGAAGTCGCCTAAAACCACCTCCATTCGGATGGTATGGGTTCCCTCCTCAAGGTAAAACTGGAAAGGATTACCTTCCTCATCCGAAAGTACATCTGTTCTCCATGATGCTTCATAAGTAAATCCATAATCCGAAAGCTCCTTAAAAGGCACCTCCCCGTCAATGGTAATTTTACGGGATGTATAGATACCTCTCATAAAACTCTGCTTATCAAACATTGATATATTATAGTAACCACTCTCAGGCACTTCAAATTCCCATTCAATCCACTGTCCCGCATCTCCCCAGCTTTCTCCACCAATGGTATTGTTAAGAAGCTCCTTGGCGCTTGCCGGATATACTGCCGGAGAAGACTGATCCTGCTTGGGATATAACATCTGAGAGGAAGTTTTGGTTGCGTTTTCAGCCTGAATTTCCACATTTACACCTGTAGTATTCTGTGCTCCCATCTGATCCCATTGTGCTTTAACCTCCGCGTAGCTCTTTGCCTCCTCCTTATTGGTAAGGATCAGCTTATGCAGCAGCATAGGCTCTCTTTGAGAGTTAATGGAAATCGTATGGGTTCCCTTTGTTAAATAAAAGCATAAGGGCTGTGTAATGTATCCGTTATTATCATACAGATCCGCAACAATCCATTCGGGGATTTCCACTGATGTAGGCTTCATATCATTGCCCTGGTTATCCTTATTCCAAACCACATTATAGCTGCCCTGGGCGAAGCTTGCCTGTGCAACATCCGTAGACCATACACGGGAAAACTCTATCAGTGAAAGTTCTCCGTAAGGCAGCTGCCCGTCTATAAAGAAGCTTCTTTGTATTTCAGAGTTTTTACCTTCTATGGGATAGTACTCAATAGCAGGCTGATAAAATCCCGTCTCCGGAATCTCAACCTCAAATTCAATATAGCCGTTTTCCGCCGTCAGAACGCTGTCTCCCGCGGCACCATCATAATCAGTATAAATCACCGGCTCTACTTCCTTATCTCCCTCCATATAGGAAATATAATCCGATGCATTTACCTCTATAGTCACATCAGGGTAGGAAGCATCACTATGCTCAGCCAGATATTCCACATAATCGGGAATAGAATCTACTGTTGAAAAAGTACCTACCATCTCCTTGGCCTGCGCCTGTGTCATGGAAGCTGCCGCATCTGCGGAAATGGAACAGACCTGCATCGTAACAACCACCTCTGTGCAAGCCAAAAATAACGCCATTAATTTCTTACTCATCGTCCCAACTTTCATCTCAATACCATGCCTTTCTAAAAACCTGAAATATCGTGTCGCTTATTCGTAATACCATGCATCCTCATTTCCGTCGGATGCCGGCATGTATTTTCGAAGCGCCTTTTCTATCATAAATGTACATACATAGCACCATGCCCCCGGCCATATGAGAATGGCAGGCCAGGGCAGATAATAAAACCAAATCAGGCATAGCGCCACACTCCCTGCCAGCATCAATACAGTATAGCCTATAAACCTCACCGCCATCACAAAAGCCAGCTTTACCATGGCACTCATGCTCATCATAAACCTGGACAATACCGGAAACAGATAAATCAATATTGCTGCCGACATTACCGCCAATGCTATATACATTCTGCCAAGAAAAATTCCCACAGCCCCCTGCTGGGCATTCGCTATTGTCCAGAGATGATATAGCAGCATAAACCACACTCCTGCCATCAAGGTAAAAGCGCTCCCCCTTCCTAAGGTTCGTTTGAAGGAGGCAAAATACTCTACTAACGGATAGCTGCGATTTCTTCTGATATTTTTCATCATTGCGTAATACAGGGAAGTAGTTGCGGTTCCTATGGTAAAAACCGGTATGCAGCATAGCAGCCAGACAATATTTAAAATGATCACTTGTCCTGCCTTGGTCAGCACATAGACAATATTTCCCTCCGGGCTTAAAAGCTTCTTACGCTCTTTTCCACTTTCATACGGATCCGCTTTCTGCTCCGCATTCTTATCAAATCCACTCATTTATTTGAAAGCCTCCCTGATCGGATAGGTTGTCAGATCCGGCAAATCCTCCAAGGTAACTACAGCCTCATCCGCATAGGCCTTCTTCAAAAGGCTTTCTTCCGTATACTGTTCATTTAAAGCATATATTGCCATGCTCTTTGCAACAAACTCTCCCTGCCAGGTGCACCACATTCCCCACATGGCTCCATCTCTCTTCGCAAGCTCCGGATCAAACACACATCCGTTTTCCGTCATGTAAACAAGCTTTCTCTCCGTGGAGTAATTTTGTGCTGCATTCAGGTATGCAGAAATCTGTGAACTGTATACCTTCTCACCGGGATAAATATCCTCTCCTATAATATCTACATACTCATCCCCCGGGTACCAGTCCGCATCCTGCCCGTTCCATACCCAGATCAGGTTATTAAGTCCGTATTCATTGGTCAGCTTTTCATAAATGGCAATGTACAGCTTCTTGTATGCATCAGGGCCTGCCGTTCCCCACCAAAACCATCCGCCGGATGCCTCATGAAGGGGTCTGAAGAGTACCGGAACCTTTGCCTTTTGCAAAATTTCAAGCTGCTCTGCTATCACATCCACATCACTCATCAGCAGCTGATAGCCCTCTTCATCCTCGCCATTCATAATTTTTGCAAGATCAATATTGGTATTATCCTTATAGAAGCTTCCACCCCAATCTCCTGTTATGTATTTAGAGGGTACTGTCCAATGCCAATGAAACGCAACAATTCCCCCTTGTTTCCAAAAATCAATGGCATATTCTGTAGTATGTCCTTCCGTTCCCCGCTCCACTCTGGAGGGCGAATAATCCATAAAATCCATAGCAAGCACTGCTGGCATTTTGCCGGTAGTTTTCTTAATCACCTGCATTTCTCTGCCATAGGGTCCCTGATCGCAGGTCTGTCCTGCAAGAAACTTGCTTCCGTAAATATCGCACAGATAACTGTACAGCCTTTTCGCCTCCTCAGAAGCATTCGGATTGCACAGCGGCGCTGTCACCTCATAAATAGATTGATCAATAGGTGCTGAATCCGTAATTTCCAACCGATCCAGATAAATCCACCCCCAGTATTTTCTAATTATAATTTCATGAATTCCTTCTGTTAAATAAACACGCTGCAATACAGAATCAGTATACTCTGTTTTCTCCACATAAACGCTTCCCGCTTCTTCACCATCCACGCTGACATAGTTATACTTTTCGCCGCCGTTGCTTGCGCTGACAAAATTTAAATCATAAAAATTTGTTTCAGGGATTTCCACTGTAAAAATACAGGAGTCCGCATCTTCCTGAAAACCATCCACGTACCCGGAACCTGTATGCCCCGAAAGGGGTAGATCATTTGCTGTCTCTGACGTAGAAGAAGCTTCCACAGCTTTGACATTTCCCGTAAAAGCAGCTTCTTCCGCTTGATATGTTAAAGTGACAGATGGCTTAAACTGTTGAGCCGACGCATTTTGATCGGCAAGACTTCCACATCCAGCAGCCAATATACTTGCCGTACAAACCACGGCACAAATAGTTGTAAGTCTTTTCCCCATCCCCACATAACCTTTCGTAACTATTTATAAACTATATAAACAAGAAAATTATACTCGTCCCCATCTTTCACAACACCACAATTTATTGCTTTTTATATATCATACTTGATGA